>CAZZBG010000040.1:0-5004 GCA_964652865.1 uncultured Candidatus Saccharibacteria bacterium
GGTTTCCACCACGTGGGATTGTTTGTGTACCAGTCTATCATGTCTATAAGCCCGTCATCGAGTGAGACGCTTGGTTGCCACCCAAGCTCACGGGTAATTTTTTTAGTAGACAGTGCGTAGCGTTGGTCGTGGCCGAGCCTGTCTGGCACAAACTCTAAGTAGCTCTCGTCTTTGCCCATATGTGCGAGCACTTTGCCGAGCAGTTCTCTGTTGGTTATCCGTTGTTCGTTCGGGCCAATAAAATATGTTTCTCCCACTCTACCGCGTTTAAGAATAGCTTCGATGCCGCGGCAGTGGTCCGTCACTTGTAACCATTCACGTACTTGCTCTCCCGTGCCGTAGACAGGCACTTTTTTATTTTCTAGTAGATTGGTAATAGCTAGTGACAAGAGCTTTTCTGGATACAAGTACGGTCCGTAGTTGTTAGCGCAGTTGCTAATGCTTACGGGCAGGCCGTACGTGGTGTAGTATGCGCGCACTAAGTGGTCGCTCGCTGCTTTACTTGCGGAGTAGGGGCTGCGAGGGTTGTATGGGCTTTGTTCGGTCCATCGGTCATCGGTGTCCAGTGGTAAGTGCCCGAGCACTTCGTCTGTGGACACATGGTGGAATCGCTCGATGCCTTGTTCTTTTGCTACTCGCAGTAATGTGTGCGTCCCTAAGACGTTGGTACGAATAAATACATCGGGGTCAGCAATAGATCGGTCCACATGCGTTTCTGCGGCAAAATGAACTACAGTGTTGCAGTCTTGCATGGTGCTGCGCACGACAGCTTCATCGCAGATGTCGCCAGTCACAAGTGAGATTTTGTGCGCAACATCTGCTAGATTATGGTGGTTTCCTGCGTACGTAAACTTGTCTAAAACGGTAACGTGGTCTTCTGGGTGGTGGGTAACCCAGTAACGAGTAAAATGTGAGCCAATAAATCCAGCACCACCAGTAATGAGTATATGCATATATATAGTATACCAACTCAAAATGCGCCTTGGGAGAGGGGTATTGTGGGGGTTGTTGCCGTAGCTAAAAATGCTTTGTATACTATCTGAACTATGGAAGCAGTGTTGCCTTTTGACGAACAATTATTTGATGCAAAACGGGTGGCTGTTGTAATGGCTCACCCTGACGATGAAAGCTTTTTAACGGCAGGCATTGTTCACCGTATTGTGGCTACTGGTGGGGTAGTGTGGCTTTTATGTGCAACTGCAGGTGAACAAGGGAAAGCGTATGTGGCAGAAGAGTTGCATGCGGGCTTAGGCGCACTCCGTCGAAAAGAGCTGCAAGATGTAGTAAGCCTGTTGGGTATAGAGCGATGCTCAGTGCTTGGGATACCGGATGGGCAGGTCAAAGCGCACATTGCTGCGTTGACCGATGCGTGTAGACAGTGGATTCGCGATATGCAGCCTAGTGTTGCACTGAGTTTTGATGCCGATGGGTTTACGGGTCATGGTGACCATATAGCAGTCTATGATGCAGCGCGGGCTGTGTGTGAGGACGTTGGTGTGCCATTTGCAAAAGTGTCCATGCCGCCAGCGCCGTGGTGTGACGAAATAAAAGCTGTGTTAGAACGTAAGCGGATTCATGGTGTCTATGATGCCACTGCGGTAAATTCTGCTCCAGTCTTGCACGTGCCAGTATCTGCCGAACAGAAACTGGCAGCTATCCGTTCGTACAGTACCCAATTACGCGGTCTCGACCCGTACAATTTGTTTCGCCCCGAGTGCGCTGAGCACTTTTTGCAGAATGAATACTTTACTATTGAGCAGTTCACTAAAAAATAAACCTTGCATTATGCAAGGTTTATTTTTTAGTGTTCTGCAAAGCCATTTTCTTTCTATGGTTTCGAGCGAATGCTTTCCAAACTAAGTAGCTAAAGATGGCCCCGCCAACTACTACTATCCAGATTTTGTCTAAGTAGGCACTAAAGTATTCCCAGTTCGCACCAAAGAAATACCCAATTGCAAAGTTCGTGCCGACTTCTGCAACTTCTCCCCAGAATTCAAAAAAGAGATATACCGAATAGCGGACTTTGCCTAAACCAGAAATAACATTCACCGTTGGAGCAATTGCTGTCATGTACCTGCTCCAGAAGATAGTGAGAAACGGATGCTCTGCTATTTGTTTTTCTACCATTGTGAAATTTTCAGAATGGAGAATGCGTTTAAATCCCAGTTTTTCTAGCGTGGGTGTACCGTAGAGTCGTGCCAACCAGTACCCTGCGTTGTCTCCAAGCACATTTCCTAGAACCCCAACAGCAAATACTGCCCATGGGTTAAAGTAACCCTGCATGGCAAACGCAGTTGTCGCAGCGATGAGCGTACCAGAAGGAAGGGGGAGTAATAGTGCCCCCCAAAAGGTAATGATAAGCAGCGCAATATATTTGTACGCAAAGACGTAAGGAAGAAGTACGTCTAGTAAGCTGTGCATGTAATTTTATTTTGTAATTTTGATGAGCACACTCGAGCCGCTCCAAAATACGGGGGTGCCTATGGCGTAGAGTGTCGACATGTCTATTGTAGTATACAGCGCTCGCTCCATATTGCCTACATAGACATAATCAATCTGGTATTGCTGTGCTAGTGCATATGCAGTTGCCGGAGTGGTTGCCGTGTAGAGTTCTTCTATGTCTGCGGCAACACTGGAGACAGTACCCCAGCCTGTTTCAGGATTTTGTTCCGCTGGATTTTTTGGTGGAATGAGTCGCCATGTCCACTCGTGTGTCTTCCAACCCATGGGGGTAGCACGTCCGCTAAAAGTAGCCATGCGTGCGTATTCGCTGTAACTGTCGCCAACTGCTTCTGCAATCACTGCAGTTTTAGGAGTGTTGTGCACAATATAGTTCACCGTTGCATAGTCGTCTGGGTGTTTTTGGGCAAGCCATGCGCTGCCATCTAGTGTACGTGGCGAAGCAGTGGTGTAGAACTGGGTAATTGCTTGGTAAGGGTAGACCAGTCCAGCTCCGACAGAAACAATCAGGAGTGCGGATAGCAGTAGCTTTGTGGGACGTTGAGTTGTGGTGTGTAGGCGTGACCAGATGGTGCCCAAAGCGATAGCTGCAGCAATATGCAACATGCTCCACGCATGGTAGCCAAATTTAAATGTGGTGTTGGCACGGAAATACGGAGGGTTGGCCAAGCTGTAGATGTCTTTCACGAAGAACAGCTCAACTCCAAGGAGTATGCCAAAGCTCACTACAGCAAGCGTGTAGAGAAATACAGGTGCTTCTGAGCGTGTCATTTTTTTCCACGCTAAAATTCCAATGCTTACGGTGCAGCCCCACATGCCAAGCAGTGCGAGGAGTGGAGTTGGGTATTGTACGTCGGTTAAGTTTTTAAGGTGTACATAGAGTGGACTAAACCCAAGACCAAGCACGGGGCTGTGAAATTGCAAACTAAACGGAAGGATAAGCAGGATAATGAAAACGGGAAGAGCTGCGAAATAGCGCAGAGTGTCCCAAAACTCTTTTGTGATTTTTTTGGCACGGCCAAGTGGGTACAGTCGGAAGAGTGCAGCTACGGCTAGTAGTGCGATGTACGTTACTGCGTCCCACATGTTAGTCATGACCAATACAGCTCCAGTAATGCTACTGAGTATAAATATGTGCAGGCGCAGAGTTTTGCTTTGTGCCAGAGTGTAGATGGTGTACAGAGCAGCTAAAAAGAGCGGTAACGCGAGTAGGTGCGCATGGAGGTCGCCCACAGTAAAACTGTACGAAGGGATTTCGTTAATAATGTAGGAAGGAGTGTAGAGTCGAGTCGAAGAAGCGTAGCTGCATACGGGCGAGAGCCCTCGGATAAATCCTGCCAGACTGCAACCGGCAAAATAGAGTGTGCCAGCGGTGGTCACCATGAATGCTGCCCACAGCGAAAGTAGTCTCGATTTGACTGTGGTGTACACTAGTCCTGCTACCAACACTGCGCTTTGGCTATAGATGAGCCCGAGTGCAAAGTTATACGTAAGCGCATAGGGGAGTTGGGCGATGTTGCTTACAAGGCTTATGAGGTACAACCCAAAATAATAGTAGTTAATGGTGTGCCCAGAAAACCACGGGTCGACTGGTGGGAAGTAGCTGGTGTTGCCCGAAGCAGACAAAAACGCCATGTCCATAAAGCGTTCGGTGCCGTTGATTTCTGCATTGTGGCTCCGTACAAACAGATACCCAATGTATAGGAGAAAGCTTGCTAATTCCCACACTGTAATGCGCGAAAACCATTGGTGCGGTTCGGCTGGAGTGGCTGCTGGTAGTTTTTTTGCGTACCACAAGCTGCACACAGCAGTAACACCAAGCAGTCCTGTGATAATCCACACCGATTGGAAGTTTAGTAAATGCAGTGATGAAAGAAGCCAAATACCGTACCCAAACAGTATGAGGCCAAAAACTTTTGAGGTAATATATGCAGTGAGTTTGGTTTCAAATATGTGACTGGTAAGCCCATAGCCTACACAACCCAAAACGGAAAAGACTACGTAAAACCAAATGCTGGATAAAAATTCCATCTGAAAAATACGAATAATACTCTTATACTAGTATACATGCTTTTTTGGGCACTCTGCACTTGCAAGAGCAGAAAAGTTAGCGCACTATATAAGTATGAAACTTCTGTCGCACGCATATAAAGCATTTTTTAAACCAGTGGCATTTCGTTTTGACCCAGAAACGGTGCACGATAGTATTTTAGCGTTGGGGAAAATCTTGGGTCGCTTCCAGTTCTTCCGCGCACTCACGCGCAGGGTGTTTTATTTTTCTGATCCCCGTTTATCCCAAACACTGTGCGGTGTTGCGTTTCCAAATCCGATTGGGCTTTCTGCGGGGTTCGATAAAAATGCCGAACTGCTCGATATTTTGCCAGAGGTTGGGTTTGGGTTCGTGGAAGTTGGGTCTGTGACTGGTGAGGCGTGCGCTGGAAACGACAGACCACGGTTGTGGCGGTTGCCGAAATCCAAATCACTACTCGTGTACTATGGGCTAAAAAATGATGGCGCCGAAGCTATTGCACAGAGGCTCGGAGG
>CAZZBG010000040.1:5104-6373 GCA_964652865.1 uncultured Candidatus Saccharibacteria bacterium
GGGATAATCTGTTCAAACTTGACCAAGGACCATACTCGGAGTCAGATTGTGGATACACATGTGCCCGAGTTCGGTGGTTTTAGTGGGAAGGTACAAGAGGATTTGAGCAACGCCCAGCTGGCGTATGTCTACAAAAAAACCCGCGGAGCATATGTGCTCGTGGGTTCGGGTGGGGTTTTTTCTGCAGAAGATGCGTACAAGAAAATTCGTCTTGGTGCGAGTCTTGTGCAACTTATTACTGGTATGATTTTTGAAGGACCCAGTATCGTGGGGGACATAAACCAAGGCTTAGTGCAGCTGCTGGTACGCGATGGCTACAAAAATATTTCCGAAGCAGTCGGGGTGGACGCACAAGTCTAGTCTGGTTTGTAGTTTGGGTTGTAGTAACACTTTGGTCGGTGTAGGCCGTTTTTCATACCGCACCCTATACAGCCTTTTGTTTCTTTTTTGTGGTGAGTCTTGCTTTTTCAATACATCGTTTGCAATAAGCGCTGATGCTACCAAAAGGGAGTGGCGCGGTGCACTCTTTGCAATGTTGTTGTTGGGGTGATTCTCGTTCCATAGGATTGCTGCTAACTGTTTTTCTTGAAAATACATTCGTACTGAATGGTTAAGTCTTTTTTTGTGTCCAGAAAATCAAGGTGGTAGGCGCAAAACCCAAGCAGAAAATCGAACGGGTAGAGACACAGCACAAGCGCATATCGCACCCAGCGGTTGCGAATGCGGAAGATAATGTTTGTGTCTATAGCAAGGCGTGCAAGAGTAATAAACTTGCCACCAACTTTACGAAGCTCTACGGTAGAAAACCCGTGGTCGTGTCCCAGTGACTGCAATGAAAACTGCGTATAGCGAAAAAAGTCGTGGGGGATTTGGTGTTCTTTCCAAGCCAGTGGACACGTAACAAACAGTTTGCCGTTTGGTTTGAGTATTCTGCTAAACTCCGCAAATGCTTTGTCTGGGTAGCGTAAGTGCTCCATGACTTGTGTGCACAGAATATAGTCAAAGGACTGGTCGGGGACGGGGATAGAGTAGATTTCTGAAACAATGTCTAACTGTGAATAATCCCAAGCGCCGTCACCCACGCCAAGGTCTTGTGCGGTGTACTTGGTGTGGGTAAAAAAGTGTTTGTATTGTTGCTCGCCTGCACCGACGTCTAACACAGTAGCACCGTTTGGAATGCTCTGAGCCACTTCGCGCACAAATTTTTTGAGCCGGTATTCTAAGTAGTCGTAGTACCTATTTTGGAATAGTGCGGCGGAAATACGTTTT
>CAZZBG010000041.1:0-4648 GCA_964652865.1 uncultured Candidatus Saccharibacteria bacterium
AGTGCTTTTTGCGGAGTTTTGAACCGCACGGTGTATGTATCTTCCCCTGTTTGCTCTACCACACACGGAACCAACTCCCCTTGGTGTCTGTAACGACATTTGAGACTAGATGGTAGAGAGTAGCGAGTAGAACCAGACCCATCCTGAACCTTCATTCTCGTTACTCGCAACTCGTTACTCGTTACTAACTTTGTTATCCAATTCACACTATGCACCGCCACTTCCGTAACTTCGAGCGCAGGGTCGTTGGGGTCGTTGGTTACAAACAGTGTGTTGGTTGGTAAATCTTTTTTTACTACATAGTACGGACCCTCTGGACCGCCCACAGCAATCCCCTGCCTCTGCCCAATAGTGTACGTATGCAACCCAGCGTGCTGCCCTATAACTCTGAGTGTATTAGTACTCCGTTCTGATGCATTGTGAGTCTTTCTCGCAACTCGCAACTCGTTACTCGTTACTAGTACAATCGGCCCCGATTGTGCTTTCACTCCTTGCTCCAAAAACTCTTTCAGGCGTACCTTACCCACAAAACACAAGCCCATGCTTTCTTTTCGTTTTGCATTTGGCAACCCAATTTTCTCTGCTAGTTTTTTAACTGCAGCTTTTTTCATGCCTCCAATAGGAAACAACACGCGGGGCAACTGCTCTGTTAAAATATTATAAATAAAATACGTCTGGTCTTTAAATTCGTCTACGCTTCGCGTGAGAGAGTAGAGATTAGAGGATAGAGAATAGCCAGACATGTTCTTTTTCTTTCTACTCTCTACTCTCTGTTCTCTATTCTCTATTTGGGCAATTTGTGCGTAGTGCCCTGTAGCCAGATAATCAAACCCATGCTGCATTGCCCAGTTGTAGAGCAGCTTAAACTTTATTTCCTTGTTACACATAACGTCTGGATTTGGCGTGCGTCCTGCTTGGTACTCGGCAAAAAAGTACGACATGACTTTGTCTTGGTACTCTTTTTCAAAATCTAGCGTGTGAAGAGGAATCCCCAAAAAAGCAGCAACACGCAACGCTTCCTGCCGATCTTGTAGCCAAGGACACTCTGCAAGCTTTAACCCCGTGGTCGCCGACCAGTTTTTCATGAACGCACCTTCTACTTCGTACCCTGCTTGTTGCAGTAAGTACGCAGAAACAGCGGAGTCTACTCCACCAGAAATACCCACCAACACTCGCTGTTTCTTTGCTTTTACCATACTGCATAGTATAGAATACACAGCCTTTTCAGGCAACGGAGCAGCACACGTGTGCGTGTTGATGGGCACCATCTGCACATCCCCGCCCGCCGGCGGATGCAGATGGTGCCCATCAACACCTTTAACAATACTCCGTCAAAACAAAAAGGACCGAAATGTGACGGCCGTCACATTTCGGTCCTTGATTTACCCACACGCACCCGTTACCATGCGCGCCTAGTAACGGATTAAAACCTATACCAGCTCTAAGATGTGCTTTAACTGTAATAAAGGCTCTTGCGTAAAAGGAGCTTCTAGCTCACCAGCTGTAACCCACTCAGTATAGGCAAGGTCGGTACTGCCTTGACCCACCTCTACAAAATCATACTTTACACAATACATCCCACCAACTTGCTTTAGGGTAAAAGTCTTATATGGTACGAACTCTACTAGTTCATAGACCGTCGTCACACCCTCCAAATTTGCATTTGTATACAATGACCCAATCTGGGGATGCTCAGTATTGCGCTTTTCCCATGCGATGTTTTCTATCCACAGTGGTGTATTTTCAGGATTCAAAGTAAAGTCAAAAACAACTTGTGTAGCACATGCAATCTGTATTGTTAAAATATTTCTTTGCATAATACATTATCTCACGGCGAAGAGGTCGGACCAGTCTTGGCGTACAGTGGCGAATTGCACCAGTTGTTTTGCTTCTGCAAACCGAGACTCTTTAGTGCTACCACCAAGTACTACGACAATAAAATATCTCCCTTTTGGATCACGGAAACTACCGGCAAAGTTAATCGCACCGTCGAGCGTGCCAGTTTTCCCTGCAATAGTCGTTAGCTCTTTGTCTTGCAAAAGCTGGTTCGTCGTGCGAATTGTTTGGCATGTGCCGCCAATGGCGCACAAACGAAAACTTTGTGTCCGAGTTATGGCTCTGACTCTTTCGGTACTAAACGCAGCGTTGGCAATTTTTGCTAAATCTTGTGCTGTAGTTTTGTTTTGTTCGCTCATACCAGAAAAATCTGCAAAGGTAGTTGCCACTGCACCTTGCTCTGCAACTTTGGCTTGCATGCGCGCCAAATAATCCGCCCGAGAAAGTCCCGAACAACGTGCCAGCGCCGTTGCAGCATCGTTTGCCGAAGGCAGTAACGTGGCGTAGAGTAAGGCATTCAGCGTGTACGTCTTGCGCTCTCCTGCTTTGGTTATACTGACCCCACCAACGCGATCTTGCTCTCCCACTGTGCAGCGACCGTTCCAGTTAAGTGGCAAATCCAAAGCCACCAGCACGGTGGTCAGTTTTACCAAACTTGCAGGCACACGTGCATCTGTTCCGCCTTGTTCGTACAAGAGCTCACCCGTAACTTGGTTTAGCACCACTACTGACTTTGCGGTAATGCTACTGATGTCCACCTGTGGCTTAAGCTGCTCCACGGACAAAGCCAGCACGCTTTGCGGTGCCAAAAATACTCCAAGCACTAGAAATAAAAAAAGTAATCGTTTCATAATGTATACCTCTCCTAACCTCTCCTAACTTAGGAGAGGAACAAATGCTAACCCCACACACATGTGCCTCAACAGCGGCCTTCGTGCTTCGTATTTCTACTGAACACTAAGCACTGTGCACTAGTCACCCTTCGAGGGTCTGAGGACCCTTAGGGTCTCAAACGACTGCCCACTGTCAACTGTCCACTGTTCTACTGCATCATGCTACCAAACTTGCTTTGCAAAACTTTTTTATGCTCTTTAAACAAGTCTTCGAGCGCGGCGCGAATATTGCGAGCAATTTCACCCCTATCGCCCACTACTGCGTCATCTACTTCCACACTCTTTACATTTTGGTTACCGTCCATGGTAATTTTAATTTTTCCACCAGACGACTTCCCCGTGACTTCTACTTGTCCAAGCAACAGCTCGATCTGCTTTGCTTGTTTGCGCATTTCATTTACATCTTTTAACTTGTCGAGAAAACCCATATTTTTGAAATTACAAATTAATTCAAGAGCTTATACAGCCCTGCACGTGTGGTGACACACGCACAGGGCTTTCAAGTTGTTCAAACTTTCCGGAAAGAGTAGCGCCTATTCTGCTACTACTTCTTCGTGTTCTACCACTGCGTTCTTTGTAGCACGGACCAACTGCCCAAACATGGACAAGAACACCAGCATACAGAAGATACTACCAATTACCGGAATAAATCGTACCAAAGTAAATGCAAACGCACCGAGCACTGCAGTTTGCCAGTGTGCCGAAATATGCGGATGCTTTTTCATAAGACTAAACAAGACACTTCCTGTCCACAACACTGCCAACACCCAAGCCAATACCATGGCAAACAGATATGCTGTAAAGAGCACAAATGCTAACTGGTACCCAACCAAAACCAACAGTAAGGCAATGGCAACAATTGGAGCGACAATTGCAGTCGCTACCCCAATACCAAGGTTCGCCCAAAAGTTCTTGCGTGCATCGGTCACAAATCGTGCAATGCGCTTTGGAGCTGCCCATACTGCGGCAAGCGCCACTAGCAAGTACGCCAAAATCCAAACTGCGCCACCAAATACAGCAGCACGTGCAACTTCCATAGCTGTACGCCCAGCGTGTACTACTTTGAAATCAATAGTACCCACCTGCGCGCCTTCCATGACCACCGGCTCTTTCTGTGCCTGAATGGATATAGTGCCTTTCGCCACAGCCTTCGCACCAAACGTAACCATTTCTGCGCCCTTCACCATGATTGGTCCAGTTACGGTGTTGTTAATGGTAACGTCACCACCGGAGGCCCACAATTTACCAGCCACTGGAGCGTCAATGGCAACAGTACCACCAGCAATAATCAGATCGCCACCAATTTTGGCACGTTCGCCAATGGAAATTTTTCCACCAGCCACAACCACATCGCCAGCTACTTCGCTGTTAATGGTCAAAGTACCACCAGCAGCTCTGACATCACCACCAACTGCATTGTTTAACACAACAGTACCACCAGCCACCACAACGTCAGATTCGACTGGACCGTCTATGGTAATGCTGCCACCAGCAATGTAGGCATCGCCCGAAACAGTGCTGTTGACGGTGACGTTACTCCCTGCAGTATACAAATTTTTATAGGTCGCAGTAGTACTTAAGACAACATCCCCAGTTTTGCGAGATGGAGCAGCAAAATCTGCCGCGAGCGCAGGGGTCGCCACCAAGGCAAACAAGCTGCACAAAAAGAGAAACGCAATTTTACGCATAAAATTACTAAGAGTTAATAAAAGCTATACTGTAGTATAGCTTTTTTGGGCAAAAAATGGAAGAAACCAACTCTTGCTAAAACAACGTCTGTCCCTGCTCCCCTCCTCCTGCTTTAGGCTTTTTCACCTTTTTTGCAGGGACCTCTGGCACTGGCACAGCCATAGGAGGTGCTACTTTTTTTACTTCTACTGCTTGTGTCCCTACCCGATAGGTACAGTACTCACAATCTG
>CAZZBG010000041.1:4748-6373 GCA_964652865.1 uncultured Candidatus Saccharibacteria bacterium
GTGCGTGGTTTGTAGGACTTGTAAAATGCTGCCATAAGTAAAATCCGTTCTTATTCGCTGTATTATACCACGCAACCACAAACCAGAGCAGCGTTATGCAGCAGCCTCGTGCCTACCTCGGTGCTTAATCTTTCTCGGACTTACCACCCGTTTCCCACTCAAATTGCGAATATCTTTCGGGTCAAAGATAGCCGCTGGAAGCACTTTCCCCGCCAACACCTGCGCAATTTTCCACCCACCGTACAAAGATGGCATAAGCCCCACGCCGTTACAGCCTAAGTTGTACAACATGACTGGGTTTAACGGCTCAGCACCAATAAGTCGTACACCGTTCGGCGTAAAACCCATTAGGCCATGCCACAAGAACCTGTACTCCACACGGTCATCTGTATCGCGTTTGTACGTGTAGCGCAAAAATGTGTCTATTTGCTCTCGCGCTTCTGCAGGAAACGGGTGTTCGACATTGTAGTTGTTTGTGTCGTCCATGAGCGCCTCTGGCCCACCAATGCAAATTAAATTTTGCGCACGCCCCTCGTGCACGAATGGCCGTCTGGTTAAGTAGAAGTACGGGTCTTCGGCATAGATATCCGCACCATGACTACCCGTCGATTTTGGTAAGTAACTAATCTCTGCTGGTGGTTTCCCTTCTGCTTCCAAGTACCCAGCCATGTACCCAACAATACCCCGCACTAAGTAGTGAAATTTTTTACTCACACTTTCACCTACCGTGTTCACAAGTGTAATATTTTCAAAACCATTAGTGCACAACACCACCCGCCCAGCTTGTACAACTTGCCCTGCGTGCAATAGCAACTCACCGTGCGCACTGTGCAATGTCAGCCGCGCTACCGGAGCTTGCTCTGCTAGCGTAAACCGGTCGGGGTAGGTGGCAAGTAAGTACAGAGCCAGTTCTTCGGTAAACGCCGCACTGTTCATGACCCCTTTTTGCTCTGGGAGGACTGCAAAATAATCTTGATCCGCAGTTTCCAAAAGTTCTAAGAGCTCTGCTTTGGGCACTAGTCGGTACAACTCTTGGTACAGCGCAGGAATCCTCGCACGGTGTGCGTACGCATCTGACACAAGCACCATTGGCGCAGTCAGCCCCGCTTTTTTTCTCAGTGCGTTATTACGCAGGTGTACGAACAGCTCTTCTTCTGTGGCAATCGCTGCGTACCCTGTGAACTTCCAAAGCGGTGTAGAAAGCTTTGCATCGGCCCGTATTTCTTCCAAAAGTTCCCAGCTCGAGTCTATTGCTCTTTGCGCATCTGCCGCCATCTCGAAACCAAATTCTTGGATAAGGCTTTTAAAACTGCGTTCAAAGTAGGTCGCCAAAAATCCGCCGTTATGACCCGTAGCACCGTGTGCCACTTTTCCCGCTTCTAACACCACCACAGATTTCTGCGTGTGCTTCAAAGTAAAATAAGCAGTTGCAATCCCAGCGATCCCTGCTCCAACTATTGCTACATCTACTTGCATGTTTCCGGCAAGCCGCGCTTCTGGACGAGTTCGGTTCAACTGGTGTAGCCAAGGAGAGTAATTTGTGTGCATAAAAAAAGAAACCGACACAAAAAATGCGCCGATAGTAACTAATGCGTAAACGCGACTCAAGCACGCATTCAAGGCAC
>CAZZBG010000042.1:0-6210 GCA_964652865.1 uncultured Candidatus Saccharibacteria bacterium
ATGTTGCAGTACGAAGACATGCTCGGAGCTGTACTTGGCTTTTGGTTGTTCTTGGGCATTATTATCTACTCCATATTACAAGTGTGGAAACGCTGGAATTTTGAACGCTGGTACTACGTACACCTTACCCTCTACCTTGCGGTCGCAGTATCTTTTGGGCACCAGCTGGAACTGGGTGGTGACTTTACCAATTCCCCCATTGCAACCATTTACTGGTTTGCTCTGTACGCCTTCGTAGCTCTTACTATTGGTGTGTTTCGATTTGCACTACCCCTATGGAAGAATTACAAACACCAATTCCAAGTCACACGTGTAACCCAAGAAACTGCCGATGTATACTCGGTAGAGATTGGTGGAAAATCGTTAGACACATTTCGCTTTACTGCAGGGCAATTCCTGTTTGTGCGGTTTTTATCCAAACCATTTTTCCGCGAATCCCACCCTTTCTCTATTTCGAAAAGCTACGATGGGCAAAGCGTCCGACAAACAATTAAAGGTATTGGTGATTTTACCAAAACTATTAGCCAAATCCCTGTGGGCACCAAAGTATATGTAGAAGGACCATACGGTATTTTTACTGCTAAACGCACCCAAGGCACTAAAATTCTTGCGCTTGCCGGTGGTATTGGCATTACCCCATTTGTTGGTCTGATCGAAGACTTAGGCAAAGCAGGAAAAGACATAGAGCTTATCTACGGCAACAAAACCGAATCCGACATAGCTTTAAGAAAAGAATTGGAAGTGTTAGCAACAAAGTATAAATTTAAGATTCACCATGTCCTAAGCAACGCAGATACCGCTCCTGAACTCGCAACTCGCAACTCGCAACTTTTTCCACTGGCTTCATCACTCCCGAACTCATTACCCAACTCGTACCTGACGCTGCTACTCGTGAAGTATTCCTCTGTGGCCCACCAGTCATGATGAACGGTTTACTCAAGTCCCTCCCCACTATCGGTATAGATAAAAACAAAATCTATTTCGAAAAATTCTCATTGTAGTACGCCAAAAAAGAGCAACCTATTGCAACAATAGACTGCTCTTTTTTATTGGCTGCCATGGTATTATTAACAGGTACGGACTGTTCGTGCTTTCGTGAAATTAGAGATTTGTGGATTATGAAAATTACCTTCTACGGCGCCGCGCAAAATGTTACCGGCTCGAAACACCTCATAGACACCCAAGGATTTAAAATATTACTTGACTGCGGGCTTCACCAAGGCAGAAGAGCCGAAGTTGCACCGCTCAACAAAGAGTTTGTTTTTGCAGCAAAAGATGTGGACGCGGTTATTTTGTCACATGGACATGCAGACCACTGCGGCATGTTGCCAGTACTAATAAAGCAAGGTTTTACGGGAAAGATTTACGCTACCCCTGCGACATGCGAAGTCGCCAGCTACATCTTGCAAGACAGCGCCAAGATTCAAGAACAAGATGCCAACTACTACAACGACCACCTTCCCCCAGGAGAAGACCCTATTGCACCGCTCTATACCATAGAAGACGCAGAAGCAGTCACCCAACACTTTACCCCAACACCATATTTCTGGCATAGCAAAGAATGGACACGGTTGTCTGACCGTGTGCGCTTTAAACTGTATGACGCTGGGCACATACTTGGCTCCAGCATTATTTTGCTGGAAATAACCGAAGATGGAGTTACAAAAACAGTTGCCTTTACGGGCGACCTCGGGCACACCAACACCCCAATACTCCGTGACCCAGAAATAATTAGTGAGCCAGTAGACGTCCTCCTTTCTGAATGCACCTACGGCAACCGCACCCACAGCTCGCTAGAAGACGCAAAAGATAAACTGGAACATGTCGTGAAAATAGCAGTAGAACACAAGAGTAAAATTGTTGTGCCTGCGTTTTCTCTTGGCAGAACACAAGAACTCACCTACATTCTCCACCAGCTGACCGATGCTCGCCGTATCCCTCGACTCCCTATTTACATAGACAGCCCTCTGGCTACCAAAATGACTGGAGTGTTTGGTAGACACACCGAAGAATACGATGCAGAAAGCTGGCGCGACTTTTCTGAAGTCGGAGAAGAGCCACTTGAATTCCGCAACTTGCTCTACACTGAGTCAATAGAAGATTCAAAACGTCTGAACTCCCTCCCTGGCCCAGTCATGATAATTTCTGCTTCCGGCATGTGCGAAGGCGGACGAGTTTTACACCACTTAAAAAACAACATAGAAGACCCGAATGCAATTATTATGTTCACGGGGTACCAAGGGGTAGGCACTTTGGGTAGGAAAATAATTGAAGGGGTCAGTCCTGTACGCATTTTTGGACAATACTTTTCGGTCAACGCCCATATCGTAAAATTCAATGAATTCTCTGCCCACGCCGACCAAAACCAGTTGCTTTCCTACATTACCTCACTCCACGCACTCAAACAGATATATCTAGTGCACACCGAAGAAGACCAAGCAACGACATTTGCGCCACTCCTCAAAGAGAGGCTGCCAACCGCCCACATAACTGTACCAAAGTACAACGATAGCTTTGAACTATAGAGGCGCAAAGAGATTAGAGAATAGAAAAACTAATGACCTCCTCCCCTGGCTAAAGCCAGGGGTTTCCTTTCAATGTCGCATTAAAAATGCGCAACATGCTATTCAAAACGGGGATGGTTTTGAAAAGAGCGGTTCCATTCATCCACGGACTCGTGCTGATGCAACGGTTGACCGCGGGGTTTCTAGATGGGCACTTGTACTGTGGTTTTCTGGTTATTTAAAAAACCGCTGCATTCGCAGCGGTTTTTTTATTTCTACTCCCTACAACCTAATTCCTAGCAGCTAGCTCCTATTAGCTATTTCACAATTCTGCTCGCTAATTTATAGAACCAGCGACTCAAAGTAACTTCAAACTTTTTGCTAAGTCTTTCTATCATACAACTCACATTATGTTGCTTCTCCAGTATACCATCGTGGGTGCCACTTGAAAAGTGATTTTGACAGGAGTATCCTAAAAGTCTGGCTGTTATGCAAAAACAAGCCTGTATTATTAGTGTCACCCCCATGTCCAACCCTTGGATCCAGAAGATCAGCCAAAACTGGAAGGCTGGCTTCACCGTCGCGCTCATATCCATTCCACTTTCCATCTCGCTTGCTATAGCATCAGGTGCGCCGCCAACTACTGGACTAATTACCGCAGTATGGGCTGGGCTTGTTGCCGCTATTTTTGGCGGAAGCAATTACAACGTTGTCGGCCCCGCTGGGGCGCTTTCAGGCATCTTGGCCGCATACGCACTACTACACGGTGCCGATACACTTGCCATGGTTGCCCTAGTAGCAGGCGCACTCATTCTCCTGTCATGGGCCTTTAAACTTGAGCGTTTTCTCGTATTCGTACCGGGGAGCACCATACACGGATTCACCCTCAGTGTCGCAATTATTATTGCGCTAAACCAACTAAACGCAGCTCTTGGATTGACCAGCTTAGAAAAACATGAGCAGTTTTTGTTAAACATGTGGGAAACCCTGCAACACGTAGGCCACACCTCTTTCCCCACACTCATAACGTTTACTGCTGGCCTGCTCTTTCTGTTTGCTTCAGTCAAACTCACCCCGAAAATTCCTGGAGCAATTACCATTGCCCCCATTGGAATCCTACTGGGGTATATAGTCACCAATATCACCGACTCCTTCTCACTAGCAACCGTGGGAACAACGTACCCCAATCTAAGCACGTCCCTGTTTAACTTCCCCCATATTACCCTCAACCAAGATATTTTGGTTACGGGCGCCGCGGTAGCTTTTGTTGCAATTCTAGAAACAATGCTGTCTGCAAAAATAGCTGACGGCATGACAAAAACCACATACAACGAACGCAAAGAGATGCTCGGGCTTGGGCTGGCAAACCTCGCGTCGGGAGCAGCGGGCGGCTTACCTGCTACCGGTGTTCTCGTACGCACCGCTCTTAACGTCCGCACTGGTGCAACACACAAAATCGCTTCAGGTATAAACGCTGTGCTTGTCGGCATTTTCTCGCTTGTACTCTTCTACTGGTTTTCGTATTTGCCGATGGCAATTATTGCAGCTATTTTGGTGTTTGCAGCAATCCGCATGGTAGGTGCAGAGCATTTTGTTCGCTACTTCAAGTACGACAAAATAGGATTCGCACTTGCCATGCTGGTCACCGCAGTGTCTATATACAAAGACCCAACCATAGGCTTGCTCGTGGGTATTGGCGCCTCACTGCTTGTATTTATGGAGAAACTCTCCCGAGGACAGTGTGAGCTGGTAGTGAACACACATACCGAAGGACCTCTTCCACCTGTACACGCCGAAGGGGGCAAACTACCTACCGCCTCAGATGGGCAGAGACATATTCTGGTGTACTCAATTAAGGGGCAGTTGGCATATATTAACAGCCAAGCACACCTTACCCGCTTCCGCGATGGATGCAACGGCTACAATTG
Source organism: uncultured Candidatus Saccharibacteria bacterium (assembly GCA_964652865.1). GTDB lineage: Bacteria > Patescibacteriota > Doudnabacteria > UBA920 > UBA920 > JAEUSE01. The sequence goes on from CAZZBG010000042.1 coordinate 4,433, forward strand.
GATAGTACTCCGACTACGTGAACTCTATTTCATTGACACCGATGGCATAGATGCACTGGCCGAGATTATTGACCTCGTCCACCAACAGGGACTGCAAGTAGCAATATCGGGCGTGAACGAATTCACCAAACAGGCACTAGAACAATTACCCACATATCAAACCCTTGAATCCGCAGGGCTTGTATTCCCAAAAACCCAAGACGCGCTTGCCTACATAAAGGCACAAAACCCTCACACCACACCCTCACACTCTGAGCAGCAATAAATTCCGTGCTTGTAGGCGTCATACTATCCCACACATAGAAAAAGGTGGTAGCTATCATTATAACTACCACCTTATAGTTAAAGTTTTGCGTATGCCCCAGCTGCATGACGTACGCAACAACGAAATAACGCCACCCGAATGTAAATCCGGCTGAGCCACTAAAACTCAACGCGACCTTCTTGCCCCGCCGGTCATAACATCCGACACATCCAACATCGCCTTGGCACATGCTGTTGGCGTGACCGCTAATGAGCAACCACATTATAACGGGCACGAAGCCTGCCCACGAATACACAACCCACGCCCACTTCATCAGACCCTCCTAGGATTTCTGATGAAAAGCCAAAATAAAACACTAGTAATTACGCGCTTCTTGCCTATGTTCTACTCTTCCAAATTATTGGCGGCAATAGACTTACACCCTATAAATATAAGATAAAAATCGCCAATGTCCCGTTCTCAAAAACATGCTAGAATGAAATATCAGCTAGCATTCGCAACTACAAATTATGCTTAAAACAGGACAAAAGGCACCGGCAATTAAGCTCCCAGACCAAAATGGGACCGTACACCAACTCAAAGACTATGTGGGCCAGTGGGTGCTCGTATACTTCTACCCTAAAGATGACACCCCAGGGTGCACCACAGAAGCGTGCACATTGCGAGACAATTTCCCAAAATTTAAAAAACTAAAGGCTGCAGTTCTTGGAATTTCGATAGACCCTGTAAATAAACATGAGAAGTTTGCCGCAAAGTACGAACTCCCCTTCACGCTACTGGCAGACGAAGACAAAAAAGTAGTGGAGAGTTACGGTGTCTGGGCAGAAAAAAGTATGTATGGACGCAAGTACATGGGCACACTCCGCACTTCCTTCCTTATTGACCCTGCTGGCAAAATTGCCAAGATATACGAAAACGTAAAGCCTGCCCTGCACGCAGAAGAGGTGCTAGCGGACATACAAGTAATTAGTAAGCAGTAATAAGCAAATGCAAGGTGGCTACAAAGACTTGATTGTCTGGCAAAAAGCCATGATGCTCGTAAAACTTATATACAACATTGGTGACCAGCTACCCAAGCATGAGCAGTTCATTTTACTGTCTCAAATGCTCAGAGCTGCTATATCTATCCCATCTAACATCGCAGAAGGATGGTCTCGCAACAGACGATTAGAGTTTATTAGATTTCTGGAGATTGCCTATGCGTCAAGTTGTGAGTTACAAACACAGTTACTTATTTGTGAAGATAGATACAAAACCATCAACTGCCAAGAAGCCCAATTGCTCATTACTGAAACCCAGAAGATGCTCTCAAAGCTAATCCAAAACCAAACTCACCAAACTTTATAAGCGAAAATTCTAATTACTCCTTACTATTTACTTATTACTACTCACATGATTAAACATGTAGACATCACCATCACCGGTAAAGTACAAGGCGTTGGATTCCGGTACTGCGCCCTCGACGAAGCAATAGAGCTTGGACTTTCTGGTGTAGTTAAAAATGTTGGAAAAA
>CAZZBG010000043.1:0-6146 GCA_964652865.1 uncultured Candidatus Saccharibacteria bacterium
TCTGCTGGCTCAATAGAGATAATCTTGAAAGCCTTCATTTCACCAACTTTAAGTACAGACTCAGGGTCCTTGATTGCGTCATGAGACAATTCTGCCAAATGAGCCAAACCTTGGATTTGTGGAGAGAGTTCTACAAACACACCAAATGGCATGATTTTTGTAACCTTACCCTCTACAACTTGCCCTATCTTGTACTGCTTCACAGCTTCGAGCCATGGATCTGGCTGCAATTGCTTAATGGACAAGGAAACACGTCCTTTATCTATAGCAATAATCTTTGCTTGCACTTCCTGACCAACACGGAACAAATCCTTTGGATTTTCTACGCGCTGCCAAGCAAGCTCAGAAATATGTGCCAACCCTTCCAAATCACCAAACTTCACAAAGATACCGAAGTCCACAACGCCAGTTACCATACCGGTAATAACGTCGTTCATCTTGAGTTGAGCTAAGCGACCTTCTGTTTCTTTTTCAAACACTGCCTTTTCGCTCACAATCAACTTCTCTTCTTCTGGATCAGCAGTAATGATCTGCACTGCAAACAATTGACCAACATAGCTTTGCAAAGCGGAAAGAATCTTCTGTTTGTCACCATCTTCTACGCGTGGGTAGTGTTCTAAGTTCAGCTGGGACACAGGCAAGAACCCGAGTACACCATTGATTTCTACCATAAGACCACCTTTGTTTGCACCAAGAATCTTCGTGCTCACAATTTCGGCGCTTTCCATCTTAGCCTTAAGTGCTTGCCATACTCGTTCGTGCCCTGCTTGTCTGAGGGAAAGCTCGATGTTACCATCTTTGTTTTCCGACTCAACAACAGATGCCAAAATGGTATCCCCTACCTTCAAAGAAGCGAGGGTTGCTTGGTCATCGTATAACTCACGGCCACGAACAACACCAATACCAATACCTTCAATATCAATGTAAACTTCATTTTTACCAACAGAAAGCAACGTACCCTCTACCATATCACCGACTTTTAACACGCGGATTTCAGCTCCGGTGGAAAGCAGGTCTTCCATACTCTGGGCCTTGTTTGCTTTTACTTCGTCAATATTTTGTTGTGCAGTATTCACTGCTTGTACTGGTTCGTCTGACATAAATTTATTCTACAAAATACACTTGTTTACTCCTGCGTTGGCAAATAAAAAACCACGCACAAACTGCCTGGAGAGTTACAAAGTGTGTTTCATAGTTGGTTAATATTCTTTTGGTGCTACAGAGAACACTTACACAGGGATTAAAAATTAAGTTTTTTGCCCCTTCTTTCGAAGCGACAGTAGCGAGCACCAAACCATGTAAGTTCCAATATTATAGGCAAATCCAACGAAAAAAGCAAGCCCAATTAGTTTTACGAAAGGGGTCAAAAAATGCTAAAATTAACCCATATTTGGACTGTGCTAACCAGCAATACACACAGCCATTTTCTCTAGAAAGAGACTACTTTCTACTGCCAACCCGCTGGTACACGTACCAGCCCTGTACTACATAATGAGAATATTGTTACACATCATATGCATATCCAATACTTAGGCTTATCCAGCTTTAAATTCACAACAAAGGATGCAGTAGTAGTTACTGACCCAACCGGAAAAGATTCTGGACTTACTCCTCCCCGAGGCAACGCCGACATCGTTATCCTAGCTGACGAACAGAACAAACTGTACAACGCATACCAATCACTCTCTGGCGAACCATTCATCATTCCAAACCCTGGAGAGTACGACATAAAAGGTGTTACCGTAACCGGTATCCCTATAAAGCAAGATGGTGGATTTGTAACTGTTTACCTTATCGAAAGTGAAGATTTAAAAATTTTAAACCTCACACACATCAAAGAGTTCACCATGAAGGAAGACGAACTCGAAGCACTGGGCGAAATCGATGTTCTCATACTCCCCGTCGGTGGCGAAAGCGTCCTCGGTGCGACCACCGCAGCAAAGCTCGTAAACCAGATCGACCCTAAAATCGTAATACCAAGCCACTACCAGCAAGAAGGAGTTACACTGCAACTAGAGCCACTAGAGCGCTTTGTAAAAGAGATGGGCGGTAAAGCAGAAACCGTAGAAAAACTAGTGCTCAAGAAGAAAGACTTAGCCAATATTGAAACTGCAAAAGTAATAATAATTAGCGCGTAAGAAACACACGCTCCAATACAAAAACCATGTTAGAAAACGTACAGCGAATGCCCGAGCACAAACGCCAACGCTTACTCTGGGCAATCATCATCGGTGCGCTGGTAATACTATCGCTCTTGTGGATAGTAACAAGCCAAATCCCCAGACACCCCAAAAGACCCGCAGCTTTCTTTACCGATATTAAAGATAAGATAAATAAAGCAAAAGCAGATTTTCCTCGATAATCTTCCTTTAGACAGAAACAATAGAATGTATGGCAAACATTGATTCCGACAAACCACTGAGTGACAACGTAGGCATAATCAGACCACGGACCATAGAAGCAGAAATGCAAGGCTCTTACCTTGACTACGCTATGTCCGTTATTGTCATGCGTGCGTTACCAGATGTACGAGACGGCTTAAAACCAGTGAACAGACGCATACTCTACGCCCTACAAAAAATGGGGCTGCGAGCTTCTGCCAAAACGACCAAGTCAGCAAAAATTGTTGGAGAAGTTTTGGGTAAATATCACCCTCACGGTGACTCCGCCGTATACGACGCCATGGTACACATGGCACAAGATTTTGCCATGCGCTACCCTTTGGTCAAAGGGCAAGGTAACTTTGGTTCCATGGATGGCGACGGCGCTGCTGCATACCGATACACCGAAGCAAAGATGACAGCAATCGCAGAAGAGTTGCTCGTAGACATAGAAAAAGAAACGGTGGACTGGCGAGACAACTTTGACGCGACTGAAAAAGAACCAACAGTGCTCCCAGGGAAACTCCCACAACTACTCCTCAATGGCACCCTTGGTATCGCGGTTGGTATGGCAACAGATATACCACCACACAACCTGACAGAAGTGACCAATGGTGTCATTCAGTTAATTGAACACCCAGACACCACCATAGAAGAGCTCACAGATATCATCAAAGGCCCAGACTTCCCTACCGGTGGCATTATCTACGACCGAACTGCTATTAAGAACGCCTACGCTACTGGACGTGGCGGCATTGTGGTCCGAGGAAAAGCTGAAATAGAAGAAACGAAAAGTGGTGCATTCCGTATCATCATCACCGAAATCCCGTACCGCGTAAACAAAGCAACCTTGCTCGAAAAAATTGCAGATCTGGTGCGTGACAAACGCCTCGAAGGCATCAAAGACGTCCGTGACGAGTCTTCCGACAAAGTACGCATAGTTATAGATCTCAAACGGGAATCCTTACCGAACAAGATTTTAAACCAACTCTACAGCTTTACCCAACTCCAAGATACGTTCCACTTAAACACCATCTCGCTTGTTGGCGGACTGGAACCAAACCTGCTCAACCTAAAATCCATGCTCGAGGAGTTTATTACTCACCGGCAGATTGTCGTACGCAGGCGCACCGAATACGAACTCAAGAAAGCGAAAGAACGAGCGCACATCTTAGAAGGATTGAAAATAGCGCTTGACCACATCGACGAAATAATCGCTGTGATTAAGAAAAGCCCAACCAAAGAAGATGCGCACGCAGCCTTAATGAAGAAGTTCAAGCTTTCTGATTTGCAAACAACTGCAATCTTAGAAATGCGCTTGCAAACCTTAGCTGGCTTAGAGCGAAAGAAAATAGAAGATGAGCTAGAAGAAAAGCTCAAACTGATTGCAAAACTGGAAGACTTGCTGGCTCACCCCAAAAAGATTCTCGGTATTGTGAAAACAGAAACAGAGGAAATGCGTGACAAGTACGGAGACGAGCGCAGAACCCAAATCGTCCCTTCTGCTGTAGGCACCTTTGTAGCAGAAGACCTTATACCGGAAAATCAGATGATTGTGACTGTAACAAAATCTGGTTACGTAAAACGCCTCCTCCCCGACACCTACAAACAACAGTCTCGTGGTGGTAAAGGAGTTATTGGACAATCCCTAAAAGAAGAAGACGTTGTAGAAAAAATGATTAGTGCAAATACGCACGACGATATCCTATTCTTTACCAACAAAGGTCGCGTTTTCCAAACGAAAGTCTACGAACTCCCTGAAGGATCGAGAACGAGCAAAGGTCAAGCACTGGTAAACTTCCTGCAACTTGGCCAAGGTGAAACCACCACAGCCATTCTTACCTTCTCCAAGAAAGACACTGTAAAATTCTTGGTCATGGCAACCAAGAAAGGGCTCATTAAAAAAGTGGCCCGAGAAGAGTTTGCCAAAGTACGACGCAGCGGTATGATTGCCATTGGCATTAAAGATGGTGATGAACTCAAGTGGGTAGAAACCACCGGCGGTGCAGACGAGGTCATGCTTTCCACAGAAAATGGCCAAGCAATTCGCTTCAATGAGCGTGATGTACGCCCAATGGGCCGCACTGCAGCAGGAGTCACTGGTATGCGTCTGAAAAAGGACGACGACATTATCTCCATGGACATCATCCGCAAAGACGTTGAAGTCAAAGATTTGGAAGTCTTAGTTATTACCGAAAACGGCATGGGCAAGAAGAGCCCACTCAAGGACTACAAGATTCAAAAACGAGCCGGAAGTGGTATTAAGACAGTGAAGATTACCCCAAAGACAGGAAAAATCATGGCCATGTATATCTTGAGTACAAAAGAAGAGCATGACTTAGTAATAATTTCCCGCCAAGGTCAAACCATTCGCACACCACTAAACGCCATCTCTACCCTTGGTAGAGCCACGCAAGGCGTACGAGTGATGAAGCTAGATACAAATGACTCAGTTGCCAGCGCTACAATAATATAAGGAGTAAATAGTAAGTAGCAATTAGTGCATAGGATACATACTATACAAAAACCGCTAGGTTAGCCTAGCGGTTTTTGTATAGTTCACAATATTATTTTACGATACCAACTTTTTGTTCTAAGACATCGAGACGGCGAGAAAGCTCCTTTAAACTTGCTGTATCTGCTTTGGTAGCAGTGTCAGCATAACCATTCGCTATCATGCGAGCCAAAATCGTTTAAAGTTATTTCTTTTTCTTCCATAATTTGATAGCACCATACTACATTTCTAAAAATAAAATAGACCACATATGTGGCCTATCTTATGGTGCGCGTGCTAGGACTCGAACCTAGGACCAATCGTGTATAAGACGACCGCTCTACCAACTGAGCTACACGCGCAAGTCATAGACATATTATAGTGTTTATCCATAATAATCCGCAACTGCCTTAATACCTGCCATAATTCGCTCCTTTAGAAGCACATCATTAAGTACTAAACTGCAGGTACCATGCCCAAAAGCGCCTTTACGGTTTAATGCGGCTACGGACCCTTTTTTAATATATGGCTTACTAAACTGTCCTAAGGGTAAGCCCAATTCTTTACACCAAAACTTTTGCTCCTTTTCAATGTTCATATCATCATAAAGATGAAGTTTTATTTTTATCTTATGTGGAGGAACTTTTAAACAATTTAAATACCAAAACAAAGCGAACTTTATCATTTGTGGATTTGTATTATACAAAGCTATGGAATAACGCAAATCCTTAAGACCCTCACCCCAATATAAACATAAGCCCGCAATATATAGCTCCCGTTCTGAAAGTGGTAGTAATACTTGCCGCTCTATTGTACAAGAATCAGCAAATCGCTGGGCACGCTTGAGCAACATAGTCTGTCTATATTTTTCTATACGTATCTCACTTCTATCCCGTAACAACCCGATCCTGTCCTCGCTTAAAGGTAACCCTCTAAGCCAGAGGCTAAGTGTACTCTTACTTACACCCAAGACCTTCTTTATTTGGTTATAGCTTTGTCCAGACGCACGTAATTCTAAAGCTAATCTTTTCTCCTTATTTTTGCTCATAAATTCAGCATTAGAGACATATATACAGCCATTATATTACAATGGTTCGTAATTCACAAAACACGGATTATCAAACAAGCAAGAATAACCTATACTTCATACATGCTATACATTGTCCCAACCCCCATTGGCAACCTCGAAGACATTACACTTCGAGCCACTCGCACTCTGAACGAGGTGGATTTTATAATTGCCGAAAACCCTTTGCACACTGGTACGCTTT
>CAZZBG010000044.1:0-5996 GCA_964652865.1 uncultured Candidatus Saccharibacteria bacterium
AATAGTTGTTAGTTAGTAGTAGTTAGAGACTCACTAAACCTTTGACACGGTGAACGTATTGTACATAAAACCTAATAAAAATGCAAGTCTCGATATCTGGTCTAATAAAAAATCCCGTCTATTATAACCCGACGGGGGAGGGGGTATGGTGCTAGTATTCTCCGTCCATATTTGGCTTTTTGTTCGAAAGCTTTTGTCTTCCTGATGGTACTTCGCCAATACTGGCTACCTTTGTCGCTGCATTATGGTATAACCTTTTAACTTGGCCCTCAGACCAGTCGAGAATTTCTACAGCTTTGTTCAGTCCGTGGATCTTAACAGTAAAGTAGGCTTTAGCTTCGTTTTTACCAAGTCTTGCACTATCACAAATTTCTTCAATTTTCTCTTTCGTGTATCTCATACGTTCCCCCTGATATTTTGGTTTGGTTTTCAAGGCGACACGCGTTGCGCCTTGAGTGTTCAACCAAATGGCTGTCTTTTTGTTAAACAAACTATGCCACGAAAGTTTAATTAAGTCAATAATAATATCTTTTACAATACAGTAAAACACTATTAAATATTGATATATTTGTAACTTTATAATTATTTGTCAGAATTATTGACATAATTTATAAACTTAGGTATACTTTATGTATGCAAACAGTAGAAGCGTTAGAAAAAATTGGACTGAACGCAAAAGAAGCTGAAGTCTACATGGCTTTACTTGAGCTTGGTGTGGCAAGCGTGCTATCTATTGCTAAAAAAGCAGGATTAAAGCGTCCAACAACATACCTAGTTTTAGATGAATTAGAGCGGAGAGGGTTGGTCAGTCAAATTCCGCAAGCAAAAAAGACGCTCTATACAGCGGAGTCGCCAGACCGTTTAGTGGCAGATTTAAACAAGAAAGGTGAATTGCTCAAGCGGTTTTTACCAGAGCTTTTGGCGGTGCACAACGCAAAAAAAGAGAAGCCACAAGTGCAGCTATTTCAAGGCAAGGAAGGAGTTCTGAGTGTGTACGATAAAATATTTACTGCTGGTGAAGTACGGTTTTTTGCTACGTTAGGGGATTTAGAAAAGGTTTTACCACAAGTCACCAAAGAAGTTGCCCATCGGGCAAAAAACCACACCCTTAAAGTCAGAGAAATATTAACCGGAACCCAAACAGATGCAGCGTACATGAAGCGTGTGGTGCAGGATGAATTTTATGCAATCCGCCTTGTGCCTCCAGGGCAAAAGTTTTTAACTGATAATGCTCTTTTTGGGAACAGTGTGGCGTTCTTTTCTTTTACGACGCAAGTATTTGCGGTGGTTATAACGAGCAAGGAGATTGTCGGTTCGCTTTCTGCGCTCTATGAAATGGCGTGGGCGAGTGCGCAAGAGGTAAAGTAGTAACATGCAATAAAAAAACAACCCATACACATGGGTTGTTTTTCATGCCGAGTATTATCGGTACTGGTTCTTTACTTGGAACAAGATATAGAGAGAAATAATACTCCCGATAAGACTGCCGATGTTAAACGTAAGGATGTTTAGAGTAGTGCTAATGAGTGAGGCGTAAAAGACGTACACCCAACCTTGCTTGCTTCGTTTGAACAAACCAGGTACTGCAAGGATTTCAAGCACGAAGGTTACTGCCATAACTACTAAGAACACGGTGTACCCAGGGCCTCTGTGTAAGCCCACAGCTCCGACCGCTGCAACGCTAACCAAGTTAAGCCCGAGCAGTGCGAGTATGGCAGGGATAGTAAATACCAAAGCTATCAGAGTGAGCCAAGGGGAAATCTTAGCAATAAGTTGGCGCCATTTTTCTGGTATTTGTGGGGCTTTTTGACCAAGGTATTCGTCGAGTGGCGCTTCTATTTGGGGGAGCGCGCTATACGTTGGTAGCTTGTGGTGTTCGTGTGTATGTTGTTCCATAAAATAATTATTTCTTTACTCTCTTTATTTTGGCATATACCAGAAAAACTGCAACTGTGCTCAGGTGTGTGCGAGATTATTTTTTCTTTTGCAGTTTACTGAGTTTCTTCGCTTCTGCTACTTTGTCGCGCAAGGTTGCTGCAAGCTCGAACTCTAAGTTTTTCGCAGCAAGGTCCATCTGATTGTTTAACTCTTCAATGTAGAAGGCTAACTCCTGCTTCGAAAGCTTCCCCGGGTCAACTTCTTTTTGTTCTGCACCGGCAAGGGTTTCTGCGACTTTGCCCCCACCAAGTCGAGTATCTGCTATTGCTTTTATGATTGTTTTCGGGGTTATCCCATGGGTTTCGTTATATTTTTGTTGTAGTTTTCTACGTCTTGTGGTTTCTGAAATGGCTCGTTCCATTGAACCGGTAATCCGGTCTGCGTACATAATGACATGACCGTTTAGGTGCCGCGCGGCTCTCCCCATTATCTGCATGAACGCAGTCTCACTTCGGAGGAAACCTTCTTTGTCTGCATCGAGAATGGCGACTAAAGACACTTCGGGGAGGTCTAAACCTTCTCGAAGCAAGTTAATGCCTACAAGAACGTCATACACACCCAGTCGGAGATCGCGTAATGTTTCGAGGCGCTCCATGGTGTCTACTTCTGAGTGGATGTATTGTACTTTAACCCCAGACTCTTTTAGGTATTCGGTAAGTTCTTCCGCCATGCGCTTGGTCAGAGTAGTCACGAGTACTCGTTGCCCCGCTGTGGTGCGTAACTTAACTTGAGCGAGCAGGTCGTCTACTTGGTGCTTGATCGGTTTTATTTCTATGGTTGGGTCAATTAAACCGGTTGGGCGAATAATTTGCTCGACAACAGTAGGAACAATTTTACCAGAATTACGTATTACGGATTTCGTATTACTGGCTTTTGAATTCGGAATGCGTAATTCGGAATGCGTAATTGTTTGGTTTTCTTCTAGGCTTTTTCGGAGTTCATACGGCCCAGGGGTGGCAGAGACATATACAACTTGGTCTACCTTTGCTTCGAATTCTGCAAACTGTAATGGGCGGTTATCGAGGGCAGAGGGGAGGCGGAAGCCGTAATCTACCAAGTTCATTTTTCGTGCTCTGTCGCCATTGTACATACCCCCGATTTGGGGAATGGTTTGGTGAGATTCATCTATAAACAATAGAAAATCATCTGGGAAGTAATCAATAAGGGTAGATGGCGGGTCTCCTGCGCTGCGGCCATCTAGGTGCCGTGAGTAGTTTTCTATACCTGCGACAAATCCAGTATTGGTGAGCATCTCAAGGTCGAAATTGGTTCGCTGTTCTAATCTGGCTGCTTCGAGTACTTTTCCTTGCGTGCGTAGTTCAGTCAGTCGCAGTTCTAGTTCTGCACGAATTTTCTCAATCGCTTCATGCACCATGGTCTCCGATGCCACAAAGTGCTTTGCGGGGAAGATATGTACGGCTTCCAAGGTTTCTATAGTTTCACCAGTAAGCAAATCGCGCCGTTCAATGCGCTCGACTTCATCCCCAAAAAACCCGAGTCGGATAACGGTGTCTTCTGAGGCGAGTACGATTTCCAAAGTCTCTCCTTGGACGCGAAATGTACCACGCTTGAGGTCGTAGTCGTTGCGGTGGAATTGGAGGTCGGTCAGTCTGCGCAAGAATTTATCTCGTTTCAAACTTTGTCCGAGCTTTATTTCGATAGATAAATCAAGATAATTCCCTGGATTACCTAAACCGTAAATACACGAAACCGATGCAACAATAAGCACATCTTTTCGTGTGAGGAGTGATTGTGTTGCTGCGTTTCGCAATCGGTCTATTTCTTCGTTTATCTGCGTTTCTTTTTCAATATACGTATCGGAGCGGGGGATGTACGCTTCTGGTTGGTAGTAGTCGTAGTAAGACACAAAGTAGTGAACGGCATTATCTGGGAAGAACTCTTGGAACTCGCTTGCAAGTTGGGCTGCGAGGGTTTTGTTGTGACACATGACCAAAGTAGGGCGTTGAATGCTTGCAACGACATTGGCCATGGTAAAGGTCTTTCCACTCCCTGTAACCCCCAAGAGTGTTTGGTGCTTATTGCCCGCATGAAGGGATTGTAAAATACCCTCAATTGCTTTGGGTTGGTCGCCAGCTGGCTGGTATTTCGATATCAATTGAAATGTAGACATGTATGTATTCCTTGGTGGTTAGGAGAGTATTACTCAACCACACAGTGGTTGCGAGTGTTTTTACTCTCAGAAACAATCTTGACCTGTATGAACCAAGTTTAACAGAGATTTGTTCGAAAATAAACGCATAGAGTCTAGTGCTTTATTATCCTGTGCCTGCATAGTACAATACTTTCATGGAAACAATTATTGAAGTAAAAGACTTACAAAAACGATACGCCTTGAGGGGCAAGGGTGGGGGTGGGAAACAACATGTCGATGCGGTGCGCGACATTTCTTTTTCTGTCCAGAGAGGGGAAATCTTCGGCCTGCTTGGTCCAAATGGTGCAGGTAAGACTACGACCCTAGAGATTATTGAATGCTTAAAGCAGCCTTCTGGTGGTGAAGTTTCTGTGCTGGGTTTGCCAGTGCGGGAAAATGCAGAAAAGATAAAAAAACGGATTGGAGTACAGTTACAATCAAGCGAATATTTACCCACAACTACTCTTGCAGAGTTGTTGCAGTTGTTTGCATCCTTCTATGGGAGAACAGTGGACACCGAAGAACTGCTTGGCTTTGTTGGATTGCAAGACAAAGCAAACGAATATGTGAAAAGTTTGTCGGGTGGGCAAAAGCAGCGGTTTAGTATTGCCTCGAGTCTTGTGAACCAACCAGAAATATTATTTTTAGATGAACCCACCACAGGGCTTGATCCAAAAGCGCGCCGCGATGTCTGGGAGCTTATTCACCAGATTAACGCTCGTGGGGTCAGTATTGTACTTACGACGCACTACATGGAAGAAGCAGAGTATTTGTGCTCTCGGGTGGCAATAGTAGAGCATGGCAAGATTCTAAAAATCGACGAGCCTAAAAAACTTATTACAGATTTGTCGCACACAACCCAAATTTCATTTTTTGTGCCACAAGAAATTCCAGAAGCTGTGTGGGGGCCTGTACGAACGCAGATTGAGCGAGTGTATAGCAACTATCCGAAAGTTATTTTAGAGATCAAGAGTTTAGAAGCTATTGCGCCAGTTTTAGATATTCTGAAACACAACGCAATAGACTTTAGCGGGTTTACCGTGAAGACGGCAAGCTTGGAAGATGTGTATTTAGACCTTACTGGAAAGGAGTACGAAGTATGACAAATTCATTTGCGCAGTTGTTCATGGTAAATATGCGCATGGTGTATCGAAACTCTTCTGGACTGTTTTGGACAATTGCCATGCCAGTAATTTTTTACACCATTTTTGCGTTATTCCGCTTGGAGCGGTTTGTGAATGTGGGTGGTAAAAGTTACGCAGACTTCTTTCTCCCAGGGTTTTTGGCGTATACCTTTATGCAGGGCGGTCTCTACGGCCTTGGATATTTCTTAACAGACCTCAAGGCGAAAGGGGTTATTAAGCGCTTTTTGGTTACACCAATTAAGCCATTCGAAATGGCCGTGTCTGTGGTTGCTTCGCGGGTGGTTATTATGGTGGCGCAGTTGGTTATACTTACCGCACTTGCAACCGTAGTGTTCGGTGCGCAGTTCTCTGTGGCGAATACGCCACTCATTCTGTTGGCAACTGTTTTGGGAGGTTCACTCTTTTTGCTGGTAGGACTACTCGTTTCTACCATGGCAACAAGTTATGAGTCGGCTGCACCGATTACCGCAGCAGTAGGGTTACCACTCATGTTTTTGGGTGACGTCTTTTATCCGGTGAGTATGTTACCTAACTTTTTAGAGCAGGTAGCACGTGTGTTACCTTTATCACACCTATCGGAGTTGCTCCGTTCGCTCTTTGCCAACACGTGGCAATGGCAATCGCTTCTCCTGCATGGGGGAGTGTTGCTTGTCTGGCTTGTGGTATTACTTGGTGTAACAAGGTGGCGCTTTACGTTAGAAGAATAAAAAAACTGCGGTATATCCGCAGTTTTTTTAATACATTTTATTCGTCAGTGAGAG
>CAZZBG010000045.1:0-1241 GCA_964652865.1 uncultured Candidatus Saccharibacteria bacterium
GCGCTGACTGTTCCAAACTTTTGTTTGAGCAGTTTTTTTGTTTTAGGGCCAATTCCAGTAATGGTATCCAGCGCGGATTTTGTAGCTTGTTTGCTGCGCAAAGAGCGGTGGAAGGTTATGCCAAAACGGTGGGCTTCGTCCCGTAGCCTTTGCAACATTTGCAGTGCAGGAGTGTCGTGATTCAGAATAATAGGTACAGGGTTTTCTGGTAGGAAAATTTCTTCTATGCGCTTGGCAAGTCCAACCATTGGAACAGTGTTCAGTGCTAAGTGCTTAGTACTGAGTGAAGACTTGGACCTATTTAGCATTTCTAATTTTGTATTTTGCACTTCTCGCTGGGCTGCAAGCGCAGCGGAGAGTTGTCCTTTGCCACCGTCTATCACTATGAGGTCGGGTCTTGGCCAGAGTGGGAGCGCAGAAGTCTCTTGCTCTTCATTTTGCATTTCTAATTTTGCATTTTGCATTCTGGCGAGCCTTCTGGTCAGTACTTCTCGCATCATCGCAAAGTCGTCCGGAGTGTCTTTGCTTCGGATTTTAAATTTACGGTACTCCGATTTTGCTGGTTTGCCGTCTACAAACACCACCATACTTCCCACAGGGTTGGTACCTTGTGTGTTGGACATGTCGTAGCATTCTATCCGTCTGGGGAGGGTGGGTAGCTTGAGTGTTTGCTGCAGAAAGACCAGTGCTTCGTGTAGCTTGTCGGCATCGGTTGCGTCTGTGGCGAGTGTTTTGCGCAAGTACTCTGCTGCATTTGTAGCGCCAAGAGAAATAAGTTGTACTTGTTTACCACGCTTGGGCACACTGAGTGGTACTTTCTTTGTTGTGCGATGTTGGAGGACGGCGGTAATAAAGTCAGGGTCGGGGAATGTGTGTTGCGTAAAAATTGCAGCAGGGACATCTGTTGTTTCTGTGTAGTACGTTTCTGCAAACTTTTGTTGGAACATGGCTGCAGAAGAAACAACTTGGTTTGTATTTTCTGCTTCGGTAACTTGCTCGGTAGTTGTTTGGCTGTACACAAAACTTTCTTTGTCGGTGAGTTTGCCGTCGCGTACTTTAAACAAATTCACACAACACAAAGCACCGGATTCTGCGGTAGATATAAAATCGTAATTTACTTTGCTGGGGAACTGGGCAATCTGTCGTTCGTCTAGTAGCTCGAGCGCTTTGAGTTGGTCACGCAGTCGTGCGGCTAGTTCGAACCGTTTGTTGGCAGAAGCTGCGTGCATGCTCGTGCGTAG
>CAZZBG010000045.1:1341-5960 GCA_964652865.1 uncultured Candidatus Saccharibacteria bacterium
CTCGTTTGCTGCTGGTTACCTTTAGCCGTTTGCGTTCGTGTTTGCCACTACCCCAAGAGGCGGACGGGTTTACAAATGGGGTAAAACTAGCAGAGTCAGTGATTTTGCGGACATATCCAATTTGGGGGATTTGCGTGCTGTTATTGATGGCGATGAACGCGTAGTTTTTGTCGTCCTTTAGTTTAATGTTGTACTTTGGGTTGTGTTTTTTAATGAGTGTGTTTTCCAAAAACAACGCTTCTAGTTCTGTTCGGGCTACTATAAAATCTATGCTCGTAGCTTCCTCTATTAAAAAGGGCAGTTGTGGTCGTTTGTCTTGCCCAAAGTATTGCGAGACACGCTTTCGCAAGTCTTTTGCTTTGCCCACGTACAAAACCACTCCTGTGGTGTCCTTAAAAAGGTAGCACCCCGCGGCGTGGGGAAAATGAACTATTTGGTTTTGCAGTGTTTGGGCCATTTTGGGGGTGTATGCTGGCTATTGCCGAATGTTGACTATTGTGGTATAACCATAGCATAAATACCCGCACTTGCGCGAGTAGTTATACATAACCCCGCAGGCAGCCACGCGGCTGACCTGCCACAAAAGCCAGATATGCTGGTATCAGGAGGAAATAATGCAAATCAGTTGCATTTTGGTTTGTGGAATTTTAGGCGCAATTGTCGGGGGTTGTACTGCCCGCGACAAGAGCGCAGCTGCTTTGGGCTTTTTGGCTGGCGCATGGGCGGGCTACGCTCTCACCAACCATTATCCATTTCCCACAACGCCAGTGGGATAAACGAGGTTGTTATGAAAACCAAACCGCAAATTGGTCCACTCGTTGGACTATTACTGATAGCAGCACCTTGGGCGGTTGCTATCATTGGATGGTTGGTGGTGAAGTCATGACAAAAACAATTGTATGTTTAGCATTAGTTGTTGCTTTGGTTCTAATTACCCTTTCTGCGCTTTCTGTGCAGGATCCGGTTACGCCACGGCTACAACCCGCTGTGAAATTTATGGAGGCGAATTAGCCTCCATGCGACCAAAAACGTAGCAGCGCGCGTTTCTGTTTCCAGACGCTCGCTGCTTTTCCTTTTTTCAACAAAGAGTTTTGCATGAACGTGTTGTAAAAGTATGGGAGTGTGTCATGAATTTGTTCAAAAATCTTTGGAGGGATACTGGTCCGCAGTATCCAAATTTTGGCAAGCTGTGGCAGTGGGTGGTTGTGTTAGGTATTATTGTCGCTATCTTCTGTGGGCTGATGTTTAGTCCGAAGTGAGATTTTACAAAAAGTTGGGGGGCGTGTCGGTCTATTTCTTTAGAGAGTGCTTGCTGGCTCTCTAATTTTTTTTTTATGTAATTTTATTTTGGTAGCTGCCTAAATACGCCAAGAAACCTTAGAACAGTTGAAACTTTTCCATTTTTATGCTAAGGTGTACGTTAGTATAAATAACAGTAAACAGTTATCAGTGAACAGTGTACAGATTTGCACACTAGTCACTGCCCACCCTTCGAGGGTCTGAGAACCCCTTAGGGTCTCGAATGACTGTCGACCATTCACTGCTTTATGGCTAAAGAAACCAAAGACTCATCTAAATATATTTCCGTCCGTGGGGCACGACAGCACAATTTAAAAGGTATAGACATAGACATTCCTCGCAACAAGTTGGTAGTCATTACAGGACTGTCTGGTTCGGGGAAGTCGAGTCTTGCGTTCGACACTATTTATGCGGAAGGGCAACGGCGCTACGTCGAGTCTTTGTCTGCGTACGCTCGGCAGTTTATTGGACTGATGGACAAGCCAGATGTGGACCGCATAGATGGTCTTTCTCCAGCAATCTCCATTGACCAAAAGTCTGCTTCCCACAACCCACGTTCTACGGTAGGTACGGTTACCGAAATTTACGACTACATGCGTCTTTTGTGGGCGCGCGTTGGTGTGCCACATTGTCCGGTGTGTGGAAAGCGTATTACAGGGCAGACACTGCATGCCATGACCGAGCAGCTGCTTGGGCTTCCTTCCGGTACGCGCATTATGTTGCTCGCGCCGTTTATTCGTGACCAAAAAGGGGAGCACCGATTGGTGTTTGAAAATATCCGCAAAGCAGGTTTTTCCAGAGTTCGCCTAGATGGTGTAGTTATGGATTTACAAGAAGCACTGACGAGTGTTTTGGATAAGCAAAAGAAACACACTATAGAAGTCGTGGTAGACCGGATTAGCGTGCACGCAGAAGAGCGGGGACGCATAACGGAAGCGCTAGAAAAAGCAGCAGAGATGGGAGATGGTTTAGTGATTGTGCTTACGGTGGACGAAGCAGGAAAAGTATTGGGCGAGTCCATGATGTCGCAAAATTTTGCGTGTCCAGAAGGACATGTGCAAATGACTTCACTTGATCCACGTGACTTTAGTTTTAACAGCCCGCATGGTGCATGCCCCGAGTGTAAAGGGCTGGGGAACAAATTAATTGTAGAACCAGAACTTGTCATCCCAAACCCAAAGCTTACTTTGGCAGAAGGAGCTATTCGCCCATGGAGTAAAAGTGTGGGGCGCCAAAGTTGGTACTTGCGGGTCCTGACTGCTCTTGCGAAAGAGTACGGTTTTTCTTTGGAGGTGCCCGTTAAAGATATCGCTAAAAAGCATATAGATATAATTCTGTACGGCACGGGCGACAAAAAAATTCAGATGCCTATGGATTATGGCCAGAACTCCTATGTGGCAACATTCGAAGGGATTATCCCGAACTTGGAACGCAGATACGGCGAAACTGAGTCAGACTTTATGCGCACAGATATTGAAACGTATATGCGCATCCGGTCATGTCCAACATGTAACGGCAAACGACTGAAACCAGAAGTGCTTGCAGTCACTATTGGCGGAAAAGGAATTGTAGAAGTATCTGCGCAGAGCATAGAGCAGACCGCAGAGTTTTTTGAAGCACTTCCCAAGCAACTTAATGCCAAAGATCTCGCCATTGCAAAACTTGTATTAAAAGAAGTAAGTGCTCGGTTGTCTTTCTTGCTTAATGTAGGGTTGTCATATTTGACGCTCGACAGAACCGCAGACACTTTGTCTGGTGGGGAAGCACAGCGCATACGACTCGCAACCCAAATTGGGAGCGGGCTAACTGGTGTGCTCTATATTTTAGACGAACCATCTATTGGACTACATCAACGCGATAACACGCGGCTTTTAGCCACGCTCAGAAACTTACGCGACCTTGGTAATACCGTTATTGTGGTGGAGCACGATGAAGAAACTATGCGCGAAGCGGATTGGTTAATAGACATTGGCCCAGGGGCTGGCAAACACGGTGGGCAACTCGTTGCAGAAGGAACACCAGCGCAGGTAGAGAAAAATACAGCATCGAGCACTGGGCGATATTTGGCCGGCACAGAAAAAATCGAAGTTCCAAAACGGCGCCGAGCAGGCAACGGCAAGAAGTTGTCTATTATTGGTGCATCCGAGTTTAACTTAAAAGATGTGAATGTAGATATCCCTCTGGGTAAGCTCGTGTGTATTACCGGTGTGTCTGGTAGTGGAAAGTCGACGCTCCTGAACGACATTTTGGCAAAGCACTTAAGCCAGTATTTTTATGATAGCGTAGACGAACCAGGGGCGTTTAAGAAAATTGTAGGCGTCGACCATATCGACAAGTTTATTAACATTGACCAGTCGCCAATTGGGCGTACTCCACGCAGTAATCCTGCTACCTATACCGGTTTGTTCACACCAATTCGTGACTTGTTTGCAGAAACCAGAGAAGCAAAAATGAAAGGTTATGGCGCAGGACGCTTTAGCTTTAACGTAAAAGGTGGGCGGTGCGAAAAGTGTTCGGGCGACGGTGTGCTGAAAGTAGAGATGAACTTTTTGCCCGATGTGTACATTACCTGTGAAGAATGTAAGGGGAAGCGATATAACCGAGAAGCGCTCGAGATTCACTACAACGGGAAAACTATTTCCGATGTGCTTGAAATGACCGTAGACGAAGGTGCAACGTTCTTTGCACATATTCCCGCAATCAAGAAAAAATTAGATACTCTTTCTGAAGTTGGTTTGGGGTATATGCACTTAGGGCAAAATGCGACCACTCTTTCTGGTGGGGAAGCCCAACGCATTAAACTTGCAACCGAACTCTCTCGTGCTTCGACAGGTAAAACACTGTACATTTTAGACGAGCCAACTACAGGGTTGCATTTTGGAGACGTGCGCAGACTGGTGCATGTGCTCAACCGTTTGGTGGAAAAAGGAAACACGGTTGTGGTCATTGAACACAACTTAGATATGATTAAAACAGCAGACTGGATTATTGACCTTGGTCCCGAAGGCGGAAACAAAGGTGGGCAAGTAGTAGCCGTAGGGACTCCAGAAGAAGTCGCCAAGATAAAAACGAGTTACACAGGACAGTACTTGAAGAAAATGCTGTAAAGTAGTAACGAGTAACTAGTTACGAGTTGCAAGAAAGATAAGAGAAATACAATGTAAAAAGGGTAACCTTTGCACAGCGCAAGGGCTACCCTTTTTCTTATTTTCTTCTCTTACTAATCCCCAGAACCTAGCTCCTATTTCCTATTCTCTATTTTTTGTAGTTGAGCCAAATAAGACTGATTATTTTGGTCAGGTTAATGGTAACTAAACCAA
>CAZZBG010000046.1:0-2150 GCA_964652865.1 uncultured Candidatus Saccharibacteria bacterium
GCTGGTCGTAAATTTGCAATTTGTTTCTTGTTGAGTAATGAAAAATGTCGTGCGTTATCGACAGCTTCTACAATATCCCACAAATCAGCTTCCGTGGTTTCCCACTCCAAATAGTCAAACCGATCCATGTGTACGGGCACCGAATACTCGCGTAAATTCTTTTTCCCTGTAGCATTGTCAAAATACTCGTGGAAATACGAAAGGGCTAACTCACGCAGAGTTTTATACACTGGCTCACGGTAGCGCAGCACTGCATGGTTAGTTTTGCTAATGGCACCCCAGTACCCACCCATTTGGAACAACGCCACCACATGGTCTTGATCAGGTCGCTGCACTCGTAAATCCATAAGCAGCGGCTTTGCCCCATGGTACCGCAAAATAGATGCAGCAAGGAGCGCTCCTTCCATACAGTGCGCTCTTTGCTCACGGATAGTGCGTAGTGGAGACATATAGGTTTCTCCACCACTTTCAAAGTTTGCCGGCAGACTATTTAAAAAAGTTTGTATGCTTGCTGGTGTTTTGAGCCGTGCATATAAACGCTGCATATGTTTTGGCAACTGTTTGCTCATATACCTTATAGTAACATGTTAAAATAACCACATGCATATACTTGGAACAAAAAAACACCTGCTCGCCTTAAGTGCCATCTGCGGTGCAAGTGGCATGGCGCTGGAAGTCTCTGCCGCTCGGCTCTTTGCTCCCCACTACGGCACCTCTACGCTGGTGTGGAGTAGCGTTATTGGTGTGGTACTGCTCTCACTCAGTCTTGGGTACTACCTTGGTGGTACACTCGTAGAAAAACACAAAGACATTCGTGTGCTCCTTTTGTGCATCCTTGGGGCTGGTTTATTTACACTCGCCATCCCAGTCTTGGCAAACACCATACTGGGGTTACTCACTCTTGATGGAAGTAGCCGTGCTTCACTCTTAAACTTAAGCGGTGGCTCACTCCTTGCCACCATACTCCTGTTTGGGTTTCCTACCATGCTACTTGGCATAGTGAGCCCTTTCATCCTCTCCTTACTTACCACACAGAGCGGGCACTTGGGTAATACGTCTGGTCAACTGTTTGCTGTCTCTACTCTGGGTGGGCTAGCAGGAACCTTTTTACCCAACTTACTACTTATTCCGCTAGTTGGTACTACTTGGGCTATTCTTGGCATTGGCGCCTTACTCACGCTCTGCGGAGTGTGGGGCATCCCCACAAAAAAGAACAAGGGGTATGCCGTACTTGCGGGGGTACTGCTTGCAATAACTTCCACCGTAAGACCAGCATCTCCCAACACGGTCATTGCCGCTGCAGAATCGCCGTATCAATACATTCAAATCATAGAACCAGCTGCAGGAGTGCGCTACATGCAGTTTGACAGTGGTTTTGGATTTCAATCGGTGTACCATACCGACAAAGACCCACTCCAAAGCATTGGTACGCCAGAGCACGAATACACGTACTATGAATTTGCCGCAAGCATTCCAGCGCTGCTCCCCGAGAAAGACCGCTACTCGGTGCTCTGCATTGGACTTGCTGGTGGCACACTCCCTCATCTATTGCACACACTCTACAAAGACAAAGTCAGTATTACGGCAGTAGAAATTGACTCAGTGGCTACAGACTTAGCCAAAGAGTACATGGGGCTCAGAGATATCCCGCTCAGTATTCACCATGCCGATGGGAGGCCTTTTTTAGCACACTCCTCTGAGAAATACGACTTCATTTATGTAGACGCGTACCAAAATGAACTCCAAATTCCTTGGCAACTCACCACCAAAGAGTTTTGGCAGCTCGCAGAGCAGCGCCTTACCCCAAATGGAATTCTGGGCATGAACATAGCAGCGCTTGGGTCTAAGAAAAGCAGTTTGGTTGCAGCAATCGCCAACACCCAAGCACAAGTGTTTCCTTTTGTCTACGACGCAGCACTGGAAGAACGAAGAAATGCAAGCCACCTCCTCCTTGCTTCTAACCACGAACTCACCACAAAAGAAAAAAGTGACAACAAAACTGTTACCACAATTCTCGAAGACCTCATACCAAAACTGAATCGGTTCTACCCAGACAGCTCGTTACCTATCTTAACTGACAACCATGCTCCAACTGAATGGATTATTGCACGAGACTTGTCCAAGCAGTAACGAGTGGCTAGTTGCTAGTT
>CAZZBG010000046.1:2250-5896 GCA_964652865.1 uncultured Candidatus Saccharibacteria bacterium
CAACCCAGAAGGGTTGTCTTTTTTAAATTCTACATATCCTGTTTGCGTACTGCTCGGTGTAAAGGTTGCGACTACCTGAAACGGTACATAGTCAGTTGTCATCCACTCTGCTTGCGCTTGTGCTACTCCTGTCCCAAGCACAACACCATTTGCATCTGTAACGCTTACCGGAAACGACGCCTCGAAAAACCAAGTACCCAGCGCTTTCCCTGTTATAGTGAGCGGACTTGTAACGACACTCTGTGCAAAACCCGTGTCGAGCACTACCGGATCCGGCTGTATTGCCGGCATCACATTTTCTACAAAAGTAATATTGCCAGCACGACACTGTCTGGGGTAAGACTCCATGACTGGATTACCCTGCGCTACGCACTCTGCAAATGTATGCACCGGAGCAGTCTTCACTTGTCCACCTAACACCCTACCAAACACAACAACAACCCCAAGCAATGCCAATGCCCCGAGTGGCAGCAACAAGAGCAAAAATTTTTGATTATTCATTGCCATCTTGTGACTGTGGTTACAACTAGTTCCCAATGTACTCTTGGAACTCTTTGCGATACATATCTATCATAGCAACAAAAACTGCCATTAAAATAGGACCGAGTAAAAATCCGAGGAAGCCAAACACAGAAACACCACCGAGTACGGCAATAAGCATGAGCAGTGGATGCACGCGTGTGCTATGCCCCAACACTTTAGGTCCGATAATATTATCCACCAACCCTACTGCAAGTGCTCCCCAAATAAGTAACCCGAGCGCTTGTGGGTTTTGTCCGGTCAGAAGTAAGTAAATCACTGCGGGAATCAGCGCGAGCGAAGTACCGACTGTTGGTACGAGCGCTGCAAGCATGGTAAAGAAACCCCACAAGAATGCATTTGGTACTCCAAAAATTAAATACCCCACTGTTGCAACCACACCTTGGATAATAGCGGTCAAAAACTGTCCCTTTACCACCCCGTTCACTGCATTCGTAATTTTTACAAACAATATGCGCTCTTGTTTATTGTCTATTGGCGAAAGGTCAATAAGTACTTCTTTAAAGTGCCTGCCATCTTTCATAAAGTAGTACGTTGCAAGCATGGTCAAGAAGAACGACAAGAAGAAACTTGCTAAGTTAGACACCACACTAGAAAAAGTTTGGAACGCATTTGCTGTAACACGAGACACAACACTGCTTAAATCTTTCGATGCAGTCGTGACAAAATCTTGCACTTGTACTGGCAGTCCCGACACTAACTGACTCCTGTCTAGCACAAACTGTCCATGTTTGAAACTATCGTACAAGTTTGTAACTTCCGTAAATATAACCTGCCCCAACAATGCTACAGGAACTAAAATAATGACTAACATGATGAGCAACGTAATAAGCGCTCCCCACGCGTGCGACTTACACTTAACCGAAAACCACTCCGACATAGGGTAAAACAGCACAGCCAAAATGAATCCCAAAACAAGTATGTTCAAAAATGGCTGGACCACCGTGAACACCAACCCTGCCATAAGGAGCAAGATCAGCAAGAAGCTTACAATTTGTAGACGTTTTTGTGTAGGCATGGAAAATACGAAGTGTTAAATACTCGCTAAAATATAAAAGAAATCTACAATAAGTATAGCAAATAGGGAAAAAACAAGATACATGGATAGAGTATCCTTAAGATATAGACAAAAAAATGAAATATACCCCCGCTATTGCTATTTCTTTCATTTTAATGTACAATTACACATAGCTTGAGCCCATTTTGGGGCTTATTTTCTTAAGTAACTTTGTAGGTGCAGACATCTGTAGGTATCTGTATATCTGCATCACACTCATATGAAACGAGACACAATTCGCAATATCGCAATTATTGCCCACGTTGACCACGGCAAAACCACTTTGGTAGACGCCATGTTAAAGCAGACCCACACCGTTAAAGACGATGGCGGGGCTTTGCTCATGGACTCGGGAGACCTCGAACGTGAACGCGGTATTACCATCCGCGCCAAAAACGCTTCTTTGGTATACAACGGCATCAAAATTAACATTGTCGACACCCCAGGACACGCTGACTTTGGTGGCGAAGTAGAACGCACCTTGCGCATGGCAGACGGTGTATTACTTTTGGTAGACGCCAAAGAAGGTCCAATGCCACAGACTAAGTTCGTGCTCAAAAAAGCTTTGGAACTTGGCCACAAAGCAATCGTGGTTATTAACAAAATAGATAAACCAGACGCACAGATTGACCACACCATCAACAAAACTTTCGACTTGTTTGTACACCTTGGCGCAACAGACGAACAGCTTGAGTTCCCTATTATCTACTCTTCCGGTATTCGCGGGCTAGCCAGCACTGACCCAGAAAAACTCAAGACGCTTATTGCCGACCCAAGCACCGAACCAAACATTACCGATTTGTTCGAAGCGGTTATTAAATACATTCCTGCACCAGAAGTACGCGCCGAAGACCCTTTTGCACTACTCGTACTTGCCATTTCCTACGACAACTACATTGGGAAAATTGGTATTGGGAAAATTACTGCCGGTAAAGTCAAAAAAGGTCAATCCCTTGCCAAGATAACCCACTCCGGAGCAAAAACCGTTGGTAAAGTGACTGCACTACAAATGTATCAAGGCATGAAAGCAGTAGACGCTGTAGAAGCAGAAGCTGGTGACATTGTTGCCATTGCAGGGTTTGACGATATCCAAATTGGAGAAACACTTGCAGACGCACAAAACCCAGTACAAATTCCTCCAGTACACGTAGAGCCACCGACAGTGAAAATGACGTTCGGTGTTAACACTTCCCCATTTGCTGGCAAAGAAGGTAAACTGGTCACCTCCCGCAACATCCGCGACCGCTTGTACAAAGAACTCGAAACCAACGTAGCACTCCAAGTGGAAGACACCGACCAAGGTGACACGTTCCTTGTTTCTGGTCGTGGTGAACTGCACTTAGCAGTGTTAATCGAAACCATGCGCCGTGAAGGATTCGAACTGCAAGTCTCCCAACCGCAAGTTATTTTCATAGAAGAAAACGGGCAGAAACTGGAACCATACGAACAAGTAACCATAGACGTACCAAGCGAATACCAAGGTACGATTATAGAAGAGATTGGTCGCAGAGCCGGCACCATGCTTTCCATGGACACCACCCCAAATGGTGACGTGCACTTGGAATACAACATGCCTACCCGTGGACTGATTGGACTCAAAAACTTACTTTTGACCCGCACCCGCGGTACCGCAATCATTAACAACTTGTTCGATAGCTACAAGCCAGTGCACAACATTGACACCCACGCGAACGACCACGGTTCTTTGATTGCTTCTGAATCTGGTGTATCAAATGCATACGGCCTGAACAACGCACAAGAACGCGGTGTCATGTTTATTGGCCCTGCAGTAGAAGTGTACGAGGGCATGGTAGTCGGACAAAATGCACTCGACAGCGACATTGAGCTCAACGTATGTAAGACTAAAAAACTGACGAACATGCGTAGCAGTGGTGCAGACGATGCTATTATCCTTGTTCCCCCTCGCCCTATTGAACTAGACTTCGCCATGGAATACATTGGTGCAGACGAACTGGTAGAGGTAACTCCAAAATCTATTCGTATTCGCAAACGTTTACTAAACGCAAACGACCGCAAACGCGCTGGTCG
>CAZZBG010000047.1:0-5858 GCA_964652865.1 uncultured Candidatus Saccharibacteria bacterium
ACTGTCCAGTTAAACCCTGGGGAAGTTGCGTCTATTGCTAATAACCCTTGCCAGCCACCAACGTTCCCACTGGTCGCACCAGCAGTGCGGGTGCGCTCTGCACCAGTCAACAGTGCTCCACCAGTAGGCACGAACGAAGACCGAGCGGTAGAGTGATCATCCGACTCTTCTACCCAACGAATACTGGCAAAGACAAAATCGATATCACCTGTCGCGCTGGTGGTGTTTGTGCTGGCATTTGTTCTCACGCGAACATTCACTCGGTTATTCACCGTATCAATGTAGTCATCTGCACTCACCGTAAAGTACCCACCACTTATTGCATCTTGGTAGACATATGCAGCGGTCGCGTTTGCCGCGCCAAACGCAGTCCACCCACCAGAAACAGTCGGATTTGCACCGCTCATATCCTTAAACTGCGCAGTCAGTCCCACCGATGTAGCGCTCGACTTTAAGCGTGTTGCGTACACCATACGGGTGACGGTCGCATTGCTCGGTACGGTAAGTGGTATGTTTACGTTTGCGGATAATGCCGCTTCATTGGTCGTTGCATCCGCATCGTTATCTTGTCCATAGTACGCATGCCCAAATGTAGTTGATTCTAGTTCAGTGGTAATTTGCCATGTCGAAGGAGAACCAAGACTACTATCTAAATTGCGAGTGTTTGTACAATTTGAAGCCGTGCCCGTTCCAAAAGAAATTTCACATTGTGCGCTGTCCGTATTTGTCGACCCAACAATAATATACTGATAATCCAAACGAATTGCCGTAGTGCTTGCAGCGCCTTGTACCCACCCAATCCGAATCTCCCCACTGGAAATATAGTCGGACATGGTAATGTTATTTTTTGCAAACTGCCGAATCGTATCACCTGTTGCACAGTTAAAGGCGCTCGTAAGGTTCTCCCAACTCGTAGTATTGAAATTGTATATCTTAGGAGTTGCAGTACCACTTGCCACACTACAACTTTGCTCCGAAACCACCACAATCGTGTTCATCCCCGTGTACGTACGCACATCTTTATATGACAAATACCAGTCACTGAGCGCCACCCCAGTCCCCGGAACAGAGATGTAAGAGCCATCGGAAGCCGTCTGCCCTGTTAAGGTTGCATTACGCGCATTGATATAACTAGTCGTTACCGTCCCACCAGTAATCTGAGTAAATCCCGCAGGGTGGTACACTGGATCCACAACCACATTCGCTTGCACAAAATCCAGTGTGTGCGTCCCTGCTACTGCCGAAGTGGAATACGCACGAAGCAATAGCCGCTTGTTTGCATCCGCAGAAATAAAATTGGAAATCGGTGTAGAAACACTCGTATTCCCTGTCGTGCTCGTTGTCCAATACCCGTCATAAATATGCCATGTGTAGTTGGTAATGGTGGTAGTAGTAATAACTACTTTAAGAATGTTCAATGTGCGCCAACCCCCACCAGTACACTGCGCGTCTGCGGCATTGTCTACACTTGTCGTAGACACCCAATCACAAATCTGGTACAACCGGTTAATAGATGTTACCGAAGCCGCAGCACGCATAACAATTTCTATTTTGTTTGCATTGTTTTCCGCCACATTGTCCATGTAGACTTGCTGGTTGAGTCCACTGGTTGCATTATTGTTCACAGTCCAGTTGTACCCTGGTGATGTAGCATCTTGCGCAAGCGTGCCCCTCCAACTCCCTACGTTACCACTCGTCGCACCAGCGGTAATAGTAGCCTCAGTACCAGTAACCAAAGTACCCCCTGTTGGAGTGTACTGTGAAATAGCACGAGCTGGTTTTGGTGTCGTCACTTTGCTCACCCCTGGCACAGAAGCAAACATGGTAAACACCACCACCTGCAGCGGTAGTGCCAAAAGTGCAGCAAGTAACACACTTGCCAAAATAGTTGTGACTTTTTTCCACAAATACTGCATACAGTTATTCTACACTCTCTGCTGGTGTATCTCCAATAATTGGCGCGGTGGCACTTGGTGTTGGCGTAGGAGATTCTACTACAGAAGATTCTGCTGACACCTCACCCACCTCATCTGATGGCACAGAGCTTTCTGGAGTAGGGATAACCTCTAAATCAGACTGAACTTTTACATTTTCTGTCTCTAGTTCTAGATTTTGTCCACCACTTTCCACCACGTCTACTGTCGACTCGGGAATAAGTGATTCGGTAAACCACTTACGAAGTGACTCACTGAGAGTGGTAACATCATCTTCCACCAATAACTCACCACCTTCATCACGAAAGACAAATACCCCTGCTTCAAAAGAGGCAGTCTTCCCCTGATCAAATAATAAACGCCCTGCCTCACCATCGGTGTTCGCAAGTGAGCGGCTAAAGTAGGTTTGCGAACCCACATGGTAACCAACTACAGACAAACCATCTCCAGAGACCCAAAATGCATAAGACCCCAACAAAGCAATAGGGAAAGAAATCGATACTTCGTTTGGCGCTGCTACATACTGCCACTGCGGTGTACCTTTTCGGTCATATACCCAGAGGGAGACAGTATCTCGTTCGTTATTTTGCACTTTCAGTAAAGAAATATCTCCACTACTTTTCACATCGAGCAACACATCGGTATCTGGAGTGGGTGGTGTACGTACACCTTTTTCTGCATATATCACATCGAGACGCATGCCATTTAAAAATACTGGCGCTGCAAGAGATACCTGCACCAGCGGCACGATACTGACTTGCATTTGTGCGAGGTCAGGCAAAGAAAGTACAGGCACAGAAAATGTTTTAGAAAAAGTACGTAAGCCTACAGTCCCCAACTCTTGCCAGGTCGAGCCATCAACCGAATACCGCACAGAAAAAACATCTGCCTCTGTGCTTGTTACTGACTCACCAACGGTTGGAGTTGCTGACGGTACAGTTTGGCCTTCTACAGAATCATCTTTGGGCGCAGCAGCAGAATCATTTACCGGACTCGGGATCACGGTTTCTGCTGTAGGAGCGTCAGACTGTGTTGCGGGAACGTCGCTAGTGGTACCCACAGCTTCTGTTGCAGCCACTTGCTCTGCTTCCTGCGCTCGAGCAGTTGCAATTAGCCACGATACCACAGAATCTTTTACTCTATGCCACGCACTTGGTTCCACCACTGCAGGCGTAGACTCTGGCACTGCCGACGCAGGCACTTCTGGAGTAATTGCCTCTGGAGCACTCTCTTCCGCTGATGCAGCAGTAGGAACTGGAGTCACCTCGGTTTCTGCTGTGCCAGTAGCCGTTGGCGCGCTTTCAGTTTCTGCACTTGGCACCTGCTGTTCACTCGCACCTGCTTCTGTTTGCAGTTGTGGAGTTTCGATGTACCCCGAAAGCGCTGCTTGGTTGAGTTCTACTTGACTCAAACCTAAAGTTAAAGTAACCGTATCGAGCTCGACATTTTCCAACAATGACCCTTTAAAACTCCCACAAAAAATTGTTTGCTCCCCACCTGCGTACATTGCAGAGTTTTCGGCATTGACTACTTCGATAGACTTAAACTCCCCTTCTGCTAACTGCGGATTCGCCCAGCCGCCTAAACATGCTGTTGGGTAATACATCGCCACTTCTGCGTTACCCACATTTTTTAAAATAACAAAGCCGCCAACCAAACAGATAAGTAACACAGAAGCTAAAATAACTCGGTACGGCACTGCCAAAAGCGCTTGCATTGTTCGTCGCTTTTTTTCACCCACGGAAATATACACCCGAACGACTGGCCCCCAGTTAATAAATTTATGAACCGCACGGTGTACAATGTGCTTCTTTTTTGGTGGCACCACAACTGCTTCAGGACTGGTAAAATGCTCTACAAGAGGCGCCCTAACGCCAGAAAGACTCGCACTACTGCGAGTCTGAGTTCGTCTCCCCCGAGGGGAAGACAACACGGTTCTGGTTGTTACTTTTTTTATGTCTTTGCCCATACGAAGTGCGGAAACACTAGCTGCTACATATGTATTTTAGTAAGCTACCCCGCGGGTCTTGGAGGTGGGACTTTAATCTTTTGTTTCGCCACAAGCACATACGGAGCTTGCAGTGCATTTGCCTTGGCAAGCAACTTCCACGAAATCCCGTAGCGCTCTGCAATGCTATTTATGGTTTCGCCGGTCTTAACCATATATTCAACCCATTCGTGTTGAATCTGTCGTTTCATGCGATACCTGCGGATAACCAGTAGCAATAGTCCGAGCAGAATAAGTAAAATAGAAATTTCGATTGCCAACGCGCCGATTGTCGGCGTACTCCAGAACCAAACACTTGGCCCGACCAATACTTTGTCATTACCACTTACATCCTGACCAACAAGTGCGCTTGGATTGTCTCCATAGCGTACCGAAAGTGAGCTCTTATAAAAACCTCCCCAGAATGGCTTTTTTAATTCAAAGTTCCAGTCTGATTCTTCACCACGTAAAATTGGATATTCACCTCCGTGGCTTGCTATCTTGGTTCCATAAAAGGAAACTGTTTCTACTTGGACATCTGCATCTACCGAGACATTTCCTTTGTTTTGCAAAGATGGTTTCAAAATAAAATCCCCACCTTGTTTTGATTCTACCGAGAAACCGGCAATGGCCAAATCTCTCACAATCGCACCAGGAACCAATGCAGCAACACGCAACCCAGTTCTAAAACTTAACTGGATACCACTTTGCTGCTCTGCTGGTACTTCTTTTTTTTCTTGGATAATAATGCACCCATTATGCTCACCCACACTGGCTGTACTCGGAGCTTTCAGGGTGAATGGAACAATTTCGTATGCAAGTGAAGGCAGTACCACTTCTGATTTACTCAAAGTGATCCAGCTACCAACACTATCTTTTGCATCTACTTGTTGTGCACACGCAAAAGCTCCACCACTTGAAACGGCTGAGTCTACTGCGTATACCAGCAATGTTTTTTGTTCTGCAGTGTTGTTGAGTACTTTTACCGCATCCAGCACTTCTTCCCCAGGGCTAATAGTATGGATAAAAATAGACTCTGTGCGAGGATTGTCTGACCGAGGATTTGCTGGTCTTCCCCCAACACCACCGTACTCAACTGCCCATGCGGGAGCCGCAGAGGCTACAAAAGCGACAAGCGATGCAAGTACCACTCCAGCCCGTACACCGCTCAACACCTTTGGAAATAACTTCTCCTGTCGCATATGTTAGGAAGCTGTGACGGTTAGCGTCAAGTTAATAGTGTAGCTATCTACTGGCTGTTCTGCAGGGATAGTCTGACTTAACCCAACACCAGTAAAGTAACCGCGCCAAATATCTGCAGAACCAGAACTTGCGGTAACAAGTGTAATACTGTCTACACTCCCCTGTACAAAGGCTGTAGAAGAACCAAGGCTAATACCTGTGGTGCTTGAACCAGAGTAATCAGTTGTTGTAGTAGCCACCGAAGGGTCAATTGTTAATTGCCCAGGACGTGAGTCGGCATCACCACCATCACTACAACCGCTTGTACCTGAATCGTTATAATCAAAGTTTTGTGTAGAGCCACCATTTTGCCACAAAGTTGTAGCGCCACCAGTCGCTGCAATAGTTAAAGTCCAACCGTTGTCCGCTGCGTCTGGGTTGTCTACATAGATACGTTCTCCAGAAGTACCAAAGGTACCTGTAGAAGCACTACCGCCAGACTGACAATTGAACGAAAAAGTTTTTGCGCTCATAGTCACCGCAGGACTACCAACAGAAGTACTCGCGTTACTGCGAATATCTGTGGTTAACGTCCCCGCGTTAATAGCTTGGCTAAAAGTAGAGTTCCCTGCTGCTAACACGATGGTTGCAGCACTCAAAGCTCCTACAACACCCACCCCCACAAACAGTGTTGCGAGTGTACCTAAGAGTGATGTGGCAATTTTTCTTCGAACGTATTGCATGGCGACTTTTTT
>CAZZBG010000048.1:0-5766 GCA_964652865.1 uncultured Candidatus Saccharibacteria bacterium
CAGTGGACAGTAGACAGTACCCTAGAGCTGCCGGAGAAGTTTGTGTTGTTTCTCTCTACTCTCCAGCCGAGGAAGAATTTGCACGGACTGATTACTGCGTGCAAAGCATATAGACTACAGCACCCAACTGAAGACCTTAGGCTCGTGGTGGCAGGGCGCGTCGGGTGGAAATCGGAAGATATTGTAGCAGAGATAGAAGCGAATAAAGATTTTGTGGTCTACCTCAACCATGTGACAGATGCAGACAGGGCGACGCTCTATCAGCGTGCGAGTGCGTTTTGTGTGCCGTCGTTCTACGAAGGGTTTGGCATGTGGATTTTAGAAGCGTTTGATGCGGGGGTTCCGGTGGTTACGTCGAGTGTGTCTAGCATGCCAGAAGTGGCAGGGGACGCAGCCGAGTACTGCGACCCACACGATGTGGCGAGTATTGCCAGTGCGCTTACGCGAGTTCTACAAGACAAAGAAAGAGCCGCTCTACTTGTTCAAAAAGGACGAGAGCGGCTACAAGAGTTTAGTTGGCGCAAGTGCGCGGAACAGACTTTGGCTACTCTGACAGCTCGAGAGTAATAACTTCGATTCCTTCTAGGGCGCAGTCGTAGTCTCCATTGTCTAATTGCACGACAATTCGCCCGTGCGCAATTTGTATCTTACCAGAGAGTTTCCGTATTGTGGTTTGTTGACTATGCCTCCAAAACCAGTAACTATGACGCAACTGAACGTTAAAGGTTTTTCCTGAGGCAATTGCTTGTTGCACGTCAGGGTTATTTAAGTCATTCATGCAGACCTCCTTGTGGTTGCGTTTTTCTGTAATTTGAAAATAGTATGAACGTATTGAAGCAAAAAAACAACTGGTTAGGTTTACTTGTGCTAGGGCAGCTTATTTTGGTGTACCTCTTGGCGATTGGTGTACTGCCAGCATGGGCTGTGTTAGTGCAAGTAGTAGTACTTGCAGGTTTCGTGCTGCTACTGCCTTCTGCATATGGTTTGCGGGTCTTTGTGGTGTCTGTACCATTTTACTTAGTACTACCACAACAGTACTCCAACACGCTGTCGACATGGCGGCCACTGGTAGCACTTTTGTTTGTGCGGGTTGTGGGAGAGTTTTTGTTTTACATATATCGTAGTGGTGCAGTCGAACATAAAGCTGTATCCAACTTTTTCACAATGGTGAAAAAGTTGGATAAGGCTGTGCGTAGCGTAAGGGTGTGGGAATGGACTGCGGTTGCTTTGTTTGTATTTGGGTTGGTGTCGCTTCTTTGGGCGCGATTTCCTGTGGAAGGGGCAAAGCAGTTAGCTTTTTTAGTGAATGCAGCGCTGCTGTACCCGATAGTGTTGTGGGTGCTGCGTGATAGAAAACAGACTCTGCCGGTGTTGGTGTCTGGGGCCGTATCTACAGGGGCCATAATTTTTATGGGGTTTGTGCAATACACCATAACGCTGTTTACTGTTGCGTATTACTTCTGGCAGTTCTGGGCGTTGCAGGTAGCAAGTTTGTACTATGGCACAGAGCTTGCGCGTGTGTTCCAGTATTCCAACTCGTGGGTGACCGTGCAGGGTGAAGAAAAGATTTTGCGCATGTTTTCCGTAATGCCAAGTAGCCATGCGTTCGCTATGGTTGCGGTGCTCTTTTTGGCGTTTGTCTTACCACTGTTGTACCTGAACAGGCATAACGAAAAACTGACGGCAGTCGAAAATGCGTTACATTTTAGTGCTATAAAAAAACAGTGGGTGCTGTGGGCTTCTGTGGTGTTGGCGTCGTTTGCACTGATACTTTCCGGTACGCGCGGGGTGTGGCTGGGGATGTTACCTGTGTTAGTTGTTGCAGGGTTGGTGTACTACCGAAGTAAGTTGCGAATGCTGGTAGCACCAATTTTTGCGTGTATGCTTTTAGTAGTAGTGTTGTTTGAGTTTTCTCCAATTACTGACAGGGTCACGTCGTGGGTGCGTAATGGCGGCTGGCGGTCGGGGACTTTGGAGCGGGTAGTGAGCATTGCCAACACAAACGAAACTTCAAATGCAGGGAGGCTTGCAATGTGGAAGCGTGTGGGTGTGCAAGTACTGCATAACCCGTTTGGAGTGGGCTATGGCAACTTTGTGTCCACCTTAGCACCAGATGCAACCGCAGCAGACTTTGAAGCTATTGCCAATCAAGACAACGATGCATACAACTTACCACAGCGGTATGTGACTGCGCACAGTCTGTACTTGCAACTACTGGCAGAACTTGGAGTAGTGGGGTTGGTGTTGTTTGGGTTGTTTTGGATTTTTCTTTTGTGGGACATGGGGAAAGCAATTGTTGCGAGTAGTGAGTTGAATTTGGAAAATGTTTTTTTGGTAACTACTGTGTGCGTGTTGTTGTGGTTTTTGGCATATAGTGTATTTGACCTGACATGGTTGAATGATAAGATACTCTTGTATACGTTTTTGTTGTTCGCTCTTATGCGCACACTCAAACGCCCGCAGATATAGTAATAAACAACCATCTTATTTTATTTACAAATGTGAGTAAAATGAGACAAAAGAATTTATGGCAAAAGTTGCAATTGTACAAATGGTGTATAACGGAATGAAATATATTCCGCAGTCGTTCGACTCCATGGTGAACCAGACGTACAAGGGCGTAGAAATCATTGCAGTTATAAACGGGAACGCTGATGGGGGTAAAGAGTATATACAGCAACACTACCCAAGTGTGCGGATTATTGAACCCTCCGAAAATCTGAAATTTGTGCGAGGGCACAATTTGATTTTTGAGACGATCGATGCTGAGTTTTTTCAGTTGGTAAACCAAGATTTAATTTTACAGCCTACGTATGTCGAAGAGATTTTACAAGCATTTGCCGACCCTGCGGTTGGTGCTGCAAATGGTAAGATTTTTCAATATGATTTTGACGCGAACGTTGCGAGTGACGTACTAGACACTACGGGGATTGCTGTGTCTAAAAACGGTCGTGGAAAAAGCAGAGGGCAGAATGAACAAGATACTGGCGCGTATGACTCCCAGTTAGAGATTGTAGGTGTGGATGGCGCGGCATGTATGTATAGAAAGAGCGCGCTAGAAAAGATTAAATACCAACGGGAAGACGGACATGTTGAATATTTTGATGTAGACTTTGAAATGTATTGGGAGGATGTAGATTTGTCGCTGCGTTTGCAGAATGCAGGTTTCAAGTGTCGATTTGTACCAGCGGCGGTGGGATACCATGGTCGCACTGCTGGGTCTAGCAAAAAAGGGTACAAAGATGTAGCTGCGTTTAAAGAGCACCACAAAAAACTACCAACTTGGATAAAAGAATATAATTATAAGAATCACATTTTTTTGGTTATCAAAAATTTCCCACGGTTTTATTGGAAGTTCTTTGTGCGTGAGTTTTTTATGTTGGGGTATATTTGCGTGTTTGAAACAATGACCTTAAAAATACTCCCAACTATGCTTCGACAACTTCCTGCTATGTGGCGAAAGCGGAAATGGATACAGCAGCATCGGAGTAGTGCAGATTGGGTGAGGCTGTTGAATGATACAGGGTTGCTTTCTTAATTTGTAGATGGTGCCCATCGTGCAGAGTGTTTCGGATTTGTTATTTGTTATTTCGAATTTCTATTACTATGGATCTCTCAATCGTTATTGTTTCGTATAAGTGTAAGGAAAAGTTGCGGGTGACGCTCGATGCGGTGTACGCATCTGTGACGAACGCAAGCTACGAAGTTATTTTGTTGGACAATGACTCGGGTGATGGCACTGCAGAAATGGTTTCTGGAGAGTATTTAAACAAGCCTGACATAGCTGCAAAGACGACCTTTATTCAAAATTCTAACGAAGGTTTTGGTAAAGCAAATAACAGAGGGATTGCACAGGCGAGTGGTGAGTACGTATTGCTACTTAATCCAGACACAAAGCTTTCTCCTGAAACGCTGCAGGTAATGCTGGATTTCATGAAGTCTCGGCCGGATGTCGGCATTAGCACCTGCAAGCTGGTAAAAGGAAATGGCGAGTTGGACTGGGCATGTAGGCGCAGTTTTCCTGATCCGTGGGTGTCATTTTTTCGCTTGTCTGGTTTGTCTAAGCTGTTTCCGAACAGTAAGACACTGGCAGCATACAACCTGACCTACAAAAGCGTAGACGAAGAAACAGAAGTGGACTCTTGCGTGGGGGCGTTCATGTTTATTTCTCCGGCATGCATGAAAGCGATCCAAGGGTTCGACACTGACTACTATATGTACGGCGAAGACTTGGACATGTGTTTTCGGGCAAAGCAGGCAGGGTTTAAAGTCTGGTATTACCCGAAAACTACTACCATTCACTACAAGGGGCAGTCGTCGCGCAAAGCGCCCAAGCGCGCGCTCTATGCGTTCCATGATGCCATGTGGATTTTTTACCGCAAGCACTTGCAGCAGAAATATCCTGCGCCATTTAACTGGCTGGTGTATGTTGGTATCTGGGGTCGCTACTATGTTAAACTGATACAGAACATGCTGCGCAAAGAAGCGATTGTGAGTAAGTAGAAAGCAGTGTGCATATTTTTAAGAAACACACATGGAAGAACAAAATACAACAACACCAGAAAAGTCTCGCTTCGCAGTGCGCGTACTGAGTGGTGTACTCGTTGCACTTTTAGTTGCTGGTGGGTACGGTATTGGGTTTTGGCAGGGCAAAGAAGGGTTTGTGTTTGAACCAAGTACATTTAAAATAGTTAACCAAAAAGATAGACCACAAACAGTAGACTACAACTTATTGTGGGACACGATTGCCAAGTTGAAGTCTTCGCACATCGACAAGCCAACCAACGACCAAAAAATACTGTATGGTGCGGTCAAGGGTGCGGTGCAGTCTTTGGGCGACCCGTATAGTGAATTCTTTACACCAGAAGAGCTGAAGAGTTTCCAGACAGACTTAGCGGGGAGTTTTGATGGCATTGGCGCAGAGATAGGGAAGCAAAATGGAGACATTGTGATTATTGCCCCACTCGATGGCGCGCCAGCAAAAGCTGCAGGGCTCATGCCAAAAGATATTATTGTGAAAGTAGATGGCGTGCAGGTAGAAGATTGGTCGGTAGAAGAAACAGTGCGGCGCATTCGGGGCAAGAAAGGAACTACCGTGACGCTTACCATTTACCGAGAAGGCAGAAGCGATACGTTTGATGTAGCTATAAAGCGCGACCAGATTGTAATAAAATCGGTAAAGTGGGAAGTAAAGACAGTCGCTGCTGCTCGTGACCAGAAAAAAATTGGATACATTACTGTTTCCCGTTTTGGGGACGACACCGAAAGCTTGTTTAGCACTGCTGTGCAAGAGCTTCGCTCCCAAGGTGTGTCTGGTTTAGTGCTCGACTTGCGTAGTGATCCTGGAGGGTACTTGGACACTGCAGTGGAATTGGCGAGTTACTGGATTGCTAAAGATAAATTGGTGGTAAAAGAAGCGCACAGCAGTGGTGCGGACGTTGACTACAAGTCAAAAGGGTACGGCCGGCTCACTGGAGTACCTACCGTAACACTGATTAACGGTGGGAGTGCTTCTGCTTCGGAAATTTTGGCTGGTGCCTTGCATGACTACAAACTCACGACGCTCCTTGGTGAAAAGTCTTACGGCAAGGGGAGTGTGCAAGAGATTTTGGCGCTTTCTGGCGGGAGTGCACTCAAGGTAACTATTGCAAAATGGATTACCCCAAACGGGAAAAATATTAGCAAGGAAGGACTGACGCCAGACATAGAAGTAAAGCTGACAGAAGAAGATGTAAAAGCGCAAAAAGATCCCCAGCTCGAGCGGGC
>CAZZBG010000049.1:0-5719 GCA_964652865.1 uncultured Candidatus Saccharibacteria bacterium
GTTAAGCGCGGGGTTTCTAGATGGGCACTCGTACCGTGGTTTTCTGGTACTACAAAAAACCGTTGCGACGCAACGGTTATTGTTTAAGTTAGTGAAGAGAGGAGCTACCCGATTACAAAATTGATGGTTTTTTCATTGTTGATACACAAGCAGAAATCATGTATCCTACTCCCAAGCTGCCAGTGAAGAATCGCTCGATTCACACATTCACTGGATTGTTCTAGAACAACTGGATATGGAGGAAACGCCATGTGCCGATATAGCACTGAGCTAAAAAACAAGCACCAAATTACCCTCGGAGTGCCATTACGCGTAACACGATTACCAACCATATATGATGAACGAAGCGTCACAGGCTTCGCCGTTGTAAATGGAGGTAAAGTAACCACTTACGGGGTGTGTGTGAAATCTGGATACGAAGCAACGCTCACTATGACTCAACACACAGTAAATAAACTTGGCCTGTCCTTTACTGGTACAACCAAATTCATAGGCCGATTTATTGAAGCAGAGCATCGGACAGACAACCCATTACGACACACAGACGCTTGGGCGATTTACCTTGGCAAAGATGCTGAAACCATCGTAAATTTTGACAGTCGCTGGCATGGAGTAAATGCTGTTATCGACCTAGCCCCGGGAAACATTCGAACACCCACCGATACGACCCCAACAATCCCTAGGCAACAAGTGGAAACTGCCGATACTTTCTTAACCTATCAAAAGGGACCTAGCGTAGTGCAAGCCTGCTCACTTGCGTTTGGACTTTTAACGGCCAGCGTCTACTTGCTCGGCTAACTCGACAAACTCGCACACTAGAATGTGCACAAACCGACAAGCGCTAGACTATACGTCTAGCGCTTGTTTCATTTTTATACCACACAGATTATAAATCTTTGTTCATAACAGATGGATACATGGCATCCACCAGTGCTATCCACCCTTCGAGACCCTGAGGACCCCTCAGGGTCTCGAACGACTGCGCACTGTTCACTGCCCACTATCCAATGTCTACTAGTACTTAGCTATTCCCCTTTCCGCGCAGCCTCAATTGCAGCAACGTCAATCTTTTTCATAGGCATCATTGCTTCAAACGCGCGCTTTGCTTCTTCACCACCAGCTGCCATTGCGTCCACGAGCACACGAGGGGTAATTTGCCACGACACACCCCAGCGGTCTTTGCACCACCCACACTGACTTTCCTGACCACCATTTTCTACAATCGCATTCCAGTACTTGTCTGTTTCTTCTTGCGTTTCGGTAATTACCTGAAAAGAAAATGCTTCACTCTGTGTAAATGCAGGTCCACCATTCAAACCCATGCAAGGTATGCCCATGACCGTAAAATTAACGGTAAGCACATCCCCTGCTTTACCATCGGGATAATCGCTTGGCGCTTTGTGCACACCTGTCACTACCGTATCCGGAAACGTTGCCGCGTAAAAGTTCGCTGCCGCTTCTGCATCACGGTCGTACCACAAGCACACTGTATTTTTTGAAGTCATAGTTTTTCGTTAGATGTTAGATTTAGTGATAGTAGCAGATAATGAAAAATGAAACTACTAAATTACCAAA
Organism: uncultured Candidatus Saccharibacteria bacterium; assembly: GCA_964652865.1. Taxonomy (GTDB): domain Bacteria; phylum Patescibacteriota; class Doudnabacteria; order UBA920; family UBA920; genus JAEUSE01. Next base: position 1,576 of record CAZZBG010000049.1, read on the forward strand.
CCACCGCAGCGACTAAAGTTCTCACACTAGTAAAGAATCTCTTCTACTACAAATAAAAAACAGCCGGCACAAAATGTCCAGCTGTTTTTTTGTTTAGAAAATGTTCAGAACAAGAGTTACGGCAGTTTTTTGAATAGCCCATACTGCGGGTGCTGTTTCATGCCCCTGTACGGAAACTCCGCTGTGCTGCCGTACCACCCAAAGACATCAAAGTCGGTGGCACGACGGCCGTCCGCCCCGCGCAAGCCACACCAAAAGTGAACATGGGGTTCATCCCACGACTCTTTTGCGGTAGCAGTATGTTCGGGCGTTTCTTGAAAATATCCAAGCCCACTTACGCCAACTCTTCCTACCACTTCACCAGCTCTTACCCTGACGCCATCGCCTCCAAATGTCTGCACAAGAATTGGCGTAGGTTTGAACAAGTCACCGACTTTTTCAGGCTCGCGGTAGAGGTCTTTTCTCACCTCTTTCAGGTGGCCAAGTAGCACCAGTACCGGCTGCTCATCACACTCAATCTGCAAACAAAAACCTGCAGCCGAATGAATTTGCTTGCCATTGTACAGCACGAGAGCTTTTTGGTCGTTGGTTATTGGACCCAAGGTCTGGAAGCTCGCTCGAGCAATGCCACTACATGGGCAAATCACTGGCGTCCCTTCGGGTGCCGAGATGTCTACTGCCCCATGATACGTTTGCCCAGTAATAGCAGTTTCGTCGTGGTAGTAAAACCCTTCTGAAACTGTCGCGGTCTTCGCATTCGGCACAGGCAATATAAGAAATGGTTTAATGCCTGCCAGCTTTGCTATGGGCGGGTCTTCTTTCAGAGCCACAGGCTTTTGCTGTGCAAAAAATACCTGAGCACTAACAAGTACCGCCACGATCATAATTAGCTTCTGACACAATTGCACGATATACCTCCTACAGGTTGGAAAAGGAACGATAAGTAGCGAGAATCATGCACAAAGCGTGCGCTCGCTACCAGTTAGTGAAGGACAGTATATATTAAGTAATCAACTTAAGCAATATAAACGCTAATAACCGGGCGTAAATATAAAAGATGAGCACCTTGTTCGCAGCTGCACACGGTGCCCATCATATAATAAATTGTGTATTTTTAAGACATCGGAGAAAATTCCGTGGTTTGTTTTTGCCATAAGGAATAGTAGCGGCCTTTTTGACCTAATAGCTCTTCATGGGTCCCTTGTTCAACAATACTGCCTTCATGCATAACTATTATTCTATCTAATCCAGCAACTGTACTTAACCGGTGAGCTACTACAATTGCTGTTTGGCTGCCAATAATCTCCGGCAAAGCTCGTTGGATAATTTGTTCACTTTCACTATCCAAGGCACTTGTTGCTTCATCAAAAAGCATAATCGGAGCCTTTTTGAGTATTGCCCTTGCTATAGCTACACGCTGCTTCTGCCCACCGCTCAATTTGATTCCTCGTTCTCCTACAAGAGTGTCATATGCTTGGGGAAGTTTACTAATAAATTCATGCGCATGCGCTGCTTTCGCCGCTTCTACAATATCTGCATCATTACTTTCGGTATAATAGGCAATGTTGTCTTTAATACTACGGTGAAAAAGCAAAGGTTCTTGAGGAACATACGCTATTTTCCTTCTTAGCTCGCTTTGGGCAACGTCTTTAATATTGATTCCATCAATTTTAATTGAACCACTTTGCACTTCATCGAATCGAAGTAACAAATTTGCCAGAGTGCTTTTACCAGATCCACTCAGACCAACTATTCCCACGCGCTCACCGCCTTTTATTTTTACTGTTAAATTGTTAAAAACCGGGATTTTATTTTCATTCTTCGAGTGCGAAGGATAGCTAAAACACACTTTTTCTATGCTTATGCCTCCTTTTTTTATAGCAAGATGTACAGGTGCTTTTGGGTCTTGCACTTCTTCGTAAGCACTATTCAAATACTTCAGTGTTGGATAAATTTTAGTGATCAAATCGTCATGGGTTGAAACCAGCGCAGGGAGTGCGTCTACGCTCCTGACAATCTGAAACATATATGTAAGAGTTAGTACAATCAACCCCAAAGAAGCTGGATTTAACCCGCTAGAACTCGAGACTATTACATAAACTGCCACTGTTATCCCACAGGCTGTAATAATATTTCGAGGCAAGTCTAAAATTTTAGTTTTTCTATACCGCTTAACAAATGCATTATTTTCCACCCTTAACAACTCTTCCATCGTTTTCTGGGCTTTTTCCTCTACACCGCTTGATTTAAATGCAATTATGTTTGTAATAACATCAGAGAATTCACCTGTAGTTTTTCTGTAGGCTTCGTGAGAAATCTGGCGGTATGTATTTGACCTAGAAGATGACCAAATAATGTACACAAATTGAACCAACACGACCCCTACAGCAATCAAACCAATTTTAGGAGATGCAAAAAATAGCACAACTGGAGGGACCACCAAAGACACAAAAGCCCCCAACGCTTCACCTTTAAAAAAACGAACAAGCGTAATAGAACCGTCTAAATATTGCCTAAAAATACTTGCTAAATACCCTGTTTGATTGTCTCGGTAAAACGCTACATCCTTACCAACTAATTTTTTGTAAAATTTGATAGCCAGTTTGTGGTATTCTTTGTTTTCAATCTCTAAAGTAATATACTCACCAATTGTACCCACTATAGCTGCAGTAATGTAAGAGAAAAAGAATAGCAAAGTGTAATACTTTGCCGCTTTCAAGTCTCCCGAAGCAATACTAGCAGTAACCTTGGCCAAGAGTATAAGCACATACACGCGCATCACCACCACTCTAAAAATCTCCGTAATATAGCCAAGCCACTGCCTAAAACTACGCCCGTACGAACGTAACAGGTGCTTATAAACTTCTTTATTCATGACAAAATTATAGCATTAAACCGCTAAGCACCAGCACTCAACAGATCGGCACCATGTGCAACAACTGCACATGGTGCCCATCGTCAAAATAACTCTTTTAATCTAAAGAGTGTCTCATGGAGCGCTTCGTGAAATCTGCCTAATAAATAGTAACTATTCCAATAAATTATAGGTGTACGCGCTACAAATACCCCTTAACTAAAACATATTTTCTTTATAAATTGACTAATTAAGATATTTATAGTATAATGCTAAAAATAAAATTACGCGGAACGTAGGGGTCGTACTTCCTACTACTCGTGTACCCAAATTATATATTTACTCTCATAACTTTGTTGAGTATGGTGGCAAGCAATAACCCACCCTATCCAAGATATGGATAGCACAGTTTTTTGCTTCGTGACATACACCGCCCAACTTATTAAAATCAAAATAACTCAACTTAAACCTACCACAAGTTGAGTTTCCGAAAACCTAAGTCCACGGTAGGCGTGGCATTTCAGGAGGGGTTATGAACATTCGAGATTTCTTTGATAAAGGGGCACCTGGCGATGAGTGCATCGTCGCGGAGAGCGCTTTAACGTACAGCTTTGGTGTTAAGGTTCCGCCAGGAATCGAGGTATTATTAAGAGCCGCACCACCGGCAGGATACACAGAAAAACCAGCGAAATTATTCCATAGTGGAAAATTTCTAACAATCCAGTCACATTCTGACCACCAATGGGTCGGCGAACTGATTACCGCTGAGAGTTTTCAATAGAAGACATCTATATAGCTACGCAACGTGAATTTTTATTCACAAGACAGGGTTGGTATTAAATAAAACCAACCCTGCATTTTTCCAAAGACATCAAAGTTGGTGATTTAGGAAAAGTGTAAAAAAGAAATTCGCATTACAGCATATGACCACCATGGGGAGCGACTTCACGTGGTAACCATGCCAAGAGGAAGAGTTATTCGATAGGCTCAGGGCAAACAAAAATACCGAACTTAAGTTCGGTATTTTTGTTTGGTAGCGCTACGGGGAATCGAACCCCGATTTGGTGGATGAGAACCACCTGTCCTAACCATTAGACGATAGCGCCAGAATTAGTTGCGAGTGACTAGTTGCTAGTTGCGAGAAGGAAGTAAAAATGTCTGGTAAGGAGCAAGGTATGAACTAAACGGAATCTGTTACGTATTCCTATTTACTAATTACTACTTACTCTTTACTATCTCTTGCAATTCCTGCTTATACTAACAAAATAAGGCAAAAAAATCAATCCACTG
>CAZZBG010000050.1:0-5638 GCA_964652865.1 uncultured Candidatus Saccharibacteria bacterium
GCTTCAGATAAAACAGGGCTTGAGGTTGGTAGTACTGAAAACCGACAGGAAATGGAAGAAGTGCCTACTCCTCCTCCTGCTGCTGCTCCTGTGGCAGTGCAGCCAGTAACTCCTCCAGCTCCACCGAAGCAATCTGAACCAGTACAAAAAGTTGCAACTCCAGACGCGGCATTGGCAGAAAAAATTGCTCACAAACTTGAAGATTTAAAACAGAAGCTGTAAGCTCTCGCTTTACCAAAAAACTGTCTATGGTAAATCAAAACCAAATCGAACATGCACGAATATTGGTGGAGACCTCTCCAAACCTTTCTGACGCTGAGCGTGCAGAATGGCTGTCTTTGTTGCCGCTTATGAGCGATAAGCAATTGCTAGAGCTGTGTACTGTGTTGGAGCCAAAACCTGAGTTGCCACAAGCTCCTGTGGTAAAGCGTATTCCTGTGCAAACGGCAGCCCGTCTGGGTGCGGCGCCAAAAGAGGTGGATTTACCGGCTCCTGCTCCAAAGTCTGAAGTAGCTATTCCAACAGCGGGGGCAAGTCAAAATAGTGTATCCGCATTTTTGGATAGAAATTTTGCTGCGACGCTACACCGGTCACCAGTTGCTGATATTGCCCAACCACCAGCGAGTGGTCGTACGGTGCTGGTGAATAATATTCCTGTCACTGCTCCGGTGCGGGCAGAACAAATAGCTGTGCCACCGGTCGAGCACATCGAGAATCCTCAGGCTCCGCAGCGGCCCGTTGGAGCACCTTCAGAAATGCAAGAAGAGTTCTCGGATACCTCTACAGAGGTGTTGGAACAAGTGCGAAGTTTGGAAGATATGAGTCGCATAAATCTTGCGACGTTGCAGGCTCGGGGTATGGGTTTTGTACAACAAGCGTTTGCCCAGCTTATGCAGCGATTTGGATATTTTTCAGTACAATTAGCATTTGAGCGGTCACCTTTGTATAATACGTATTTAGCCGTTGGTGCACGAATTTTACGAGACCATATAACCTTTGAGGCGCTCGAGGCAGAGCTTGCGGCAGCAGGTAAGGCTCTACTGCGGAAGCAAGACTTTGAGGCATTGAGCGACTTTTTACAACAAGTAAAAAGCAATTAGTACACTTCTGGCAGTCTGTTGCGTGGTATAATAACTATGCATGACACAGTGTAAAAGTGTGTTCTGTGGTTTGGGTATTGAGTATCAAAAACGGCGTATATGCAATTTCCGGTACCACAATTTACTGAAGTAGAAGATAGAATTATTGGCCCTCTGACGGTCAAACAGTTCGTTATCTTGCTGGCGACTGCGGCAATTGTGTTTGTGGCGTACTCAACTACAAAAGATTACTACATTACTGGTTTGGTAGCGTTCTTGTTTGGTGTTCCAGGGATTGTGCTGGCCTTTGGGCAGTTCAATGGGAGACCGCTCTACGCTTCTGCTGGAGCCCTTATAAACTATTGGTCACGTCCAAAGTTTTTTACGTTTCAGAAAGAAATGGCTGGAATGGTATTTGCAGAAGTGAAAAACATTGAACAAAAACCAGCTCCTGTTGTAGCAAACCAAGAAGACACGCGATCACGCTTAAAGAAAATTCAGTACCAGCTCGAGCAACGTGAACAACAAGAAGCTGAACTACTTAATCGTAAACCATAGCCCAGAGAGCTTTGTACCTTATGGCATCTGAAAGCAAAAAAACAACTACTCACGCAGGTACGCCGACCGGTAAGGCGCTACGGATTTCTGAAATTCGCGACAATCTTGTGATTATGCAAGATGGGACGTTGCGAGCCGTTTTAGCCGTTGGGTCTACTAACTTTGATTTAAAAAATGAAGACGAACAAAATGGTATTATCTTTGGGTATCAACGGTTCCTGAACTCTTTGGATTTTCCAATACAAATTTTAATGCAAAGTAGAAAGCTGAATGTGGCTGACTACGTCAATAAATTGCAACTCATAACCCAGCGTTTGGAAAATGAGCTCTTGCGCATGCAAGCACAGTACTACATAGATTTTATTTCCGAGTTGGTAAATGATGCCAATGTCATGAGCAAGGAGTTCTATATTGTGGTTCCACTCGCTCAAACGGTTACTCCTGCCTCGAGTGGTTTGTTTTCCGGTCTTTTTGGCAGCAGTGGCGCGACGCAGGCGAACAAGAAGATTGAAAATATTAAGCACTACAGTGAGCAGTTGCAACAGCGAGTGGATTCTGTAGTGAGTAACTTGTCTGGATTGGGTTTACGAGTAGTGCGGCTTGATACAGGGGCGTTGATTGAGTTGTACTACAATTCATACAATTTTGAATCAGCTCCAGCGCTGAATAGCGAAAGCCTTGGCGATATTAAGGTGGTTGGCACAGCCCAATAAGGAATTTTATGGCTTTATTTGCAAGTAAGACACCAGAAGAAATACAAGCACAAAAAGAGAAACTGGAAGCAGTGAAGTCTTCTGCTGCGGTTGGCAAACAAGTTGCAGAGATTGAAAAGATATACCAAGAAGGTATTACTACGCTCAAAGATTTACTGTCTCCAGCAGCCTTGAAGTACGAAAGCTCCTATTTTTTACTGAATGGCAAATATGGTCGTAGTTTTTTTGTACTCGCATACCCACGGTTTCTTTCGACAGGATGGCTTTCGTTTGTTATCAACTCAGAAGGCGAGTTGGACGTGTCCATGTTTATTTACCCTATTGACTCTGCAACCATTTTGAAAAAGTTGCGGTCGAAGGTGGGTGAAATTGGTTCGCAAATGACCATTAACCAAGAGAAGGGTATGGTGCGCGACCCAATGCTCGAAACAGCATATAAAGATGTGGAAGGTTTGCGTGATGCGCTCCTGCAAGGGACAGAGAAGTACTTCCGATTTGCGCTGTACCTAACAATTTATGCAAACTCTCTCAAAGAGCTAGACGAGCAGTCTACTGTTTTGGAAAGCACACTGGGAGCTAAGTTGATTGTGACGAAGCGTGCGCTCATGCAAACAGAGCAGGGGCTGACTTCGACGTTGCCATATGCACTCGACGAAATCAACATTGGGAATAACTTAAACACGGGCCCGCTTTCCACCACGTTCCCTTTTGTGTCGCCTGATGTGACAAGTAATGATGGGATTTTATATGGTATAAACCGACACAATAACAGTTTGATTTTGTTTGACCGGTTCAAAATGGAAAATGCGAATGCGGTGGTGTTTGCCAAATCTGGTGCGGGAAAATCGTACGCTATCAAACTCGAGATACTGCGTAGTTTGATGATTGGCACAGACGTGATTGTAATTGACCCAGAAAATGAATACCAGCATCTCGCAGAGGCAGTAGGTGGTAGTTTTGTAAATATCTCACTGAACTCGCAATCACGCATTAACCCATTTGATTTGCCACGGGGACTCGAAGGGGAGAGCCAAGAAGATGTTATGCGTAGTGCGGTAATTTTTATGCTCGGGCTCATGAATATTATGTTGGGGAAACTTGATCCAACCGAAGAAGCGCTCATGGACCGTGCGATTTGGCAGGCGTACGCCAAGAAAGACATTACTGCTACGAGCGATAACACTGGAGTAGAATTCCCAACCATGGGAGATTTGGTGGAAGTGTTGTCTGGTATGGTGGGCGCAGAAAACTTAGCCCAGCGACTTTCCAAATACACGCAAGGAACATTTGCAGGGATTTTTGACCATCAAAGCAACGTGGGTTTGCAAAACAACCTTGTCGTATTTTCTATTCGTGATCTTGAAGATACATTGCGTCCAATTGCGATGTTCGTGCTTGTAAACCATATTTGGAATTTAGTACGCAGCGAGCTCAAGCGACGTATCTTAGTGCTCGATGAAGCGTGGGTCATGATGCAGCACGAAGATAGTGCTCGGTTTATTTTTGGGATTGCCAAACGTTGCCGCAAGTACTACTTGGGCTTAACCACTATTACACAAGACGTTGCCGACTTTATGGCGTCTCCATATGGAAAGCCAATTGTGACGAACTCATCTATTCAGTTGCTCTTGAAACAGAGTCCAGCGTCTATTAACGTGATAGCAGACACCTTTTTCCTGACCGAAGGGGAGAAGTATTTACTTTTGGAAAGTGAAGTTGGGGAAGGTATCTTTTTCGCTGGTACAAAACATGCCGCTATTAAAGTGTACGCTTCGTACATAGAAGACCAGATAATTACTACTGACCCACGGCAGTTGCTGGAAATTAAAGAACAGCAAAAGCAGCAATCGACTTCTGCATAAACACTGCAGTATATTCTGAGGTGTGGTGCAGGACTGCGCATGTGTTAGATATCTTTTTCTATGGCTACTGAACCACAGCAATTCTATGATCCAAATGCCGACGCTGCTGCGCGTCGCTTTTCGTCGTCTGGATTCACTGGTGCAGGGCAAAATTCAGCACCTGAGAGTGAACAGGCTGCTGAGGGCGGGACCGAGGTAGCGGCGGCGGAAGATCCATCTGGTGCAGTTGTGGATAGTGTTGCGAATACAGACGTGCGAACGAGTGACGCTTCCACGCTCGCGGGGCGTATTCGTGATGCCGCTGCAGACAAGGTGGGAGCAAAAGTGTACGAGCGTGGTGCTGGAAAAGTTGCGCAGGGGCTGGGGGTAGATATGAATGCGCAAAATGCACGTACTGGCTCTGGACTAAAGAATTTTTCGTACGACCGTGCCAAAGAGCAGTTTGCACAAGGGAAAGCAGATAAAGCAGCGAACCGTGGGTTCAGAGAAGGGCTTCGTGAACAAAACAGAGCTCGGGTTAGTTCTGGACTGGGTGGCGCCGGCGCTGCTGCTTCTAAAGAGCTGGTAAAAGATGCAGGCGGACAAGTAGCAAAAGAGGCTGTGAAAGATGGAGCAAAAGCAGCTGCTGCAACAGGCGCGAAAGCGGTCCCAGGGGCTGGTGTTATTGGAGCAATAGATGCAAAAGGAGTAGAACGAACACTGAAAGATACTGCCCGAGATTTAGCAAATCTCCGGTTAGGTAAGGCATCTGTCCGTGCCGTAACTGGATTAGGTAAGTCTGCAGCGATTACTATTTTTCGTGCTTCGTACGACCCGTGGGTAATTGGTTTTTCTGGCTCACTGTCTTTGCTGGTAACATGGATCTTGGGAACGGTGTTGTTCTTTTTCCCTAACTCACTTTTGTGGTACGAGCGACTGATTATTGGGATGGTTTGGGGGTTAATCTTTGTGGTTTTTGCTGTTATTTTGGCTGTAGTGGTAGTGTCTACATGTAGTGGGTTAAGTGGTTTTGGTCTTGCATTGAAAATTGCTTCGTATGTGTCTACTACCGCAGCGAGTGCAAATGAACTGTGCCAACCGTTCTCTGCTTTTGGGAGCTTTGGACAATAAGGAAGTGGCGAGTAACTAGTTGCGAGTTGCGAGAAAGAGAAGATAAAAAACAAATCACAAAAATCAAAACTCAAATAAGCTCCAATACACAATGTCCAAACATAAGAACGTGTATTTGTTTGGGTTTTGGATATTGTAATTTATTTGTTATTTCGTGCTTGTTATTTGGGATTTCTTCTTGCTACCCTCTAATTCCTAACTCCTAATTCCTTGCGTTTGAAAGCTCTATCTATTCTTCATTCTCTGCCCTCCATTCTCTACTCTCTATCTCCTGCCCATGCTATACTAAATGTATTGTAGGCTAGCGAAAAATAAA
>CAZZBG010000051.1:0-5544 GCA_964652865.1 uncultured Candidatus Saccharibacteria bacterium
CTTTCACAAATTTTTCCAGAGCCTCTCCCGCAACGCGATTGGTGGAAGAGTTTGCGTCTACCAGCTCCGGAAACTGTGCTTCCAACTGTCTCAGCTCTACCTCCAAAGAATCTTTCACATCATCGGTTACCGCAGGATCGTTTAACACATGGTACCGATATCGCAAATCTGCAATCTGTGCACGCAGCTTCTGTACTCTTTTTTTTGCTTCGGAATAGTTCATATTTTGGCTTATTTGTATCTAAAGTATACCATTTTTTGGCCTTCTCATACGGCAAAGTATTTTATATAGCATGCATCGACAATACATCTTGTAAGCTATGGCAAACAATCCAAACCATTACCATAATACTACCTACTCTCTATTCTCTATTCTCTACTCTCTACTTACTTTGTTATCCCCAATTGTTTAACAAGCCAAAATATCGTATACTAATTTTACATATGTGGTCACAAACAAATCAAAAGCGAATCAAATTATCTCGCCAACTCAAGTGGAGCCTTGGCAAAGATCAAAATACAAATAAATACTTTTGGTCAGTTGGCGCTCTCTGTCTGGTGCTCGCAGTATTCTTAATCTCAAGAACAAACTCAATCCTCAAGCAAGAAGCACGAGCCAACCCCCAAGTTCTTGGAGCAACAACAACTACAAATGAACCAGAACCAGAAATCCAATTCGTTGATTACAAAGTTGTAAAAGGAGACACCCTGTTTACCATCAGTCAAAAGTTTTCCTTGCCCACCGAAACACTTGCTCAGATTAACGATATTCGCCCCCCTTTCAGCGTTAAAGCAGGGCAAATCCTAAAGATTCCTCAATAATTAAAAAACCTTCTGCGTGTAAGCGGAAGGTTTTTTAATTTTGCAATTATTGCGCAGGGACAAGCACACGCAGACGACGTATAAGTCTGCCATATTCTGATTGCACTTCGATCGACTCCTTGTTTAGATACGGCAACCCTTTTGGGGCTGTTGTAATTTCAATATATTCTTTTGGCCCAGTAGTGTTCGTGAGGACAATCTCGTACGGTTGCGATGGGTCAGGGGCACTCACCGAGTCATTATAATCCAGTATCCTCGCTGCGTAATTCCACCCTGTTACCGGTGCACTCGCATCTGTTAAATCGCTACACTCTTCGGACAAACGGCACATATAGAGCCTGACTGTGCCGCCATTATTCGTTGTTTTCTTAAAGCGTAATGTTGTGTATCCGCTCGCGCCACCACCACCGTTTGTTGGGTCGTACGAGTAAACCCGCACAGCTGTTGCTGCAGTGTTTTGAGCCACAGCTACTTCTATTGTTGTGTCAGGACTCAAGTTGCATAACTTTGTTTTACTGGTTATAGCACTGGCCTCTACAACAAAATTAGTAAACGAAGTGCTGCATTCGGAGCCAAGTCGAGCACGAATTGTTGACTCACCCCGCTTCATACCATATGTCGCCTCCTCAGCAATCCCTAAGCTGTGGTAAAAAATTGGTTCAGTACGCGCCAAATCGTCTGAGGTTGCAATTTCAGCAAAGCTCACCGCAGCTAAACTAAAAGCAATAGTGGTAATAGCTGACAAAAGTAATACTGACAAGAGTAAAGTAACCCCTGCCTGTTTGCTGTGCATGTTTATAGTTTTATTCTGTGGGGATATCATATGCATACGTAGAAACTGAAGTTTGGTACGGGACAATTCTTATTTCACCAGTCGGAAGCTTCACAGAAATATTCGCAACTATTGTCACTGACGGCTGCTGCTCGACTAGACTCGGAGTACTTGCGTACGGGTCACGAAGTGGGTGTACATAGAAACGTAAATCTTTAATCTTCACCCCCGGAGGATTCAGCTGCGATGCACTCAGTGCATTTTCTTTTTTAATAAACAAATTATTATTATTGGCTGCATCTTGAGTAGCTGGATTACTGTCGTGCACCCAATAGATACACTCCCGCTCCCCTTCCAGATTCACAAGTCCAAGCACAGTCGTATCAGTCACACTGTACGAATTTTGCCCAAGATTACCTTGCACAGCTGAAGCAGCTAAGCCAGGCGCCTTACAAGGAGCAATAGGAGTGAGTACCGTGACACCATCAGAAACACTATAATCTACTTTACCATTTCGAATTTCTTTCACTAAAAACTCCATGGTAGTCCGCACACTCTGCGCAACTTGTCGCTGCGCTTCTATTCGCCGATAGATCCGTAGAGTGGAGTTAAACAAGCTCAACATCATCGTAATAACCCCTGCAAAAATCGCAACCGAAACAACGACTTCCATAAGGGTAAAACCTAACACAGCTTCTAGCTGAGAGCTTCTCGCTTCTGGGGGGAAACCATATTTTTTTCGTTTAAGATAACTCATATGAATACACTAGAAACAGTAGTAAAGGGTAGTAATTAGTAATTTCTCCAGTTTGTCAGATATGTCACAAGCTCAATACGACACTTCCCCGATGTGGGGTAGGTACTAGAAGCAGGACACCCTCGATCTGACCACCACACGCGAGTGGTGACTTTTAACCGTGGTCCAATGCTCCCAGCTGCAGTACTATACGGAGCAACAGACTGAGTTTCTAATTTAATTTCTCTGTAAAAATCTGAGGCAATCGCACCAGTACTTGTGGTTTTATACAGGGCGCCCGATGCTGCGGTAGCGTCATAATACAAACGAAATGAGCTACTGGGAGTTAATGACCACACTGGCGTGCTATCGGTAGCAGCGCTATTAAAATCCAAGACATAACTCGCATTGCCACCAGATGGTGTTAAATTGTACGTAGTAGAAGGAGCGGAAGAAACTAACAACCAGTCTCTGTGACACAATGCATTGTTCGCACTCGGCTCGGTAAAGCTATAACAGTTTGTTGATAACTCACCTTTTAACCAATTCGTTGCACGCATATTAAATACAGCTTCCATTCCTTCGCGAGCTAACCCTGCACCAATCACCTGCTTTACGGCGCTACTCGACGCGTTAAACATGGCTACAGCAAGGCCAAGTGCAGTACTCACCCCAATGGTAAGCACAAATACACCAACCACAGTCTCGACCAATGTTTGCCCTGCTTGTTTTGTATTGAGTCCATTTCGCATATTATTGTACATACGCCTGCCCAGAAATAGCATCCATAATTATAGTTTTGGTAAGACTTACTCCAGATTTACCTAAGACTATAGTTAAACGCCCATCGGACAAAGCATCTAAAGCTCCGGGTGTTTTCGCCACATTAAAATCACAAGATGGATTCAGATATGCCCTCCCAAAAGGAAGACTGAAAGCGATTTGCACACAGGCTGGAGTAGAGGTAACCCCTGTTTTTGTCGTCAGACTCAAACTTTGAATAGCAGCACCCCCTGGCAACCGAATAGTTTCTATCGCTTCACGAAACACCTCTCCCCCGTCAGTTGTTTCCACACCTTGCACAGCATACGTCGTTGGGGTTGCTGTATTAAGCTTCAACACATACATCTGCGCTGGTTTCCCATTCAGATTTCGTGCACTTAACGCATATGAACGTAATTTTGAAATGTTGGTCGAAAGCTCATTCGCAGAAACCCGCACATACTGCGGACCGCGCCAGCTTGCAAAGTTGACTAAGATTAATCCATAGAACATGGACAAGATAGCCAACGTAACCAATAACTCAATAAGAGTAAACCCACCTACCGGACCTGCTTGGCCCTTTCTTTTGTTTTGCAATAACTCATCCATGTATTTGTGTTTCAAAAACAAACTACTAGTTACAGTATAGAAAAAAAACTGCCTTCTTACAATTACAAAGGAGTAGAAGTTAGGATAAAAGTCCAGTGTACCACTCCAAAAACCCGCCACCCCATACTGCAGCTACCCACAAAGCCGGAACAAGAAACGTTCCAAATGGCACTTTGCTTTTTAATGTTTTTGAGCCAAAGAGGAGCAAAGGCACAGAGACCAGAGCACCGATCCAGAAAGCAAATAGCATGCCAACAAATACCAAGGGGATACCTAAGGCCAATCCCATGAACACCATAAATTTCACATCACCAAAGCCAATCAGCTTACCCTTTGAAAAGTACCATACTGTATAGAATGTCGCATACCCAAGCAAAGCACCCAAAATACCCTTGACTACCCCGCTTGCCAAAGTAAAACCAAGAGTCCCCTGCACACCATCTATTGCCAACAATAAAAGCAACACTATTCCACCACCCCAACCAGTCACAACATCTAAAATAATGTAGTGTTCAAAATCTACTATGAACGTTAGTATCCCTACAAAAATGAGTACAAACCACAAACCCAATTGTAAAAATTCAACCGTAGTCACCGGGCTACTATACCACGCACTTGCAGCAAATGCGCAGCTAACAAACAATTCCACCGCAAAGTACCGTGGCGAAATCTTTTTTTTACAATAGCGACAGCGTCCGCGCAACCACACATAACTCAGCAGTGGCACTAAATCGAGAGGCCGCAATGTATGCCCGCAGTGCACACACGCAGAACGCCCCCCAATACTTGCTTCTTTCGGAAGACGAAGTATGAGCACATTCGCAAAACTACCAAGTAATAATCCGAAAATTGCAGAAAAATAAGGTAACAATACGTTCATCGCTTACAAGCCTATCTGTCTATTAGTAATCTCATGGTACCCAGCAGGAACGTCGCCCACTGCCCGTGGTGTGCAATACCGAAGAGCAAACTCTCGGAAAGTTAAGCTTTCGTACTCTAACACTACTGGGCACTGCTTGCTCGCAACGGTAGTGATTGGCACTGGCGTAGCATACACTCCAAAGATTTGCTGGTCAGAAAACTCTTGTGCACTTGGGAACCGATCCTGATCAGCAAAAAACAGTGCCAAGCTCTTTGTGAGTGCGCCTGATTGCTGCTGCACCAACTTTGTCCGTGCAATCGCAACACCAGTCTGAAACCCTTTGGCGCAGACGAGTGAAAAACATACCACCGCAACTGCTATTACTACACTTTGTATGTAAATTGGTTTTATCTCCATAGGTCTGTTCGTTTCCTTACGTTCAGTATACCACGCATATTACGGCAAAGATGAGAGCGAGAACCCCTTTTGGGGTAACAATTGAATCGCGTTCACTGAGCCTTCTTTCTTTAGCCGCTTTATAAGCGCCACAAGCAAAGGATCATTCGGTCTGATACTCGCTGCTCGTTCTAAAGAAAATACCATACCAGACAACTGGTCATTCTGCTGGTATGCTTTTGCCAACACGAGCCATGCCAAATAATTTTTTGGCTGAATAATCACTCCGGTTCTAGCATACAACAATGCATCAGAAGGGTTGTTGTACAACGCAGCATAGTACGCACTTTGCACATATACATTTGGATACACAGCACTCAAACTTCGAGCCTTTGCTAAGTGCGCTTCCACATTTTGTTTGTCTTGTTCTACCCCCGTCTGCGCGTACAATTGCCCAGCCATATCTGCCAGTTGCAATTGAATTCGTGGTGACTGTGCCCATGTCTGTAATCCTGCATGTCTGAGCAGTGCCCGCGCCTTTTCCACTTCTTCACCACTTGCAACCGTTACACCCACAACACCCAA
>CAZZBG010000052.1:0-5542 GCA_964652865.1 uncultured Candidatus Saccharibacteria bacterium
TCAGTGACTTGTTCAAAGTCCCAGAAACTTCTCCGGACTTAACCAAGCTCACATACACGTTTCCAAAAACTGTTGGATGTTTTGCAAGCGCCAGAGACAAACTTTCTCCATTTTCGATGGAAGCAATGACATCTTGGGTTACGGCTACCAATTGCTTGCTTGAAATTTGCGAGTTTAAAATCCGCAACGACTGTAGCAAGGGCACTCGAGCGCCAATAAGTGTGGCAAGCTGCCTGGAAAAGAGCACGACATCCTTACTGCTTACGTGTTTCCCAAACACGTTGAACCGTTCAAAAATATTTTCCGCTTGGGCTTCAAGGCTAATAATAACCAAGCCACCATCTACCAACAAATTCTCCGCTTTTTGTTGGTCAGCAGCAATAACACTACCCTGCTTTACCTCTCCATTTTTATTTCTTGCTTGGTATGTAAATTTCATAACTCACACTGTACTAACTAAATTAACAAAGGAGCAAAACAAACTACCGCATGAGTGACACAAAATAATCGTTATCTACGACATGCGCCTGCGCTACTTCCAACTCTACCACTCCCTGCTTCACAAGCAGCGCCAACACCTTATCCATCGGTACCATCCCCGCTTCAAGATTAGTATGTATAATGTTGTTTATTTCGTACGTTTTATTATCTCTTATCACGTTACGAACCGCGTGGTTCGACATTAAAATTTCATACGCCGGAACCCTACCACCACCAATCTTTGGTAGCAAACGCAACGAAACAATACCAAGGAGCACACTCGCTAACTGTGCTCGCACTTGGCCTTGTTGCACCGCAGGGAACACGTCTATGATGCGATCAACTGTCTGGGCTGCATCATTGGTGTGTAACGTAGCAAAAATCAAATGACCTGTTTCTGCCAATGTCAACGCAGAAGAGATTGACTCTAAGTCGCGCATTTCACCAACCAACAGCACGTTTATATCTTCACGGAGCGCAGCCTTCAGAGCTTGGGCAAAGTTTGGAGTATCTACAGAAATTTCTCGCTGCGTTACTATAGAACTTGCAGGCGTCATAACAAACTCAATTGGGTCTTCGATAGTCAAAATGTGATCCGAGCGCTTTTGGTTTATTTCATTTACCAAAGCAGCCATTGCTGTGGACTTTCCATGTCCGACCGGCCCAGTAAACAGTACCAACCCTTGTCGCTTCTCAGTAAAAGAACGGAGTATAGGCGGTAGCCCAAGCTCTTCGAGAGTTCTGATCCTGTTTGGAATTGTACGAAGCGCAATCCCCACAAAACCTTGCTGCGTATAAATATTTACACGAAATCGAACATTATCTTTAAATGAATATGAAATATCAATGTCCTGCTGTTGCTTAAACAAAGCACGCTGCGCATCGTTCATCATGAGATTGGCCATGTCTAAAATCACTTCTTCACTCATGACCTGATAGCTCTCTACTCGAGTCAGATGACTATCGACACGAATAATAGGAGGCTCGCCAACTTTTAAATGCAAATCCGATGCATTGCGTTCTACGACGAGCGACAACAACTTATTTAATTCAAGTTCACTTGCTTTATACATACATGAATCAGTTTAAAGGTATAAAAAAAATTATATTTTGCCCAATCCAGCAAATACTTCGGTAACTAAAACACTCGGCCTGTGGAAGAAAGCAAACACTTGCAAACCTGCATAATCAGACTCGGCATATACTTCAGAATCAATGACGAGCACAGGGCACTGAATGCCCATACGTCGCATCGAGTCTAAAATAAGTCGTTTTATGTGTGTATCCCCACCAAAGGACAAAACCAATACACCTACCCCAGTAAGAACATCACGAAGCTGCTCTACTGAATCAACTGCCGCCGCTTCCACTCCGTGCTCACGCCGTATATGGTGGGCGTACAACAACCGTCTTGGCAACAAGTCATCGTACAAAACAATGTGCATGCGTAGGAGGCTAATTATTCTTTCGTGACTCGAGCTACTTCTTCAAGTGTTGTTTCGCCACGTAACACTTTAATTATACCATCTTGTCTGAGCGAAATCATACCAAGCTTAGCAGCGACATCCAAAATTTTTGCGTTTGGCGCCTTACTTAAAATAAGCTCTTGTATCTCTGTGGTAATTGGCAACACTTCAAAGATACCGAAACGCCCTTTGTATCCAGTGTTCTCACACTTCTCGCAACCTTCACCTTTATAGATTTGTATCTGACCTTTTTGCAGGCCCTCGAAATACACATCGGGGACAGTTTCCACTTCTGCACGGAGCTGTGCTGCCAAAGCTTCAGGCACTGGCTGGGCTTTTTTACAATCCTGACAAACCTTTCTCACCAGACGTTGTGCCCCAACCACATTCACCGATGCAGTAAGCAAAAACGGCTCAATCTCCATATCCATCAACCTCGGCATTGCCCCAATGGCGTTGTTCGTGTGCAAAGTAGAGAATACTAAATGCCCAGTCAGCGCAGCATGCACGGCCAACTCTGCCGTTTCTTTATCGCGAATTTCACCCACCATAATCACATTTGGATCTTGACGCAAAATACTGCGCAGACCAGCTGCGAAAGTTAAACCGATTTCTGTGTTTATCTGACTCTGGTTCACTCCTTCGATAAAATATTCTACTGGATCTTCCAACGTTATAATATTCACCGCCATGGTATTGATCATGGAAAGAATTGAATACAATGTTGTAGATTTTCCACTTCCAGTAGGCCCAGTGATAAGAAAAATCCCGTGGGTTTTCTTAATATTTTCCAAAATCCACTCATGCGCTATACCCCGAACACCCAAATCTTCTAAAGTAGGCACCTTTCCTGTTTTATCTAAAATACGCATCACGACTTTTTCACCGTAAATCAGTGGCAATACTGAAACACGCAAGTCAACAGACTTCCCTGCTATATCCACATGGAAACGACCATCTTGCGGTAAACGAGATTCATCAATTTTTAAGTTGGAGAGAATCTTCAGACGAGAAACCACCGCAGGGTGCACATGCTTTGGCAGCATGAGCGAAGTATGCAATATACCATCTATTCTATACCGAACTCGCACATCCGTATCAGAGGGTTCAATATGGATATCGGACGCATTTGCTTCAATGGCATTTGATAAAATCACATCCACAATACGCACGATTGGCGCACCTTCAATATTCTCTGGGACGGGAGTTGTAGTGCGTGGCTTTACCTCTTTATCTCGCTCTGTTTGAAATTCTTGAAGAGCTTGCCCAACAACACTAGTCAAATTCTTCCGACGACCAGAAATCGTCTCAACCGAAGATGTGGATGCTAAAAACAACTGGACCTGCACGCCCTTTTTTTGCCCAACAAATTCTAGCGCTTGGAGGGCTTGGAGGTTAGTCGGGTCGGTAATCCCAACTTTCAAAACGCCATTATCTACTTCAAAAGGAGCAAGGTTATAAAACTGGACTGACTCTTTGGGGATAAAGTCAAAAGCATTTTGCGGCATTTTGTTTTTCCGCAAATCAATATAAGGCAAGTTGAAATAGTCAGCCTTAGCTTTGGCGAGTGCTTCTTCTTCCAAGACCTTCTGAGAAATCAACCACTCTTCAAGCACAAAACCAGTGCCGAGTTTTGTTCGTTCTTCCTGCAAACGTTGGAACACGGGCCCAGGAAGGAGCCCGTGTTCGTTGAGAAATTGTTCAAATGAATTCGACGCTCCCGCTGGCGTCGTCGTAAGATTATCTGCCATAGGAAATTAGAGCTTAAGAAAACCTACACTACCTACCGGCGCTTGTTGTTTCTGCTGGTGAATATATCAGCTTGCTCATTTCTATACCAACAAACGATGGGTCAACAACTTCGTATCTGAATGTGGTGCTGTTCTGGCTTTTCTCAATTATCTTAGAAAAATCCAAGGTGCTACCGTACGGCATCACAGAAACAACCTTATTCGTTCCTGCTGCGCCTACTACTACAGCTGGTACATCTGTCTTGGCAAAAAAGCCTCTGTATATAACTGCCCCGGAAGCCACAAAGAGCGCAACGACAACGAGTGCTAAAATTGTATTTTTGCTATTTTTCATATGTAAACTATTGGATTACCGATACCGCCTGAACTTCTGGCGTGTAGGAATAAGCCTTGAGGCCAAGCTTGAATACGAGTTGATCACCTCTCCCTTGAGATACATCAAGATTGGAAACTTCTAGATACCGATTAGAAGTTTCGATTGCTCGCAAAAATGCGGTGAGCTGATCTATAGTACCAGTAGCGCTCACGCTAACTCCAATAGACTGCGTAGTTCTTTCCGTTGCTTCCTCAGTGGAATCAGTCGCCATCTGACCTGCGACAACCATTTGCGGATCTGAGTCAACAGTAACTGACCCAGAGGTCAAACCTGTGCTTTGAATCAAATTCTCAAGCAACACATACAAGCGACTTGGCTTTGAATCTAGTGGTAGTATAGCATCCAGAGCGACAACTGCGTCGCTCGAAGACTCCAGTTGCTGAGCCAAAGCAGCAAAAGACTTCTTTTGGTCTTGTAAGACTGTTAATTTATCTTTTTGCGCCTGCAAAGCATCTCTTGAGTCTTTATATGCGGTATATTTTGGTGCTACTAAGTAAAAATAACCAACGACAATAACAACTATCAAAAAGACAACTTCAAACAATGAACCAGTTATCGAACTCGTTTTTGCCGGTTGCGTCTTTGTGGTGACTTGAATATCCATACTCAACAAATTTAGTATTAGTTGGAAGCTTTCGTACTCGTAGCCTTCAGGAAAGACTGGTTATACTGAGCAGCAATATCAAACTTTACTGACTGCGTATCCCCTTGTTGATATTTACCCACAGAAGATACAGTAATTCGTGAGAAGTTACTGCTGAACTGTGGCAAATCAAACACCTGCAAGAACTGGTCAAACTCTTTATACGATGGGACAGTCACAGACATTCGAGCAACGCCGTTGGCATCCGCACTAAAGCTAATATAACTAGCAGACTGCAACGTGACTCGAGCTAACTCTGGTAATAAACGAGACCAGATTTCTTGACCAGCTAATAAATCCTCTGCTGCTCGTATTTGCCCTTGTCGTACTATAACCTCTCGCCATGTTGGCATGGCTAATATTTCTTTTTGCACGGCTTCGACTTGGGCTTCTGTTTTTTCTAACTCGTTTTTATCAGCACGGACTTTGAAGAACAGATACCCCCAACCGAGCAAGATAAGCAGGAATATGACCGAAAACAAACGAACAATATACACCGGCCCTTTGGAAAAAGCGGCTGGGCTTCGTTGTGCGTCTTGACCTAGTAAATTTATCTGAGGCATTGTGTCTTAAATTCGTTATTCTTTGTTTAAAGCCAAACCGATAGCCACGGGAAGATGTCGAGCATACCGCTGTAGTACTGCTTCTACCCCAGGAGGGTAGGTTAGTGCTTGTAGTGGGTTACCAAGCTCCACAGGTACACCCAACTCTCCAAAAAACTCCGTGAGCCCTGGCAAGCCCGAGCCACCACCAACCAGTATCACCTTGCCAACATCTACACCTTTTGCTTGATATATAGTAAAGAGTTGTTTTGTTTCATTTCGAA
>CAZZBG010000053.1:0-5452 GCA_964652865.1 uncultured Candidatus Saccharibacteria bacterium
TCGAGCATGTCTCCCACAAGGTAAAGGTTGGGGAATAGCTTTGACTGAGAAGTTTTAAAATCTATTTCTTTGAGGTTTACTCCACCAGAAGTAGTAATGGCTTTCTCAACGCCTAAAAAGCCGGTCACGGTAAGCTGGAAGTTTTTGAGTTGCTTTACGAGTGTGGTTCGCTCTGTTTTTGTTACAACGTTGCACTCTTTTTCTGGGTCAATACTGCACAACTGTAAGAGTGCCGGTATCATTTTTGGAGGCACTACGCTCCCAAGATTGTTCCGAATTTTTTTGTTGCTGCCGAGATTGAATACTTCTAGCACTTTCTTGTCTAACGCAACTGCATCTAACTCTGGGTACAAGTCGAGTCCAAGTACTACCGGAGCGTAGGTGTATAAGTCGCGAATATCTTTACTCATGTTTAGCACGAGTGGGCCACTGAGACCAAAATGGGTAAAGAGCAGTTTTCCTGTTTTGCTTTCCACTTTCTTTCCGTCTTGCCAAATGGTGAGCTTCGCTTCTGGAAAGCTTAGTCCAGACAATTCCTTTTGCCATTGTTCGGCGGTGGTTACGGGTACAAGCGCCGCATTCGATTCGCTAATGGTGTGTCCAAGTTGCTGCATCCAATTGAACCCCTCTCCAGTGGATCCGGTTTCTGGACGGGATTTGCCACCGGTAGCGACAATGTACGATTTTGCAGCCAGTACTTTTTTGCCAACTCGGACTCCAGTAATTTTTCCTTCGTGCATGACGACCTCTGTAACACTTGCTCCCACCTGTACGGTTACTTTTCCGGCATGCATATAAGCGACCAAGGTTTTCCAAACGTCTTCTGCTTTGTTGCTCTGTGGGAACGCTCGCTTTTCTGCTTCTACTTTTGTGGGGAGTCCGTGGGCGTGGAAAAATTCTAAAGTTTCTGCAACACCAAAACGGCTAAACGCTCCAAAGAGCGCTTTGCCTTTTGGTCCGTATTTTGCCACCATTTTTCGTACGTCCGGTTCAGCGTTGGTAATATTGCACCTGCCGCCGCCAGTAATGAGCAACTTTTTCCCCAGCTTGGCATTTTTTTCTAACAATAAAACAGAGGCGCCGAGCTCTGCTGCTCTGCCTGCTGCCATCATGCCTGCTGGGCCACCGCCAATTACTATGATGTCGAACATTTTAGTAGAGAATAGAGGGTAGAGAATGGAGAGAATGGAGAGAAGAAATAGCCCCGATGCTGCATCGGGACCCCGCAGAATGCGGGGAAGAAATGGGGGATGGAGTGAATCACAAAATGGTCTGTAGTTGGAGTAGGCTGGAGATATGAAAGTCTGGATCGGCTGATTCTGGGAAAGGTATGATAGGTCTTTCAAAAAGTATTGTTTTTATACCGAGAGCTTTGGCTGGAGCTAAGCCACGATACCAGTTGTCGTCGATTAGGACACTTTCAGAAGGCCCAACTGCGCACTCCGCGAGAATGGTTTGATAAAAGAGGGGGTTGGGTTTCTCTTGCCCAACATGGGCAGACATTTTCTGATGAGCGAAAAATTGCAAGAGTCCAGCTTGTTCTAATAGCTGTACTGTTTGCTCCGATTGATTCGCCATGACGCCCAGAGAGTAGGTTTTACTTAAATACTCAAGCACTGTAGATGCCTCTGGCCTGACTTGAGAAAGAGTGTGGTATTCGCATGAAGCAAGTGATGCATACTCTGCCTCTATGGCTGGGGTAGTTAAGTCCTTAAGTAAGCAGTGGAGCGCGTTTGTCCCCATGCTGCCAGGTATACGAGACGCTTCTAACCACGCTTCGTATACATTTTGCATAGAAATGGAGCCAAGGTATTTATTGCCGATCACAAGTAGTGCTTCCTGTCGTTTTTTCTCAGGCGCGTCGTCGTTTAATATTACTCCACCCATGTCAAAAAATATCCATTTGATGCTTGTAGACAAGAGCGTTTTATGTGCTTCAACCACTGTAGTTAAGAGATAAATTTAATGAGTTCGCCGACGCCAATTTTTTCTGTGGCAGAATAGGGGATGATTGCTTCTGCGTTCGGGAACGTTTTGGTTATGGCGTTTATGCTTTTTTGGCGCTCGTTAGGTTTGAGTTTGTCTATTTTATTTGCCACCACCACAACCCTTCGTTGCGCGCTTTGGAGGAGCTGTGCCATTTTGAGGTCGTTTTCTTGTGGGCCTACTTTGGCGTCTACAATAAGCACTACCAGTTGTTCTGCTTGTTGGGGGCGCTGCAAGTACCAGTGTACTATATCCATGATTTGATCTCGCTTGTCGTGCGAGCCTTTGGCAAACCCGTAGCCTGGGAGGTCTACTAAGTAAAACGATTTGTTGACCAAGAAGATATTTACCGTCTGTGTTCTTCCTGGGGTGGGACTGGCAAAAGCCAGCTTGCCATTGCCAGCAAGGGAGTTAATAACACTCGACTTGCCAACGTTGGAACGACCAATAAAGGCGACTTGTGTGCGACCATCTTCGAGGATTGGGTCTTCGTCGACAACGCTTTTGATGAATTGTGTGGTTTTGAAGGGCATAGGACAGTAGGAGTTAGGTTTTAGCAGGATAGGTATTAGGGGGTGATAGAATGCAATTTTTAATTTTCAATTTTCAATTTTTTCTGGCACGCTACTAGTTACTTGTTACTGCGTGCTATGGCGTGAAGACTAGAAGCTAAAAAGCTGTCAGCTAGAAAGCTAAGAAGCTCGCTGGCTTTGCCAGCTTACAGTTTTTGCTTTTCCCAGAGTTCATAGAAGCGGCCTTTAGCTTTGTAAAGCTCGTTGAACGTGCCACTTTCCTTAATAGTACCATCTTCTAGCACATAAATCCTGTCCATGGCTTTTACCGTGGTTAATCTATGTGCAATAACAATGGCAGTAACGTTTTCGAAAAATTGGTGCAGTGAGTCTTGAATTTTCTCTTCTGACTCTACGTCGAGGTGCGATGTTGCTTCGTCTAGTAGCAGGAGCTGTGGTTGTTTGAATACCGCTCGGGCAATGCCCAGTCGTTGGCGTTCTCCACCGGAGAGCTTTACTCCTTTTTCACCAATGAGTGAGTCTACTCCTTCGGGCAGTTTGTGCAAGAAATCTTCTACATGAGAAATATGCAGCGCTCGTGCGAGTAATTCTGGGTTGTCTTTTTCTGCATCGTTTGCCAGTGTAATGTTTTCTTTTACCGAAAAGTTAAATACTTCGGTGTCTTGTAAGACTACCGCGACATGTTTGAAGTAGTCAGATGTTTTAATCTGTTTAATGTCTGTGCCGTCGAACTGAATGCTTCCAGAAAAGTTTTCGTACTCTTTGAGCAGTAACTTAAACAGCGTTGACTTGCCAGCACCAGAAAGTCCCACAATGCCGATTTTCTCTCCTCGCTTTATCTCTAGAGAAATGTTGTTGAGTACTTGTTCCTTTTCGTAGGTAAAGCTTACAGCATCAAGTGATAGTTGGCGCCAATCTGTAGAAAGTAATTGCCGTTCATTATCTGCATTTTCTACTATGGGTAGTGAGTGCATTTCTTGCAGTCTACCTACAGAATACCGAGAAATTATTAGTTCTTGACCAAGATCAGAAAGGTTCGAGGCGATTTCGCGAATTCTGGAGAAGTAGTCAGCAAATAGAATAAAGAAGCCGACTTCGTATTTGCCTTGCACAGTCCAATATAAAATATACGTTAACAAAGAAACACGTACGCCATGTGTCCAGAGAGCGAGCAGAGTGTTACGTTTTTGGAAAACTATTGTTCGCCTTCGGATTAACTCGTACAAGGTGCTGAATTCTTCTTGCAGCTTGGTAAGGAGGGGGGCGCGCATGCCCATAACTTTGACAGTGCGGATATTATGAACTGCTTGATACTCCAAGCCGTTCACTTTCTCACTTTGGATGTTTGTTTTATCTACAGCTGCAGCAGCAGAGGGTGCCATTGCGTGCGAGATGGCGTAGTAGACTGCTACATATATAGCAAATACGATTCCTGTAAATGGGTCAATGCGTGATAAGATCACTACTGCACCAACAGAGCCAATTAACATAGGGATAATGTTGTTGAGCCATAATTGCACGACTTGCTGTATCCCGCCAATGCCGTTGTTCATCCGTTTCATCTTGTTGCCGGAGTTTTCTTTTTCGTGCCAAGCTATGTGAACACCAAGCAGGTGTTGAATAGATTTTCTTTCGACATCAAAACCAAGCTTTTGGACAAGACTTATGCTTGCAATTTTATAGAAATAGTACGTGCCAATCTGCCAGAACATGGCGACTATGTAGAGACCAAAAATAAGCCGAAGCTCAGTCAGGTGCGCAGTGCGATCCCCACTACTTAGTAGAGTAATTATTTGTGAGAATGCAAATGCTGGGTAGAGCGCAACTAGCTCTCGTGATATTGCTAAAAGCGAAACAAGCAAAAGCTTGCCTTTTGCGGGCTTGATGTACCCCCAAGCATCTCGTAAGAGTTCTCGGCTGGTATAGTTGGTAGTAAGTTCTTCAGGCTTTGCTAATCTAGGCATATGTGGTGATTATGTTGATGGCTCTTATGTCTGCACCTATATAATAGTGTGCGTCTTGAGCACGTGTGATATTTCAGCCACGGATTGAGTTTTATACAGTGCTTCGCGGATTTCTGCTGCACCCTCGAAGCCGTTGATGTATATTTTGTAAAACCGTTTTAAAGGCTCGAGTAGTTTTACTCCTTGGAAGTACTGTTCATATTTTTGTGCATGGAGTAACAGTAGCGCTGCTTTTTCTTTGGTGCTCCGTGGAGTTTCTGCATCTTTGGCAAATACCCATGGGTTTTGGAAAATACCTCTACCAATCATGACGCCATCACACCCTGTAGTCTCTATTTTCGTTCTACCTTCTTGGGTGGTGAGTACGTCCCCGTTGCCAATGATGAGCGGGCGGGTTTCGGGTGTTGTGTGACTGTGAATGAACTGCACAATCTCTGGCATAAGTTCCCAATGCGCGGGGACTTTCGACATTTCTTTTCGTGTGCGCAAGTGAATAGAAATTGCAGCTGGTTGTGCTTCTAAGAGTGTAGCTATCCAGTGTTCCCAATCTATTTTTGTGTCGCCAATTCGAATTTTTACGGACACAGGTAAGTCACCTGCGCCAGCTTTTGTAGCTAAGACGATATTGCGTGCTAACTCTGGAGTGCGAAATAGTGCTGCACATGACCCGCCTTTAATAATATTTTTATCTGGACAACCCATGTTAATGTCTACACCCTGAAACCCTAGTTCTGCAACGAGTTGTGCAGCACCAGTGTATTTCTCTGGATTGGCTCCAAAGAGTTGGGCGACTACGGGAGTAGCAGAGTCTTCTCGGAGTAAGTGGTGCATGAGCTTTTCTTTTCCGTGGCTCATGAGCCCGTCTGTAGAAACGAACTCGGTAAAATACACATCTGGGGCGCCAGCGCTACTTACCACATGTCGAAAAGCGACGTCTGTGACGTCGTACATGGGGGCAAGAACAAAAAA
>CAZZBG010000054.1:0-3250 GCA_964652865.1 uncultured Candidatus Saccharibacteria bacterium
GCTAATACGATGACCATGGTGAGGTCTCCTTTCGTTACTGTCCAAGAGTTTGTGCGTTATGCAGGCTCTTGGTTCAGTTTAGCTAGTAAGCGCGCCACAGGTTTACGCCCCACGGCTGCTCAGTTTAACCCGCTCGTAAAAACTTGTCAAATACTTTCAACGACCGTATAGTAGAGCTAGGGCAATATGGAAGAATTACAGTACTATTGCATATTTTTAGAGATAATCGTATGAATGAAACAACACATGAGCTCGTTATAATCGGTAGTGGTCCTGCAGGGCTCACCGCTGCGCTTTACGCTGCGCGTGCGAATCTGAACCCAGTGATTATTGCTGGGATGGTTCCAGGTGGGCAGCTGACCCAAACTACAGAAGTAGAGAATTTCCCTGGTTTTCCAGAAGGTATTCAAGGGCCGGAGTTAATGCAAAACATGATTTCCCAAGTAGAGCGTTTTGGTGTGCGGATGGTATACGAAAATGCCACAAAAGTTGATTTTAGTGCGCAACCATTAGTGGTGGCAACAGATACAGAAAGCTTTCGGGCAAAAGCAGTAATAATTGCTACAGGCGCAGATGCGAACTGGCTCAATTTGCCAAATGAGCAGCGCCTTCGAGGTAAAGGGGTTTCGGCGTGTGCTACATGTGATGGCTTTTTCTTTAAAGGAAAAGCTGCGGTGGTTATTGGGGGTGGTGATAGCGCCATGGAAGAAGCCAACTTTTTGACCAAATTTTGTAGCTCGGTAACGATTATTCACCGCCGAGACACTTTTAAAGCTTCCAAAATAATGCTCAAGCGAGCGCAGGATAATCCTAAAATATCTTTTGTAACAAACGTCACGGTGGTGGATGTGTTAGGAGATTCGACTGTAGAAGGTGTTGTGGTCAAGCACAATGAAACTGGAGAAGAGACAACGATTCCTGCACAAGGATATTTTGCGGCAATTGGGCATACGCCTGCTACCAAAATTTTTGCAGACTCAGGAGTTACGGTGAATGAAAAAGGGTATATTGTACCAGCCGAATTTACGCAGACGACTATACCAGGGGTTTTTGTTGCTGGAGATGTGCACGACCATCGGTACAGGCAGGCGATTACCGCTGCTGGAGAAGGCTGTAAAGCAGCGCTCGATGCAGAAAAGTGGTTAGAAGCACAAGAGTGCGAGTAATGTAATTCTTAGGATGACAGTAGGTTCAGTTCGACATCGTATTTCACGCAAGCTCGCAATGGTGCTGGTGCTTTTGGTGGCTTTGGCTATCATTTTTAGTCTGTACATGAGCATCTTTCATTTTGAGTCATATACACAGTTTAAAATCCGTATATTAAAGACGAGAGCATGTGCCTTGCATGGTTCATGCCAGACCGGAAAGTAATGTATGGAAAAAATAAAGTTTACGACGAAAGACGGTGTAGATATTGCGGGTCTGTGGTGGAACGCAAAGAGTCAGAAGACTGCTTTGTTATTTCACATGATGCCTGCCACTAAAAAGTCTTGGCTTCCTTTCGCAGAAGCTTTATTTCGTAAAGGGTGTAATGCGTTGGCGGTTGACTTCCGTGGTCATGGAGAAAGTGGTGGAGGGGATTACAAGATGTTTACGAGTGAGCAGCACAGAAGCTATATTTTAGATGCGCATGCAGCTGTGCATTTTATTCGTGAGCGACAAGACGATATCATGCCAGACATGGTTTTGGCAGGGGCGAGTATTGGTGCGAATATTGCTTTGCGGGTCTCTATGGAGTACGAGTGGATAGAGCGGGTACTGCTTTTGTCGGCGGGGCTTGATTACCATGGGGTAAATATTGGCGAAGATATTCGAGTACAGGATCCTGCAAACTATGCGGTAAAACCGTATTTTGTTACCAGTCGGGATGACGCAGATAACGCCCAGCAGTCTGCACTATTGCATGGCTTGTACGGCGGCAGCCTTACTATGTACGACACGGGTGGGCATGGTACCGATATATTTAAAACGCACCCAGAGTTGCTGGGTGCGTCAGTAGAATATTTACTTTCGAGAGGGTAAGTGGCACTTAATAGTTAAACTCATCTCCATCAATAAGCGTTGGGTCATCGAGGGTTTCGTCTATATTTTTTCTGTGCCCACGCTTTTTTGTTTTTAACTTCCCTGGTGCCACTTTCGCTGTTTTGACTGTATCGAGAATCTTGTATTTGTTGGTTTTGAAAACAGTTTTTACGTAACCGAAGGAAGATTCCATGAATTGTTCGTAGTGTAAGAAAGAGTTGGCTACGATGTACAAGTGTCCATAGTCGAGTAGATGTTTGCGGGCTTCGGTCAGAAACGTTTCTGAGTCCCCGTAGTGTGTATCGTGCCCTTTATGGAATGGGGGATTGGCAATAATAGTGTTATATTCTTTGGTGATTCCAGAAAATATATGACTGGGGATTACTGCGCAATTCAGTAAGGCATTCTGCGTCACAGTTTGTTCTGCGCTGGCAAGTGCAAGCGCGCTGACGTCTACCAGATCAACCTGTGTTGTTGGGTTCTGGGAAGCCAAAGCGGCGCCAATAACGCCACTTCCGCACCCCCAGTCTAATACGTTATGTTTTGGCGGTATAGCTGGGAGATTGTTGAGTAAAAGTTCTGTGCCTTCGTCTAAGCGGCCGTGGCTAAACACTCCTGGAAGGGAGAAAATACGAAGTGGTGGTTGCTCTTTGTTCGTGGGGAAGGCTGGCAGCTCGTAGCTCTGCCAGTAGTCAGCGAGTGAAAATGCACTGCCCTCTATGGTACGCGTGGCGGTATAGAGTGCAGAATGTCTGGCGTTGTCTGTAAATGTTACTTCGCCTACCATTTCTGTAAGAGTCTTTTTGGCTGATTTGATTCCGGCGTTGTTTTGACCAATAAGCACTACTGTTCCGCCAAGAGGAACGGTAAGCCGTGCCCATGCTAAGACCATTTCTATCTCTGCGTCACTCTTGGGTAAAAAAACCACTACTGTCTCAAAATACCCTTCGTTACTGTGGTGTGTTTCGAATGTGGCAGGGACTTCCTTGACTGTTACTTGCTTGTACAAGTCGTAGTTTTGGCAAGAGACTGCGAGTTCTGGTACTGGGTCTAGCGCAAGCAATGCTTCTACTGCAGATAGCTCAGGTGGATTAACGAGGAGGATTTTCCCAGTAAAGATGTTCGAGTTTCTTTCAAGGAGTTGTGTTGATGGGTGTTTTTCGGTAGTCATATGTGTGGGTATATAGTATCTGAAATTAGCCCATGTTACAATACGAGTAACTAGTAA
>CAZZBG010000054.1:3350-5241 GCA_964652865.1 uncultured Candidatus Saccharibacteria bacterium
GTGTGGGTATATAGTATCTGAAATTAGCCCATGTTACAATACGAGTAACTAGTAATTAGTAACTAGTAACGAGAAAGATAAGAAAATCACAAAATACAAACATCAAATCACAAATAAGTTCCAAAGCGTCAATGCTCAAAATATGAAAATGTATTTGTTTGGATTTTCGCCCGTCAGCCGGAGGATAGTAATTTATTTGTTATTTCGTGCTTGTGATTTGGAATTTATTTTTCTGCCTCCTAACTCCTAAATACTAATCCCTATCTTTCTATTTCTTCTCTTCCCATGTACGACATCATCATCATTGGAGCTGGACCTGCTGGTATGACTGCAGCTATTTACGCAGCGCGAAAAAAACTAAAAACTGTTGTTGTAACCAAAGACATTGGTGGGCAAATGGTATGGAGTAGCGATGTAGAAAATTACACTGGTTACTCCATGGTTTCCGGTGCGGAACTCGCACTCAAGTTCAGAGAGCACTTAGATCATGTAGGTTCAGATTTAGAAGTAAAAGAAGGAGTAGAAGTTACGGGGGTAGAGAAAAATGTAACAATTTTTACGGTCGAAACCAAAACTATTGGCCCGTTGTACGCTAAGGCAGTCATCATCGCTTCGGGGAAAAACCCACGGCACTTAGGAATCCCTGGAGAAGAGCAGCATTACGGAAAAGGGGTTGCTGTCTGCGCGACGTGCGATGCACCTTTATATAAAGGAAAAGATGTTGCAGTTGTTGGAGGCGGCAATAGCGCGCTCGATGCGCTATTGGCACTTTCTCGTGTGGCAAACAAAATTTATAGTGTGAATATTAACGAACAGCTCAGTGGCGATGCGGTGTTGCGGGGGAAAGTAGAAAGTGCGGCAAATATCACTTTTTTAAATAGCACTAAAGCAGTTGCGGTAGTAGGGGAAGTGGGGGTTACTGGACTTAGAGTCCAAAAACAAAGTGGAGAAATTTCATTGCTTCCAGTGTCTGGGGTATTTGTTGAAATTGGCTATGTGCCATCCACAGATTTTGTTTCCTTGGTAGAAAAAAATGATAGAGGTGAAATTCAAGTAAACAACAACTTGGAGACTACAGTCTCTGGGTTATTTTGTGCGGGAGATGCAAATGATGCGTGGGGTGAGCAAATTATTATTGCAGCTGGAGAAGGTGCCAAAGCAGCTCTGGCTGCAAGTAATTATATAAATCAACTGAAATAAGTAGCTTCCTGCTTTCTAACTTTTAGCTCTAAAAACATTGCGGGAACAATAAAAGACTGCCGTTTGGCAGTCTTTTATGTGTTTCCTAGAAGCTAGAAAGCTAGTAGCTAAAAAGCTACGTGGCTATGCATTTGATCGTTCAATGTATTCACCAGTGCGTGTGTCTACAATGATTGTTTCGCCTTCCTTTATAAACAAAGGAGCATCAACTACAAGACCGGTTTCCAAAGTGATTTTCTTCGTCACTGTACCACCGCTGTCACCTTTTATGCCAGGAGGGGATTCGGTAACTTTGTATGCTACTTTAATTGGCAATTCAATAGAAACTGGTTGCCCGTTAAAGCGGAGCACGCTCACTTCGATTCCTTCTTTTAGGAACTGTTCTTGTTCTGCAGTTATTTCTTTGTTGAAATCAATCGGCTCGAATGTTTCATTGCTCATGAAGTGTGTACCATCTGCATCGGTGTACAAAAAGTTTGCCCGTTCGCGAGATACATCTGCTTCATCTATGCGTTCTCCAAACTTAAAAGAGTACTCCATTACTTTGCCAGTAATGACATTTCGAAGCTTGGTTTGCATAACTGGTTTGCGCTGAGCAGTGCGCATACGGTTTGACCATATAACTTGGAACGGTTCGCCGTTGTACAAGATAATGGTCCCCACTTTCATGTCGTTGAGGTCTAAAGACATA
>CAZZBG010000055.1:0-4875 GCA_964652865.1 uncultured Candidatus Saccharibacteria bacterium
AAAAATCGACAAACGCGAATACATTAAAAAACGCGACACCGAACGCGAAATCCGCCGAAGCGTGTAAAACAGAATTTTCAATTTTTAATTTTGCAATTTTATACTAAATGCAATGTTAGAAAGACCCGTTAGTTATAATCTCGAAGAGCGAGTTGCAGTCTACGGTACGCAAATCCTACTACTGTGTAAAAATCTGCCTCGCGACCCTATTTCAACCCCTCTTATAATTCAACTCGTAAAAAGCGGAACAAGTATCGGCGCGAACTATATGGAAGCCAATGGCGCCAGCTCGCCGAAAGATTTTATAAATAAAATTTATATAAGTAAAAAAGAAGCACAAGAAACAAAGTATTGGCTCCGTCTTTTAGAAGCAACTTTTCCAGAACATGCCTCGACTATGAAATCTCTATGGACTGAAGCACATGAACTGACGTTAATTTTCCAGAAAATTATCTCCACCGCTAAACAGAAACTTAGCTAGCAAACGCAGACCACCTGTTCTAAAAATTGCAAAATTAAAAATTGAAAATTGAAATTGCATGCGCACTTCTCGCGACCTTATCTATCTCATTGTAATAGCCTTGCTTATTGCGCTGTGCGGGCAACTTATCTACTCGTACAAATACGTACCCTCACAAGAACGAAAAGTAGAGGTATTTTACAACCAAGACATACACGCCAACGAAAAGATTATTCAAACAATTCAAGATGCAGAGCAGTACGTCTACTTTACTGTGTACACCTTTACAAGAACAGATATAAAGGACGCGCTGCTCGGAGCGAAATACAGAGGGCTCGATGTACGAGGCGTTGTAGACAGAGATCAAACACAAAAAATTGAGTCACAAAAGAAAATTGTTTCGGAACTGCAACGAGCCGGAATCCCCATCGCAACACAGGACCACTCAGGCATTATGCACTTGAAAACAATCGTAACCGAAAAAGGGTACGTTTCTGGTTCTTATAACTGGACCGCTTCTGCTACCACCATTAACGATGAAGTACTGGAAGTAGGTACCGACGAACACATCCGCTCACAGTACGAAAAGGTGCTTCGAAAGCTACTTGCACTATACCAATAAGACTACCAATATCGCACGAAGAAACAGCTGTATTATTATTCAAAAATTAAAAATTGAAAATTTGGGCATTCACAACTGTGCTATACTACAGACATGCAAGAAAGCCTTTTAAAAGCCGACATCTTCTTTTTTGTAGCAACCATTGCGGTGGCTACGCTTACTTTGTTACTTGTAGTAGGTATGCTCTATATTTTGAGCATCCTCAAGACAATCAAGCAAATTAGCAAAACCGCTCAAGCAGGGACTGCTGCAATTTTGGAAGGAATAGAAGAAGCTAAAGCAACCGTGTCCAAAGAAGGGTTTGTACCAGATGCACTTTTCGGTATTTTTAAGAAGCTTCGGGCAACCGTGAAACGAAAAAAATAACGTAACGATCATGAACACAAAGCAGAAAAAAATCGCCGTAGGCGCAGGCATCGCCGCACTCGCCACAGCCGCAGCAGCAGGAACATATTTCTTTGCAGGTAAAAAGGGTGCAAAGAACAGAGCAAAGGTACAAAAGTGGGCAGACGCTGCCAAAAAAGATGTCGTCAAGCAGCTCAAAGGCTTAGAAAAAGTCAGCAAAAAGACATATGCTGATACTGTAGACACAGTCATGACTCAGTACCAGAAAGCAAAAAAGATGGAGCCACAAGAAATGATGGCACTCGCCAAAGAGCTCAAAGGGCACTGGGATGCAATTGCTGGAGAAGTAGAAAAAGCCACCAAAAAAGTTGCCCCAATGGTAAAAAAAGTGGTGAAGAAAGTTACCCCAAAGAAGACGGTTACAAAAAAAGCTACTGTGAAAAAAGTAGCAAAAAAGAAATAAGTTCTTTCACTCCTGATCCACTCAGGAGTTTTTTATACCCCCACCGCAATTCCTGTCTGGGGGAAATGCAGCTCCCATAAAAACCAATACGTTTTAATAGCAGAGAGGTCCGTGCCGGATTGATCTCTAATCCCGATCGTACCATCGGCTGCCGTAAATACAGTTCCACGAATACTGCCGAGCTGCACCACACGTGGCTTTTTGACTTCATTTTCTAAAACAACTGCATAGGGCACGCCAGCAACAATCACACCCAACACGGTTGTTTTGGGATGTACTAATCTATGCGTTGCTATATATTGTTCAGCATTGGGCAACGCAGCAGCGTCACCATATGACAACACTTCGTAGTTCAAACCTACCGGCGGTTGCATAATCTGACCATACGGATACTGTGCAACAAAGTCTGCTAAAGACACCACTTCGTGCTCTTTTGTGCGAAGCTGTGCCCCCGCCAATCGCCCCTGCAAAGCCTGACCAGTGACTTGCGACCACACTGTACCGGTTTGCTCATCTTCCAACAACAAATCATAACCATCTAACTTGTTTGAAACACGGAAATGGAGTTGTTGTCCGTCTATCGTTCTTTCATACACCGCGCCGACATTGCACAACTCACAAAAGGTAACCGCTAAGGCTGTAGCACCCATGGCGTCTTCTACTACTTCATGTAAACGCAAAATCTGGTACGGATAAAATCTTACCAACGCCCCCTGTCGTACTACGATCCCGCTCCCCGCAGGGTTAAGCCCGCTACCCCCTTGCCCTACACTAACAAATTTTGGATTACGTACTTGCCTGACAAGTGACGCATCCAAACCAGTTGTTGTCAGTTGGGGCGCTGGAGTGATGTTCGATGTTTGATCGGCTTTTACCCCCTGCTGCCCTCCTACGAGCATGCCACGAGCATGGTAGTAGTAGAGTGGCAGCATGACCACAATACTCGCCCAGACAAGCAAAAACAGACCTAGTTGCAAACGCCAAGATTTCATAATCACACTGTTATAAATACCAAAAAAGATTTTTCCTACCCCGACGCCACTCAAGGAAAATATTTACTAACCCAAGACTACCGTACACCACCAATGCAACACCAAAAATTTGCAAACCCACATAAACCAATACGGGCAATTTATTCCCCGCAACACCATATATTCGTTCGTATACATTCCCCTGTCCAAGATGAAACGCACTTTCCCGAGAAATACAATTCGGCTCACCCCAGTTTTTTTCTATACAAAAATACGCAGGACGGAACACTTGTTCTGCAAGACGCGCTCCAAGACTCACCACAGAATTAGAGGTGGCAAAAAATACACCCACCAGCAAACAAGCAGCAAAAAAAGCAAAACGCATGCGTATATGTATTACTCTTGTACTTTCAGTGTACCACACAAACAAAAACACTTCTGCTCTCATAACGCAAAAGTGTTTTTTACATATGCAACATTATACGGTCCTGCGCAAGCATTCCTTACTCACCACGCATCATGCCCATACCATGACCACCACGTCCGCGACCTTCACCAAATGGCATAAGATATTGTGTATCTATCCCATTTGCCTTTGCCCATGCTTCAAGCTCGGTCCGTTTTTGATCCATAAGCGCTTTGCGCTCTGCCATAGTTTTATCTTTGAGTGCGTCCATCTCTTGGGCTCGAGCCGCCACAAGTTCAGACATCTTCGTAACAATAAGTTGCTTCTGTGCCTCGGTAATCTTGCCTTCACTTACCAACTGCGTCAGCCGTTCTTGCATGCGAGCTTGACGCTCTTGCTGGTGCGCAACGCGTGCTTCATCGAACACCGCTTGCACATCTGCCTCCTTGAGGCCAAACTTTTGCGCGATTTTGGTAACAAGACCCGCAGGGCCAGTAGCCGTTGTATTGGCTGCAGCCTGTACAGCCACTGCCCCGCCCCCAGCAAGGAGTGCGACTGCGAGAGCCGCAGTCGCACCACCGTAAGCTAATTTTTTGTTTAATTTCATAGATTGTTGTTCCTTTCAAATATTAATGCTTATACCCACCAAGGCTTGCTTGCCCCAGCAGTTTTGTTGCTAGCACTAACTACTACAACAGGTATCTACGCATTATTTCACAGTGACACATGTATTTTCTCGCTTAATCTAAGGACAAAAGAAAACGTATTTTTACACAGAGAGTATAATTGACTGGAAAAAGTAAAGAATGTATTGTGTGGTAACTAGAGACGCACGTCACAAATCAAATAAGTAAATGCAAATACACATAATTATCGCCGAAGGGTTTGCCTCAGCAACCAAGCCAGAGCTAAGCGCTTTCAGTAAAGCCTGTATTCAGGCAACTCACAACCTAGTTAGCGCAGCCGACGTAGTACTCGTTCATAACGAGCAAGCGCGCAATGGTGACACAACCTTAGGCGATGCCATGTACGCTTTTGCTATATCCAGTGGGTTAGTAGTCGAAAAACTCAAAACACCTTCACATGATGCACTGACCGACGCGCGAGCAACGTTTGTATGGCTCACCAACAAACAAAGCGAACACCAGCTCGTACTCGTGTGCTACAACCCAGAAGTGGAAGCGCACCAGTTCTGGTTGTACAGTCGAGTGTTGCAATACGAGTTCCCCGAACTCGCCCAGCGTATTTCTCTAAAATCCATTGCAGTACAAGATGTTCCTGCTGTGCGCTGGCAAGAAAAATTCTTGTACCAATGCACCGCAGCTATCTGGCGCTGGTGTGTGTGCAAACCATTGTTCAAAATCGCGACGTGGGGGTATTCACTTTCCACACGAAACAGGCACAAACACTTTGTGCGAACATTCACACCCCTAGGCCCACGAGCCTAAACTTTCAAACGGACCGAGTAGGTAAAAACTACTCGGTCCGTTTCTTTTATTTCATACTATTACCGACGCTGCAATAACCTACCAGCTCCACGCAACTCATCTGGCACAAAACGAACACCCCGAGCTACCACGACCGCGTCTTCCTGACTCCCAACAACGA
>CAZZBG010000056.1:0-4837 GCA_964652865.1 uncultured Candidatus Saccharibacteria bacterium
TTTACAGGGCCATGGCTGTGTATGGGTGAGTATGCACAATCATGGACGCGTAAAGCTGTTGTTAAGCACAGTATCCAGAAAACTTTAGCATTTTACCACTTTTGGTATGTTTTGTCAATAAACTTACAGTGGTTGGATTTGGACGGTAAATAGAGGGTTGGGGTAGTGGTTTTGCAGGGCTTTTCGGCAAACATCAGTGCAGGGTTAGAACTTTTAACTGCGCAAAAATGGATGTGCTTTGTCAACGTTGACAGGGGCTAGGGCTTTGCTACACTATTATCAGTCAGTGCTAGAGAGTGATAATCTAAAGACAATTTATACTCTCAGTTAATAATTAATAAACCACAGATACACTGATATCACAGATAACACCGATACTGAAAAAGTATCTACAGTGCACATCTGTGTAATCCGTGTCATCTGTGCATCTGTGGATATATATGCAAGTAAAACCAATTGGCAATCGTATTTTAGTTGCTCCGATTAAAGAAGAGGAAGTAACAAAGAGCGGCATTGTACTCGCTGCGACAGCTGAAAAGGAAAAGAAAGCTCGTGGCAAGATTGTTGCCGTAGGCACCGGAGAAGAAATTACCAAACTTGGTTTAAAAATTGGTGACGAAGTCGTGTTTGGTAAGTACAGCGGTGACGAAGTAGAAGTAGACGAAGACGGTACAAAAGTTGAGTACAAAGTGCTCTACGTCGGTCATGAAAAAGACGAGTCAGACGTTCTGGCTGTTATTGAATAATTAAGTCCACGGATACACTGATATCACGGATTCCGCAGATTGTTTTTTCTTCTTTGAAACGTCTTGCAAGGGATCTGTGTTATCCGTGAAATCCGTAATCTGTGAAATATGTCTAAACTTATAAAAAAAGGATTTGCCGCTAAGATGGCAATCATGAATGGTGTAAATATTGCAGCAGATGCAGTCAAAGTAACCCTTGGCCCAACGGGGAAGCCAGTAATTATCGACAAAGGTTTTGGCAGCCCAATCATTAGCGACGACGGGGTTACGGTTGCGAAAGAAATAGACCTCGAAGACAAGTTCGAAAACATTGGCGCGTCACTCATTCAAGAAGTTGCCAACAAGACAAACGAAATTGCAGGGGATGGTACAACTACTGCAACTGTATTGGCACAAAAAATGATAGAACAAGGGTTCGAAGCTGCAGCGATTGCTCCTGCGCACGCCAACAGCATTAAGCGTGGTATGGATGCAGCAGTGCGTTTTGTGGTAGATGAGCTTTCCAAAGTGAAGCAAGAAATAAAGACCAAAGAAGAAATAGAGCAAGTAGCTACTATCTCTTCCCTTGACCCAGAAGTAGGTAAGTTGATTGCGCAAGTCATGGACGAAGTAGGTAAAGACGGCGTTATTACCGTAGAAGAAGGGCAAAAAGTAGGGCTTGAGCACGAAGTGGTAAAAGGTATGCGCTTCGACAAAGGTTTTGTCTCTGCCTACATGGTAAGCAACTCCGAACGCATGGAAGCGGTGTGGGATGATCCATACATTTTGATTACTGACAAAAAGATTTCCAGTGTGCAAGATGTGTTGCCGTTGTTGGAAAAAGTAGCCCAGAGTGGAAAAAAAGATTTGGTAATTATTGCCGATGACGTTGAAGGGGAAGCCTTGGCAACGTTTGTGCTGAACAAACTTCGCGGTACATTTAACATTTTGGCAGTCAAAGCTCCAGGGTTTGGTGACCGCCGCAAAGAAATGTTGTTGGACATTGCTGTGCTAACCGGTGGACAGGTAATTACCGAAGATCTTGGGTTCAAGCTCGACAAAACAGAGTTGACACAGCTAGGTCGTGCCCGCAAAGTGATTGCTACCAAAGAGTTCACAACCATCATAGACGGACAAGGTGAAAAAACTGCTTTGGAAAACCGAGTAAACCAAATTCGCAACGAGTACAAAAACTCGAACAGCGAATATGACAAAGAGAAGTTGCAAGAACGAATTGCACGCTTGTCTGGTGGGGTTGGCGTTATCAAGGTAGGCGCATTTACCGAAACCGAGATGAAAGCCAAGAAATTCAAGATAGAAGATGCACTCAATGCAACCAAAGCAGCGGTAGAAGAAGGTATTGTTGCTGGTGGTGGTGCCGCACTTGCCCGCATTGCCCCAAAGCTTGATAGTTTTGGTAAAGACATGACGTTTATTGAACGTGCAGGTGTTAAAGTTATTCGCACTGCGCTCGAAGCACCACTTCGCCAAATCGCGGCGAATGCTGGAGTGGAGCCAACAGGGATTATCGGATACATCCAAAACGAACAGAGCCCAGCAAACTGCGGGTATGACTTCTCCAAATACCAAGAAGAGTCTTGGGATAAAGGGGTTGTGGCAGATATGATGCAAGCGGGGATTGTTGACCCAGTAAAGGTAACTCGGTTAGCACTAGAAAATGCCGCATCTGTGGCTTCTACTTTGGTGACCACAGAAGCAATTATTGCAGACAAACCTGAGCCAAAGTCAGATGCACCAGCAGCACCTATGGGAGGAATGGGTGGTATGGGCGGCATGGGCGGAATGTACTAACAGAGTAACGAGTAACTAGTTGCTAGCTGCTAGTAAAGAGTAGGAGATAAGCCGGAGCGAGTGCTCCGGCTTTTTTTAAACAACAAATAACAAAACCCAAAACTCAAACAAACTCCAATGTACCAATTTCCAAAACGAGAATATGTATTTGTTTGGAACTTTGGCTTTTAATTGGAATATTGGAATTTATTTGATATTTGGTGCTTGAGGTTTGGAATTTAATTTCGCTTTATTTAAGCCTTATTTTTCGGTTTATCCAAGAGTCTTGACAAATCCGCAACAAGAAGGTACTATACGTCTACATACAAACACCCGCAAAACTAAAAACACCCGTATTCTACGGTTTTTTATTTGGCTTAGAGCCAGATTTCATGCTCCTGATTCCGTATCGCACGGATTGGGGGCGCTATCAAGGTCACGACAAACCAGCGTAATATTACATGGCGCTCTAGGTTCTGTGTTCGTGGCTTTTTTGTTTACTACAGATCTACGGATATCCCTACGAATCTACGAATGCCTACGGATATGAGCAGGCCTATGGATGTTGCTGGCTCAGATTTGACCAAAATGAATTTTTTCCTTATAATTCCTCTAGTTTCGCTTTCCTTTACGGATTTTGATATTTGTAATTTGAATTTTTAAACCTATGGGTGTCCCAAAGAAACACAAGACCCGTTCTGGTCGTAACCAACGCCGAAGCCACCACGCGCTCAAGCCTATTCAAGTTGCAACCTGTAAGAACTGTGGTCAGCCAACCAAGCCTCATTTGCCGTGTCCAAATTGCGGATACTACAAAGGTCGTAAAGTCACTAAATAACCCAGCGCTGTTAGCTACTTAGCTGCTTTAGCTTGTGTGAGAAGTGACTTGCTAAAAAGCTAGTTAGCTAAAAAGCTGATTAGCTTTTTTATATGGCAAACAGACATTTGAGCAGGGCCGTTGTTATGCAAACCCTTTTTGAGTGGGACTTTAACGGTCAGAAACAAAATGTAGACGAAGTTTTGGCACTAAATCTGGAGCAGCAAGCACCAGGGATGGATGACCACGCTTTTGCTCGTGAGCTATTACGTGGCGTGGTGACGCACTTAGGGGAAATAGATACCGTACTCGCAGAAACCGCACCAGAATGGCCAGTGGATCAGATTGGTTCTGTAGACAGAAGTGTGTTGCGCTTAGGTATTTACGAGTTACAGTTTTTAAAGCAAGTGCCACCCAAAGTAGCAATTAACGAAGCAGTGGAGTTGGCTAAAACTTTTGGTGGAGATGCGAGTGGTAAGTTTGTAAATGGTGTGCTTGGTACGCTGTACAAAAATTCCCACACAGAAGAGAAACCAGCGAAATAGGAAATAGCAAATAGGAATTAGGAATTAGGAGTTAGGTTGTCGTTCGATCCTGAGCTCACGGCCGAAGGGTAGGTAATAGAAAAAAACCGCATTTGCGGTTTTTTTGTTTAAGTTACGAGTTGGATGGCGCCGTTAGATGGGCACCATCTGACACGAACACCTTTTGTTTACTTGTGTCGATACATCAGCAAATCGTAACGGTAAGTATTATGTCAGATGGTGCCCATCTAACTTCGAAATGTGATAAATAACCAAATAAACACAATTTTAAATCAAAAGTCAAAACTGAGAAGTCAAAACTTCAAATCAAAACTGTAAACTGCAATACAATTAAGTTTTGACTTTACAGTTGCAGTTTTGAGTTTTAAGTTTTGATTTTGAGTTATCCTTTTTTCTGACTTCTATTCAGGTGTGAAGACTTTATGACGTGAGGACATTCGACTTCCTTTTTTCTTTCCGTTAATTCCCGCTTATTTGTGCTATACTATTAGTAGCTCAATTAGTCCTCATTTTTAAAAAGGACCAACTATGAACAAACTTGAACTTACTGAAATTTTAGCCGCACGGCTATCTATTACCCACAGCGAAGCAGAGCGTATGTTGAATACGTTAATTACTATTATCTACGATCAGCTGCGCAGTGGAGAAAAAGTAAACATATCTGGCTTTGGTCAGTTTAGCGTGTCGCACCGCGCGCCACGCATTGGGGTGAATCCACGGCAGCCAAGTCAAAAGATTCAGATCCCTGAACTCAATACACCAAAGTTTAAAGCTGGTGAAGCATTTAAGGCAGCAGTTAAATTGCGCAAGTCTGCACCAGTGCCTCCAACAGATGCCCCTGCGGTGTAAAAGCGTGTAAAATAAAAAGCCCCAGTAGGGGCTTTTTTGTAAATACAATAACTGTGGTCTCAACCTTCGCTAAATCTACATTGGCGTAAGCCAGCCGTAGCCTTGGCGAA
>CAZZBG010000057.1:0-1640 GCA_964652865.1 uncultured Candidatus Saccharibacteria bacterium
GCAGTACAGGTGCCGAAAAACTCAAGGGAGTGGCGTGAAATAGTGGGGAAGCCGCTAATTTTTTTTGCTGCTTTTTGGAGTGCTTCAATGTCACAGCTTTCAAGCTCGGTCACTGACCCACACTGTTCACAAATGACATGGTGGTGGTGACCAGCTAATTCCCAATGTGCGTGGTCGTGCTCCATATTAACTATCTGCACGATGCCTTTTTCGCGCAGGGCAGTAAGCATGCGGTAGACAGTTGCTTGGTCTACTTTTGCAGCGGACGGGACTTTTTTTAAGATATCCTTAGTACTCAATGGAGCAGGGGAAGTGGCGAGCACGTCTAAAACAGCAACTCGGCCGCTCGTTACCCGAAAACCTGCTTCTTTAAGTATGTGCTCGAAGGAACCTGTATGCATACATGCATTATACAACAAATTATTTTATATTGCAACTAATTGACAAATGCAAGTAATTTGCGTTAACATAAGTTACGAACATTTCGGTATTGCCTTGAACTGACACAGGGCAGTATGTCTAAAAATAAATGAAAACCAACTTCTCTAGGAGGAAGTATGAATTTGTGCATACGCTTTGCAGCGTTATTGTCTTTGCTTGGGCTACTTGAGCATGTGGTGGAATCAATGCGCGGTGGTGCATTGTGGGTTATTTTACTTGGCGCTGTGTGTGTATATGCATCGCGCATTGCGCTGAATGCAACTTCCGCACTTGCTGTAGGAGTCGCAGGGTTTTTCTTACACACCTTTACCGATGGTATGTTATCCCGCGCGTTGGAGTTACACAGCGATACATCTGGCACTGCGATAGAGGTACACGCACTCATTCATACGGGTGTAATGTGCGTGATGTTGGTTGCTCAGCAATCGACTTGGGCGCGGCGTGTAGGTGTACTTATTGTATTTCTACTCACAACAACCATTAGTTTTTTGCTTGGTTGGGTAAGCGCTTCTGCGCTTGCGCCACAAAGTGGAACTTGGCTGTCGGAGTTAGCGCTCGGGGCTGGCCTGGCAACG
Source organism: uncultured Candidatus Saccharibacteria bacterium (assembly GCA_964652865.1). Taxonomy (GTDB): domain Bacteria; phylum Patescibacteriota; class Doudnabacteria; order UBA920; family UBA920; genus JAEUSE01. The sequence goes on from CAZZBG010000057.1 coordinate 1,017, forward strand.
CTTGTCATGCTCTGTGTAGACCCTTGTGTGGGTAGACATGTTCATGCCTGTACGGCATCAGCGCAGAGTCCATGAGGGCTTTGCGTTTTTTATTTTTCACGGTTATTATACATTTATAATACATTATTCTATGCTTATACTTTTTGGTTTAATTTCTGGGTTATTCTCGCTCCTTGGGGGCGTGTTGTTAACGCTGCGCATGGACTGGGTGCGCAAACTCATGTTGCCTCTGTTGGCGTTCGCTGCAGGTAGTTTTTTGGGAGTGAGTTTTCTTGATCTGTTTCCTGAAGCGGTCGAAGCGGTGAGTGAGCCACACTTCGTGTTTGCTGCTGCGCTGGTTGGCTTCTTTAGTTTTTTTGTGTTGGAGCGGGTGCTTACCAATACGTTTCACCGTCCACACACAGAGACTGCAGCTCATTCTGAGCACACCGAAGCAATTACATGGCTTGTCGTAATTGGGGACAGCTTACACAATTTGCTCGATGGTGTGGTTATTGCACTGGTGTATATTGCCAATCCTGCTCTCGGTCTTTCTACAGCGTTTGCAATAGCAGCGCACGAGATACCGCAAGAGATTGGTGATTTTACAGTACTGCTCGACCAAGGCTGGTCCAGAGCAAAAGT
>CAZZBG010000057.1:1740-4825 GCA_964652865.1 uncultured Candidatus Saccharibacteria bacterium
GCAGCACGCTTTAGTGTTGGTGTATTTTTGTGCGTGGTGTTGGTAGGGGTGTGGCTCGCACAATTCGTCGTACTGCCGGCCCAGCTCGGTCGCGTGGTTGGGTTTTCTTTGGCAGCCGCGGACCAGAACTTAAGCCCTTTTATGAGCTATGCACGAGCGACAGTAATTGGGCTGGAAGGGCTTCGGGAAGATGAATACGCAGGGAAGGTGGTCAGTTTCCAGCAAGACGTGCGCATACGTATGGACGACAAAGAACTCGTTACGGTGTTTGCGACGCAACCTGGGGTGCTGGTGTCGAAACTTGAGGTGGGGGATGAAGTGGTGGTAGCGCGGGTTGGTACTGATCCAAACGATTACGTTATAGTCGAACAATATCGCTTACCAGTTCTCTGGGTATATATTGGTGTGTTTGCTCTATTGGTAGTGTTGGTTGGGTTTTGGCGAGGCTTTACTGCCCTTGTTGGGTTGGCATTTTCAGTAGGTGTGCTCGTGTTTGGTATTATCCCTAACATCTTACTCGGGCACAGCGCCTTACTGACTACTTTAATTGGTGGTGCGGTAATTGTACTAGTGAATACGTATCTGACTCATGGATTGAGTAAGCGGACTGCGTTGGCTATAGCTTCTACTGTTAGTGCACTTGCTTTGGGTATAGGGTTAGCTTTTTATGCGCTACCCCATGCGTTGTTGTTTGGGACTGCAGATAGTAACGCGTTATTTTTGCAGTCGGGTCTTTTGGGTGCGTTAGATTTATCTGGTATTTTACTTTCCGCAATTATTATTGGCACGCTGGGAGTGCTCGATGACGTGGTGGTAACGCAAATAGAAAGTGTGCATCAGCTTGCGCGTGCAAACTGTGAGTTTTCTATGAAAGACTTGTTTGTCAGGGGAATGGTTGTAGGCAGGCACCATATTGCTGCGGTAGTGAACACACTGTTTTTAGCGTATGTAGGTGTCGCACTTCCGCTGCTCCTGCTGCTTTTTGTTACCGCGTCGCAGCCATTGTGGGTAGTACTAAACAGTGAACAAATCGCAGAAGAAATAGTGCGGACGCTTTTGGGTAGTGCGACACTTATTTTGGCTGTACCACTCGCAACGATGCTCGCTGCATGGGTATATGGCAAACAAAAACTTATGCTCGAGGAATAAGGTGGCTTTCGCGCTCTTCGGCCCATGCAAATGCAGTAGCGTAAGAAGAGAACGTACCTGCGTCAATCCAGAACCCAGAAATAGTACGAGCAGTGAGCTCGTTTTTTTGTGCGTACCAATTTGCAACGTCAGTAATTTCTAGTTCTCCGCGTGCAGATGGCTTCACTGTTTTAGCTGCCTCGACTACTCGACCGTCAAAAATATACAGTCCTACTTGTGCAAGGTTCGATTTAGGGTGGGCCGGTTTTTCTTCGAGGCTCAGGACTTTTCCGTGTGCGTCTAGCTCAAGTACTCCAAAACGTTCTGGATCTGGCACTTCGCGGGCAAACACCAAACCGCCACTTTTGAAAGTTTGTATGTCTTCGGTAAAGTCATGTTCAAAAATATTGTCGCCTAAAATGAGCGCGACACTGTCTCCGTCGTCTAAGAAGTTTTCCGCAAGTAAAAATGCTTGGGCAAGTCCTTCTGGCTTGTCTTGAATTTCGTAGGTAAAGCGTACTCCAGCGCCAAAATCTTTGCCACTGCCCAGTACGCGCATGTAGTCACCACAGTGGTCAGGCGCAACAATGATTAGAATTTCTTGAATACCTGCTTTGAGTAACGTCTCGAGCGGGTAGAAAATCATCGGTTTGTTGTATATCGGCAGGAGTTGTTTTGAGGTGACATTGGTCAGTGGTTTCAGTCGTGTACCGTGTCCACCGGAGAGGATTATGCCTTTCATATATTTTCTAAGTAAGATTTCAGTTTAGTCTGCCAGTCTTGAGTTATAAATCCAGTTTGCAACATCTTGGTGAGATTGAAATCGCAGTGGGTAGGGCGCTGGGCAAACGGAAATTTGCCTTGTTTAAATTCTTCAGTTGTTACGGGGGTAACAGTAGAACTAAAGTTCGCAAGTCGAAATATTTCTGTTGCGATATCTGCCCACGAAGCAACCATGCCCGTATTACTACAGTGGTAGGTACCATACGGGTGTTCGTGCTCTAAAAGGTACGAAATAAAATCGGCAAGAGAGTTTGTAAAAGTTAATCGACCAAACTGGTCATGTACCACAGTTGGGGAGATGCCTTTTTTGCCCAGTTCGTACATTGTTCTGACAAAATTTTTCCCATCTCCAACAAGCCACTGCGTTCGAATGGTGTACTGCTTCGGCAGTACTGCAACCGCTAACTCACCTGCAGCTTTACTTTGTCCATAGACATTCAGAGGTGATACAGGTTCTGTTTCCAAATGGGATGGAGTAAGTCCGTCAAACACATAGTCGGTAGAGATATGTACGAGGGTAAAGCCGTACCGCAGCGCATAGTGGCAGAGTTTGCTTACGGCAAGGGCATTTACTGCCCACGCAGCTTTTCTTCCTTCTGGGGTTTCTGCCGCGTCAACATTTGTATATGCGCTTGCATTAATAACTGTTGTATACGTGTCCCATGGTATTGTTTCCCATGTTTGTGTATCTGTCATGTCAAACTCGGGCCTTCCCACGCAGTGGGCTTCGGGCATGAGCGCTTGCAAGCTTCGAGCGAGTAGACCTGTCTTACCAATAATAAGTGTGCTCTTCTGGTTATGCATGAGGGAAAGGAGTTATCGATGAAAGAGGCGGGTGATTCCGATCGCGTTCCGATATGGTGGCATCACTCAGCGCTACAGGCCAAGGGATGGCTACGGTAGGGTCTGCAAGATTAAGAAATTTATACTCTGGCATGCGCTCTTCGCTCCAAAAGTCATCTACTAAATAAGAGTAGTATGTATTTGGCTCAACGCTCTGAAAAGAGTTTGCTACCCCTTTGGGGATAAAAACTGTAGTCGTTTGGTCGATAGTAATATAGACTGAAGTGCCAAATGTTGGTCCTTCACGTAAGTCCACATATGCGCCAAAAACTTTACCAGTAATCACTCCTACATATTTCCGCCATGGTTCTGCGTGTAGTCCGCGAGTAAC
>CAZZBG010000058.1:0-4756 GCA_964652865.1 uncultured Candidatus Saccharibacteria bacterium
TGTCACTGAAGTATTCACACAAGACACACAAAATACTCCACGCTCAGAATCCACACTAAACACCATCACTAAAATATGCCATACTATATGTATGCTTACTACTCCCAAATTAAAACTCCATTTACTGACGGCGGATAAACTACTTCGACCGTATTTACCTCAAATACAAAAACTGGCACAGCCTGTACTAAAAACGGTACAAAAACTACTCCCTTTTAAAGAGCCAGTAGATATAGTTGTATACAGGTATCATGCTGCAAGTCCTGACTTCGCCACAAGTGGATATACTCCAACTGGAAATACGTTGTGGCTATACACTGACCCAGCCCAAAAAGGTTATAAAAAACTGTTACCAGAACAACTGCCAAAAGTATTAGCACATGAACTTCACCATGCGTGTCGTTGGCAAGGCCCAGGATATGGTAAAACACTTAAAGAAGCTATTATTTCGGAAGGACTGGCAGCACATTTTGAAGAAGAAGTTGTGGGTGGCGCTCCCTCAAGTTTCTATGTTCAGTTTACAGAAAAAGTACTTGCGGGATTATTTAAAAAAGCCCAGTCCGAACTAGACAATACATCCTACAATTACAACGATTGGTTCTTCGGCAATAAAGCTAAAAACATACCGCCGCACGCTGGTTATGGACTAGGATACTGGCTTACAAAGGAAGCCTTAAAGTCAAAAAAGCCTTCAGAGTTAGTAATGGTTAAGGCATCAAATATTTTTTAGCTAATTGTAAAAAATAAACGAGCTTGAATTATAAGTTCTTTGTTTTGACTTGTTTATAACGAGATCGGTCTTATTGACAGATACAACCCAATCGTAGTAGATTTATACACATCATGCAGCTTCATTTGAAACTGCATGCGTTCCCAACGCCAGATGAAAGGAGATAAAGCTGATGAAACGCAAACGTAATTCACACAAGATCGTCGTCGTGAGCTATGTGACAAACGTACAAGCAACCGCGAAGCATTGTAGCGGCAGCGGTAATTGTTGTCGTTAGTCACTGCAAAAATCACCAAACAAAGTCATACTTTGTTCAACAAGCCACCCGCAAATTAAAAAATGTAGGTGGCTTTCTAATTGTAAACACCATTGATTATATGGCATACTATTGATATGCATAAAATAATATCTCTAAACTTACATTTACTGACTGCAGACAAGCAATTGCGACCGCACTTGACACTTATCAAGGAAGTAGCGCGGTCAGTCATTGGCACTACAAAGAAAATCCTGCCCTTTAAAGAGTCTGTAGACATTTTGGTGTATAGATATCATTCCATGGGTTCAGATCCAGCTATTGGGGCATATTCTCCGACAAAAAATGTAATTTGGATATTCACGGATCCAGATCACAAATATTATAAAAAATTAATGCGAACACAGCTCTTATTTGCTCTCAGTTCAAAACTGTACCATGCATGCCGCTTGCAGAATCTTGGTACTAACAAGACTTTGATAGAAAGTTTGATTAACGAAGGTTTAATGGCTTGGTTTTCAAAAGAGGCGTTTGGTATTCTTCCAAAATTTTATACACAATTTAATAGTAAAGATTTAGCGACTTTATTAAAGAGGGCAAAAAAAGAATTTAATAACAGCACTGATAGTAGTGATAACTGGTTTTATGGGAATAAATCTAAGCGCATACCAATGTACGCCGGCTATGCTGTGGGATACTATCTTGTAAGTGACTCTGTGCAAAAATTTGGAGTGCAAAACTTAGTAACTACCAAGGCTGGACAAATACTCAAATAAGCTGTTTAATACAAGGTCATCCATAAGGGGTGGCCTTTTGCAACACTAAAACCAAACAGTACATTCCCAACAAAATAAGGAGATTTAGTCATGGCTATTACCAGCCGTTCACTTCCACTCGCTACGCTTTTTGGACAGCTTAAACCAGAGGAAGCAAGCATGGTGTTCGTAGGACGCCAAGGCTATTTTCACTGGACTTGGCTGCCCGAACTACTTGCCCAGATGCTAATGCTCTGCAATGGATATACATCAGTAAAAGAAATTGCAAAGCAACTCAATCAAAACACCCGTCTGCTCACGGAAATGCTCACCCTTGCGGAAAGCTTTGGAATTGTGCAAGAAGCCAACAACTTATATGCACAATTTCACAATGATACACGCAACCCCATTACTTTTCCCAATGGTGCGACTAGAGCAGCACAGCAACGACTCCACGACCAACCCTTGCCGTGGTCGACCAATACGTCTACGCACTTCACTATTACTCCCACGACAACGCTGCTAACGAACACCTTTGAGCAAAGAGTGAGCTGTCGGAGTTTTGTGCCAAGCAAGATGAGTAAGAGTGAGCTGTTCAGTCTGCTTACACATACTTACTCAAGTCGTGCAGTACCGTCTGCCGGCGACCTGCGTTCCATTATGCCATATGTGTATTTATTTCAGCCCGTGGAAGACATTTCTGCTGGTCTGTATGAATACCGTTGGCAAACACAAGAACTGGCGCTTTTAAGGTATCAACCTACCATGCAACAGTTATGGCAGGCTTTTCCCGAGGAACACCTCTTTCACAATACCCTTTGCGTTATTGTACTTACGGCCAACCTCTCGCGGGTGGCAACAAAGTACAGCAACAGGGCCTATCGGTATGCGAACCTAGAAGCAGGGCACGCTGCACAGAACGTCTATTTGTGGGGTGCAGAACAAAGCATGGGCGTTTTAGAATACGGCGGCTATCTTGACCGAGAACTGGCAGTAACGCTTGGCGTTGATCGGCAGCAGCAACCAGCCCTGACAACTCTGTTCATCGGAAAACCTTCAACAACACCCACAGAAGTACGCATGGAAACGAGCAGGTCTATTTTTGAACGACTTGCTCGCAAGTATGTAGGCAGGAATAAGCTAGTGACTCAAGTGAGACTCTTATCGCTTAACGGTCAAGTGTCATCCCGCAGTTACGCAAACGCTACATACTCAATTGGGACAAGTTTACCCGAACAACTAAGTTGGGGTAACGGCACCAATCTGTACCAGGCCCAGCTCAAAACCATTGCCGAGGCAGTAGAACGGTCTTGCTCTGCTGCTATTCGAATTGACCGAGAAGTCGCTGCTAACGAGTTGGATGTCGACTGGCTAGACCCTCGCACAGTTGCACCACTGTCAAAACGCCAATATCGCATGTTTCCGAAACTGCAGCCCTTTGACTCATCAATGGCATGGCAGTGGGTAGAAGGACGATACTGGCAAACCGGACAAAGAATTATGGTACCGATTGATTTGGTGTACTATCCAATTGACGCGTCAGAATATGACCGAAAATTGTGCTGCTACACTACGTCAAGCGGTGTCGCCGCACACGAAACCATTGAGCAAGCAGTAGAAGGAGGGCTGCTTGAGCTCATTGAACGCGATGCGTTTATCCTAGCATGGCACACGAAACCTCAACATCTTTCTAAACTCGATGTCCATGCTTGGCAAGACTCACCCCTTGCTAACTACATCGCAAGTTATTTCAAGCAAGGAGTAGAGGTGTTGTTCATAACCGTCAACAATTCTGGCAAAGCGGCTGTTATCCTTTGCATTATGATGCGACAAAAAGGGTATGGTAAGTTAGGAGTTGGTGCCGGCGCGAGCTTCACAAACTATGCAGAAGCAGCGGAAAAAGCATTTTACGAGGCTGAATGTGTTTGGCTCACACAGCCTGCAGAATCACCGCGTATTATGTATGCAAAAGATGTGGAGCATGTGGCTGACCACCTTAACTTTTACCAAAATTCCAGCAGACAACGTGCATTGAATAAATGGCTCCCAAGCGCAACAATGCTACCACAGGCTATCAATGATAGCGTTGACAGATACAATCCAATCGTAGTAGATTTATACACATCACGCAGCTTACAGGTAGTGCGGGTGATAGAACCTGCTCTGGTTCCCATGTCGTTCGGATACGGACAAGAGCACTACTTACACCCACGCTTCCAACAAACACTTGGTGAGGTAAAATACCGTTTTCCCGGGAAGCCTCATTGTTTTGTTTGAAACTGCGTGTGTTTCCAACGCCAACTGAAAGGAGATAAAGCCCATGAAACGCAAGCGTAACTCACGCAAGGTCGTCGTTATTGCTTACACGCCGACCGTCGCGAGCAGTACATGTGGCGGTAGCTGCAATCACAGCAGCAGACTGCTGAAGTAGCAAACCGAGTTGCGTTAAGCAACTCCCTAATCAAATGGCTGGCTAAGGAAATTCTTCCTTCGCCAGCCATTTTTCTTTATTTGTACAGAATAATCAATCTAAGTAGCACCCCTTGAGGATTTACCTTCTTACCTATAAGAGTACAATTGTAAAAAGTAAAGAGTACACAAGCCCACGTTTTTTAATCCATGCGTTCATGTTTGTAACCGTCTTGTAACTGCACTTCGAAGTTAAATCTTCGGAACGCCATTTCTACCTGCGCAACTGTCACTGAAGTATTCACGCAAGACACACAAAACACTCCGCGCTCAGAGTCTACATCGGTAGGAATTACGCCCATAGTAGTCAACACCGCTTCCACGTGCTCTAGCGCATTCGGATCTATCTGTTGCACTTCCGAAAAATTATTTACTAAAAAACACCAATGCCTACCTGCATCTACTGGGTTCATACATGTATTACCTAATGATTACGAACATCTTGCACCACAACACCATCGCGTAGTTCAATAGTTCTATTGGCCATGCGAGCATACTCCATTTCATGCGTCACCATGATTATAGTCTGCCCTGATTTATAAATAT
>CAZZBG010000059.1:0-4569 GCA_964652865.1 uncultured Candidatus Saccharibacteria bacterium
CCAAACGGATTTGTGAGTATCGTAATCCCCACACCTACTCCAGAAGCTACTACCGCAAGCGCGGCAAGCGCTGGAAATACAAACGAGTAACGAGCAGGCAACGTGTATCTATCATCTAAATACCCACCTAACACTAGCAGAAACACACCAGTGACAATGCCCAGCACAAATTTGGTAGGGACCACAGAAAAATCAAACCCACCAGAGAGCACATACAACCCACCCGCTAACACCATAGAGAAAATAACAGCCAAACCACCAAGCATCGCCGTCTCCCGAGTATGAATGTGTCGCCCACCTTGTGGCCTGTCGACGCACCCCAGAAAAAAGGCCAGCTTCCGCACCAACGGCGTAATAAGAAGTGCTAACACACAGGCAACGCTGAAATAAAGTAAGTAGTTCATAGTTGAACGAGCGCTAAGGGCTAAGAGCTAAGGACTAGGGGATAAATAAAAGCATAAAACTGAGAACTCAAAGGTCAAAAAGCAAAACTGCAACTGCTTATTTAGAACTTATTTGCATTGAGGTTAACAGTTTTGATTTACAGTTTTGGTTTTGGATTTTGATTATTGGAATTTATTTGTTATTTCGTGCTTGTAATTTGGTGCTTACTAAAACCTAACTCCTAACTCCTAATTCCTAACTCCTAATTCCTAGCTCCTTATTTCTGTCCTAACTTCTACTTATTCTCTCCAACCTTCTGCATTTCTTTCATAGTCAGCCCTGTACTTTCCCCTTTGCGAACTTTCGGGGTCACCCAGAACTCTAAATATTTACCCAACATCAACCGCGTGTGCGCTTCAATCGCCGGAATACTACCAAAAATAAGTGACACAAACGGAACAAGCAACCACTGCAAGTACATCATGACGCTACGAAAACGGCCATATTTTGCTGGACGTGGAGGCAATAACACTAAGTTCACGTACACACTGGCAGAAATAAACACCAACGACACGCGCAATAACGTTTGGGTCACATGTGGCAAGTTGTATGCCACAACGCTATCCAAAAACTCTGGGCCACCCAAGAACAGTGGTAAAAGTCCGAGCGTAGAAATCAAAACACTAGCAGTTGCCCAGTTAAAGTTCCCTTCCACATACTGGTAAAGCTTCAAAAACTTATCCCAAAATGGTGCTCGCGATTTAATCAGCGGCCAAATCAAGTGTGGGTAATACTCTACGTTGTACGCCCAACGACGCTTTTGTAAGTACTGATTCTTAAATGTTTGCCAGGTGGTTTCTGCTAAACAGGTGTCCAAGCTAATAGGGATAAACAAAGGCACGACGGAGTAATCCCCTTCGTAGTGCAAGTAGCATTGCCAGAAAATAAACCCGTCTTCGTTCACCAAATCTTTTTTCCAAAAACCAACTTCTACCAGCGCTTGGAGTGTCATGGAGTGCGAGCTAAAGGTACGCAAGCGATCTGGCCTACTGCTTTCAGTAAACTGCCAAAAAGAGTTAGATACGCTAATCACCCGAATAAATGCTGGTGCGTCCCAAATGTTGTTGTTATAGATAGCGATTGGTTGGTAGCTCGAACGATATGGCTTTTCTGCGGTCAAAAACTCGTAGGTAACGCGAGCAAAATACTGTGGGTGCACCACTGTATCACTATCGAAGTTCGACACCATACAGTCAGGGACTGCTATACCAAGCCGCTCCAACTCGGGCATCACCGCTTGCACAGCCCAACTCGCGTTGGCGCTTTTCCCTTTTATTTCCCCTTCTAAGCCATCGGGATGCACCGTCACAAAGAAATTGCCAAAGTGTTTAGCGTATCTCTCTCTCAAGATCCGAGCTGTCTCTTGCGCAGGTTCGCCCATGCGTCCTTCGCTCGCTAAAATAATAAAAATCTTTTCTTTCGGGTAATTGACCGCAAGCATGGCATCCAACGTCGAAGACAGCACCTCTACCGACTCGTCCACAAAAGGAAACAACACCAAATGCACAATATCTTCGTACGACCGTATCGTCTTGCCCGAAGCGAGTAACTTTTGTAGTCGCTCTACTTCATGCGCAAAGTAATGTCTGGCAACCACACGAGTATCCGTCTCCGCTTGTTGTCTCAACTTTGCAATATATGCTGTAACATCTGTTGTTATGGAGCGTACTTCAGAGAGCCAGTCAATGGTGACGTGCACGCGAAACTTACGGTAGCTGGAAAGCAGGTGCAAGCCCACATTGCAAGCTTTCAGCACCCAATATAAATCAAAACAAATAATAAATAACGCCGCCCACACTGGTTTGTACTTTGCAAGGGCAATCGCACCTAAAAAAGCGGACCAAAACTGCAAACCAGGGAGTACTTCCCAAAAACGTTCAGTGAGCGTGCGTTTACGAAACATACAATATAGATATATTCAAAATTAAGCTTGTACCACAAGCAACAACGTACTGAGCAGTAACACCAAAGATACCGCCAAAGCAACGCCGACCGCAAGCGAGCCGACAAACCGGCCAGTCGAGCGAAACAGCCACGCAATAACCGCATTCACCACAACCACCAGCATACCGAACACTGGCACTTGCAATAAATCTGCTCTGCTGCCCAGCTCGTCATACCCACTAATAACGTTGTAGTGAATTGGAACGAGTTGCCCGCTGGTTGGTGCATAACTCACTATTAAGAGCCATGTTATGATATGTATAACAACGGCAAGTAGAAACAACAAAATGAAATAGTATTTATGCTGCGTCATGAGTGTTACTTAAAAATAATTATACAAAAAATTGAACCAAAAAGCAAATGAATAAAAAGATATTTCTCGCCATAACTATCCTCACGTTTACCCTTGCCATATTCTTTCGACTGTACCATATTGGCAGTCTCCCTAGTGGTTTATTCCCCGACGAAGCAGCAAATGGACTCGATATAAACTCCATGGACCAAGGTTTCTTTCAGCCATTTTATGAACGTGGGAATGGTCGTGAAGCTTTATTCTTTTACTTGCTATACGCTTCTGTAAAGCTATTCGGCAGAAGCCCATTTGCACACCATGTTGTTTCCGCCCTCGTTGGCATCGGTGCCACCGTGCTTTGTTTTTATGTCACAAAGACTCTATTTAGAAAGCTTGTCGGTAGAGAAGAAGATACACACACAGAACGCACCGTTCAAATTGGCAGGCAAACATTAGTAGAGCAAGTACAACAAACAGTGGGCTCCGCAAACATACTCGCACTACTCGCCACCTTTATCATGGCAACTTCTACATGGCATGTTGTACTGTCTCGTACTGCGTTTCGGGCAAACATGATCCCGCTTTTTGTTACTGCTACAGTGCTCTTCCTCCTTAAAACATACCGAGGCAACCAGCCTCGCAAAACACAATATGCATATGCTATTGCACTTGGTGCAAGCTTTGCGCTTGGATTTTACACGTATATTGCGTATCGCGTACTCGCCCCACTGCTTGCCTTGTACATTATTTGGCCACTCCTTGCACACTTGAAAGAACGAGGACTCGTTGCCACTCTTTCGCCATACTGGAAAGCGACCGCTCTGGCAATTATTGCTTTTGCCATTTGTATAACTCCTTTAGCACACTATTTTTACACACACCCAGATGCCTTTATTGGTAGGAGCGGCCAAGTAAGTGTATTTAACCCAGAGCTCAACAAAGGAGATTTAATCGGCACGGTACTGGAAGTAACCCGAGTTAGCTTTCTTGGTTACTTTACCGAAGGCGACCTAAACTGGCGACACAATATTTCTGGCCTTGCCTTCCTCTCCCCTCTGGTTTCCCCATTCTTTGCGTTTGGTTTATTACTCGTGATTTGGAATGCACTGCGCTACATGTTCTCCCCTATCCAGCAGAAACGACAGTACCCAAGCTTTGTTTTGGCAGGCTGGTTCGCCTCTTTCCTTTTGCCGGTCATTACGACTGCAGAAGGAATTCCCCACGGCCTCAGAGCTATTGGGACTATTCCTGCGGTATTCATTATTACCGCATATGGCTTACACACTGTTGGGTCGTTTGTCTGGCACGTAGTAACCAAACACCCCCATGGTAGCCCGCGCATGGAGCGAGCAGTGCAAATTTCTTTGCAAGTACTTGCCGTGTGTTTCTTTATTGGTATGCCCATTCAAACGTACGCTCACTACTTTATTGGCGCAGCAAATAGTCCAGAAAATTATTTCGCTTTTCGCAGTGACCTAACTGTCGTGAGTGACTACTTGAAAAAACATGGAGACAGAAACACTACGTATTTAGTGCTCGACAAGTTTTCTGTACAAACTGTTGACTACCTCACCACAGTAGATGGCGCGCATGCCTGTGATCGCACCGAAGCGTTCCGCGTTAAAAACTGTGTCGACAACCCAAAAAATATGCCGTACATGCAAGTGGACCCAGAAGATGCATGGCTTGCCCCTTCCGATATTATCCGCGGCAAGTCGACCTACCCTCACGGATTGCTCCCTGGTATGCAAGTGGTATTCACCCAGTCCAGTATGTTCGATGTAAAAAAGTTTAAAGCGTTTTACCCCAACGCCAAGTTACACACAGAAATGCGCAACAAGTTCGGCCAAGCGGTGTTGGCAGTATATGAAATACAGTAAATTCCAAAT
>CAZZBG010000060.1:0-4569 GCA_964652865.1 uncultured Candidatus Saccharibacteria bacterium
CCTTCGGGGATTTCGTCGATATGACTCGCAATAACTTTGAACATGTGGTGGTCGCCCAAAAACAATCCTTGGTTCACGAGTGCTTGGATTTCTTGACCAATGGGCGTACCGCGAGAAATTTCGGCACGCAAAATCGCGCCCATCTCCCAATAAAAAAACCCAAGTCGCTCGGAAAGCTCACGTGCTTGAGTTCCTTTTCCAGCACCAGACCGTCCTATGAAAAATATTGCATCAGGTGTATTCATGTGTAAATTATACCAGTTTAGAGGCCTTTTGAGCAAACTGTAGTAGCTTGTTCGCTTTTCAGCTTTCTAGCTTACTAGAGTACAAGAGTTAGTAAGAGTGTAATTTTCAATTTTTAATTTTTTCTTTCTCGTTACTAGTTACTCGCAACTAGTTACTGCCTTTCCATTCCCCCAAATAAACTTTCTTGATACAATACATACGTACATTGTTCACTACAGAAATAAAAAATGGAAAATTTATTTGCAGAGCTCACGCTCGTGCTCCTCGTCGCTGGCGGCTGTGCGTTGCTGGTTAATATGTTTAAACAGCCAACGGTACTCGCCTACATTTTTGCAGGCCTCTTACTTGGGCCACTCGGCATTTGGAAAATCCACCAAGGCGAAATTTTACACTCTCTTTCGGAAATTGGCATTACGCTGCTACTGTTTATGGTAGGGCTGGAGTTAGATATTTCTGAACTCAAGAAAATCGGCAGAAAAGCACTGATTGCCGGAGCGGCGCAAGTCACCATAACGGGTGCACTCGGGTTAGTGCTCGCTCTCGGGTTTGGGCTTTCCCCTATTGCAGCAATTTACGTAGCCGTAGGCTTGAGCTTCTCTTCTACCATTATTGTTGTGAAGCTCCTTTCAGAAAAACGGGAATTGCAAAGCCTGTACGGCAGACTCGCACTCGGAATATTTCTGGTACAAGACTTGGTAGCACTTGTCATGCTCATGACGCTATCGAGTGCAGGAGGCAGCGACACCGCAGGAAACGCACTCCCCATGTGGGGCACACTGCTATTTACTGCAGGCAAAGCAACAGTGCTGGTAGCCATAATCGCTTTGGTAAGCAAATTCGTATTCCCTCGCCTGCTCAAATTTATTGGTAAGTCAGACGAGCTCCTGCTTATTTTCTCTCTTGCGTGGGCCATTGGTTTTGCGTCGTTTGTAAAACTCCCTTTTATGGGTTTCTCTTTGGAGATTGGCGGGTTTTTGGCTGGGCTCGCACTCTCCCGCAGCAGCTTGCACCACGAAGTCTCTGCACGTATTCGCAGCTTGCGCGATTTCTTTATCATGATTTTCTTTGTGGTACTCGGTAGCCAGCTGCAGTTTGCCGGTATGGGCAGTTTAATTATTCCAGCAATACTACTATCTTTGTTCGTCCTTATTGGCAAACCGCTGATTGTGTTGGTCATCATGTCCACCCTTGGATACAAACCACGCACAGGGTTCATGACTGGGCTCACCGTGGGGCAAGTCTCCGAGTTTAGCTTAATCTTGCTCGCCCTTGCTATTAAGATTGGGCATGTCGACAGCACCATTGGCAGCCTCATGACGTTGGTTGCAATTGTTACCATCGCCATTTCCTCGTTCTTTATTATGCGTGGTGAATCTATCTACGACCGGCTTGCGGGCATGCTCGACTGGTTCGACTTCAAAGACGGCAGCGCAGAACGCCACTTGAAAATTACAGCTCTTAAAAATCACATCGTCCTCCTTGGTGCGCACCGTACCGGAAAAGAGTTAGCAGAGTCATTCCTGCGGCATGGGCAAAAATTTGTAATTATAGACTTTAACCCAGAAGTTGCCGAACACTACGCACGCCTTGGTGTCCCTGCTATTTGTGGTGATGCATCTGACCCGTACATCCAAGAGCTTGCCAACCTCCGTTCCGCTCGCATGATTGTCTCTACCCTGCCAGGGGCTTCCGATAACCGTGCAATAGCGGAGTCAGTCAAAAACCAACACCTCCATGCCAAACTCATCGTCACTGCACAAAACGAGGCAGACGCACGGGCACTCTACCAATATGAAGTGGACTATGTACTCTTACCCCACTACATTAATGGGCTCCACTTAAGCAAAATCCTGAAACACCCCCACCCCCACCAACAACTCTCCCACCTCAAAACACAACACTTAAAAGCACTCGCCCTCTAAGGCCAGTGCTTTTATGTTTACAGAAGTACACCAAGCTCATATACAACACACCCTCACTCTACACTTTGCAATAAATATACCCAGATAATCACAATCGTCACACAATGCAACTCTCCCACATGACAACCCAAAAGCGCATCCATAATCACTAATACCAGTTTGGTCGTAAAGTAGACGGCCGTCTACTTTACGACCGGTAGAAAGGAACAAAAATATGCACGCAAAGCATAAACAACCATTGTTCATTCGCGATGTCGAGCACATAACAAAGACGGCTCATGTTCTTTTGTATTTACTAGCTACGCAGTCGCTGTATCAAGACATGACAGCTCACAAGTCTTTGCGTACTGCAATCAATCCAGAAGCAGGCACATATTTTCGCCAGCAAAAGTTAGAGCGTACTATACAGAGACTACAACAACAAGGCTGGTTAAAAACTGAGTACAAGGAAGCAAAGCAGATCATCAAGCTCACAAGTAAGGGTGAGCTGGAAGCACTATTTACTGCAGCACATTCAGAGCCCAAACCTGCACGGTGGGACGGTGCGTGGAGACTGGTTATGTTCGACATACCAGAGAATGCAAACAGTGTTCGAAGACGACTCCGCTACATACTCCATAGTTTTGGATATGTCTGCCTGCAAGCAAGCATATACATCTATCCATACCCACTAAATGGAGAAGCTATCACATTATTCAAAAAGTCAGGACTTATGCGTTATATCCGCATTGCACGAGCTGAGTTCGATGACGACACCGACCTTCGTAAGATTTTCAATCTTCGCTCTTAACATCCTTGGTCGTAAAGTAGACGGCCGTCTACTTTACGACCGGGTATGATAACGTGAGGAAGCTCACGCAAACAGACAGTTCCTGTACGCCATAGCCCTGCAGCAGGTTTGCCACTTCACTCTATGGTCATCTATGGGTTCAGGCACAGCAGGTACAACAAACAAATGAGTTGGCGGGTGTGGGTGGGTATGGTACTATCTGAATATGAAGTTATATAACACACTCACCAAGCACACAGACTCGCTGGACGACTACTACCACCTCCATGGGACCACAGAATCTCTTCGGTTGTACTCCTGTGGGCCTACCGTGTATAACTACGCCCACATTGGCAACTTTCGTTCGTACCTGTTTACGGACATTCTTGTACGCAGCTTACGGTATGTTGGCATTCCAACAACATGGGCGATGAACATTACCGATGTAGACGACAAAACTATTCGGGACACCATCAAACAATTCGGACCTGCCAGCAGCGTAGAAGACTTACGCGCCTACACGAACACCTACTTAGATATTTTCCTAAAAGAACTATCTACACTCCACATTGACCACAGCGCTATTTCCATAATTCGGGTTGCCGATGTTATCCCACAGATTCAGGAGTTTATTATTGCTCTTATAGAAAAAGGGTACGCCTACACCACAGAAGATGGTGTGTTCTTTAGCATAGAAAAATACCAAGATGATTTTGGAGATTACGGCGAACTCGTTGGTACAAAATTTTTGGAAGGCAAGCAAGTCGGAGCGCGCGTAAAAGTAGACGAATACGAAAAAGAAAACCTGAGCGACTTTGCACTCTGGAAAGCGCACACCGAAGACGACGGGCAAATTTTTTGGGATCACCCCACACTGGGTAAGGGACGCCCTGGGTGGCACATTGAATGTTCGGTTATTAACCAAGTAGCCTTTGCCGGCAAGCCAACAGACATTCACACCGGTGGCGTAGATTTAATTTTTCCCCACCACACCAACGAAATTGCACAAAGCCAACCGTTCGGTAAGCCATTTGCTAAGTTCTGGGCACACTGCGAACACTTGCAGGTCAATGGCAAAAAAATGGCGAAGCGAGATGGCAACTATAAAACCCTAAAAGATCTTGTTGATAAAGGCCCGCTCTACCCTCTCGCGTTTCGGTACTTGTGCTTGCAAACAGATTTCCGCAAAGCGTTTAACTTCACCGAAGAAAGCCTGCACGCAGCCAAAACAACTCTGGAACGGTTGTACGCACACATAGACAACCTCACTGACGCACCAGCAGGCACCAACTCAGGCAATCTGACCGCATACCAAACAGCATTCCGAGAAGCGCTCGAAGCAGACTTAAATACTTCCAAAGCACTCGCTGTACTTTGGGAAGCCGTTGGCGACCACACACTACCACCTGCAGGCAAACGCGCACTCTTGCTTTCGTTTGACGAAGTGCTTGGGCTAGGACTCGCAGACAAAAGAGAACTCGCAGCACTCCCCGCAGAAATCCTTGAACTCGCCTCACAGCGCGAAACTGCTCGAGCGACCAAAGATTTTGCAGAATCAGACAGACTCCGAGCAGAAATAGAAAAAGCCGGCTTTAGTGTGCTAGACACCAAAGACGGCCAAACAATCAAACC
>CAZZBG010000061.1:0-4450 GCA_964652865.1 uncultured Candidatus Saccharibacteria bacterium
ATCACTTTGTCCCCCATGCTCGGAACAATTTTCAACCACACCTTTTGCACCATCGAACATTGACGGTGCTTTCGTTGTTGCTTATTACAGCAAAAATCGTAGGTCTATCTGCGGTGGAATTTGCACAACCAAGTGGGGTGAATGCGTCTCAGATTACGCAATCTTCTGTGTTAGAGATGACTAATCAATCTCGTGCCTCAGCGGGACTGCCCGCTCTGGGGTATAGTACTATGCTTGAGCAGGTTGCGCAGAAGAAGGCGGAAGATATGGCTGCAAGACAGTACTTTTCCCACACCACGCCAGATGGTAAAACACCATGGAGTTTCTTTGAGTCTGTAGGGTATGCGTATCAAAGCGCTGGAGAGAACTTAGCCGTGCATTTTATGGATGTAGAGCCACTCCAAGATGCCTGGATGAATAGTCCTGGGCACCGAGCTAATATTCTGAGCCCAAAATTTACAGAAATGGGTGTTGGTATGGCAAAAGGTATGTTCGAAGGGTACGAAAGTGTTTTTGTTGTCGAAGCCTTTGGGTTGCCAGCAGTGCAGAAGCAGCCAGAAGTGTATAAACAAGCAAGTACTGCCTTAGCCCCAGTGCCAACGAGTGTGCAAACTCAAACTGCGCAAAAACAAGAAAGTACATGGAAGCCTGCGCCAGCTACAGCACAAGCAGCAGAAGAAAGACCAACAGAGGTGCTACCAGCTCCTGCACAAGACTTTACTATTTCAGCTGTAGATATTCGTCCTACTGACAACTCGGAATTTTATATCTCTGTGGCAGCTCCTACCACAGCAGCAAAGGTGTGGTTGAGCTATGGTCAAGCCTCTACGTTACTAGTGCCCAAATCGAGTGGGGAGTGGGTCGGTTCGGTTCCTGCAGAAAAATTGCGTGGGGTGCCTGTGCTTGTTCGTGCTGCGCATCTCGATGGGAGAGAGGCGTTGTATCAAGTAGGCACTTTGGAGCCTAGTTTTGCTGCTGGACACCAAGCAGTAGTTGGCGAGGTGCACGCTGCAAGCATTACCGTGCTCGGTCAGAAGGTTTCGCTGGGGGGTATAGAGAATAAAATATATTTAGCAGTCATAGCATTATTGCTTACTGCGCTTATAATCGGCATAGCGGTACACCGCCATATGCAGCATTTGCAGTTGATTGCCAATACATCGTTTGTGGTTTTCTTTGCTGCGCTGTTGTTGGTGCTATAAGATGCCTTTGGGAAGTTGTAGTCTTCCTTTGATTTCTTGTGCTGCTTGTGGAGTGATTGTTCCCAAGAGTGTTTGCCATCGAACCTTAACTGGTTCGGTGGTTTTTTTTGGATCAATGGCATCGAGCGAGGTGAGTATGGTTCGCCATTTACTCATGGGCATAAGTAACTCAGGTAGATTTGCTTGGAGTAGGCCAGTTGATCTTGCATGGCTGAGCGCTTCGCTGACTTGTGTACTCTGTGCAAATAACTTATCAAGTTCTGCTCGAATGCGCGGGCCTGAAAGAAGGGCAACTTCAGAGCTTTGTGCCATTTTTTGTACTATGGAAAGCAGGGTTTTGGTTGGTTTGAAGCCAAACCTGCCAATATATTGTATAGCTCTCCAAGCGCGCAAGCCATCGTGGTGGAATGTGTCAGTGTTTACGGGGTGCAACCGTCGGGCGGCTAGATCACGTTGTCCGTTGCAGTAGTCGACCAGATTTCCTGTGAGAGGGTCTACCAGCAGTGCGTTCACTGTAAAATCTCTTCGCTGGATTGCTGTTTGTATATCGAGATTTGGTACAAGTTGGATGGCGAACCCTGTGTGTGTGGCGTTTGTCTGTTGTTCTAATCTTGGAAGGCTCAGACTGAGCGGAATGGCTAGCCCATGTATTTGCCAGACGCCGAATTGAGCATGATGACTAATAGAAAGAGCCGGTGTAATGCTCTGTAAGCATGTGTCCAGCACAGTTTCGGAAATGCCATATACTTCTACATCAAAATCATTTGGTATGCGTCCGAGTAGGATGTCTCGCACTGCGCCACCAATGAGCCATACTTTGCCGCGTTGCTTTTCGAGTGCGGGTATGATCTCCTTTTTAAGCAACTGAAAAGATTGGTCATCCCTTACTTTTTTAGGGAAGGCAAGCTGTTGTTCTGGTTTTGTCATGTGGTTATTCGAGTGTTTTATGCGTATACAGAGTGTGTATGCCTCGCTGTTCTTTCCCAAAGCGTATATTGTGTTTTACTATCTTCTTAAGCTTTGAACTGTTGCTTATTGCAGTATTGTCCCCAATATAAAATCCAATGTGCGGGTGGCCATGTTGGGCTGTACTTGCTTCCCAAACAATCACTACTCCAACTGCGAGTGTATTGGTTTTGTGCCAACCTGCTTTTTGCAAAGCAATCTCTAAACCTGCAACTGTTGCGTGCACGCTTGGTAGTAGGCCAGAATTTTGTAATATGGCTGATACAAAGTGGGCACATGCAAGGTTCCCCTCTTCAAGTATATCTACCACCGTATCATTTTTCGTAACAAAAATACTTCTGTACGTATGGCTTCCCACACTGTTGGTAATCCGAGCAAGGTACGTTTCTTTGGTGAGGATTGAGAAGTCTGTTGATTGCATGTATATATCATACAATACTAGTGTCCTTCGACTCTTCCACGCTAACCCGATCAACATAAAAACGCCAGTATATGGCGTCCTTATGTTGGTGGACCGTGGGAGAATCCGCCGTCGCTAAAGCTATGGCGGACGCAGTCGGGCTCTCGAGAGTCCTTAGCAACCCAACTATACCAAACAAAAATCCCAACCTTGGGGTTGGAATCTTTGTTTGGTGGACCGTGGGAGAATCGGACTCCCGCCCGCCGGATGCAAACCGGCTGCACTACCACTATGCTAACGGCCCATACTTGCTTAGGCTACGCAGGAAGAGCCCTGGAGCGATAAACATTAAATTTTACACATCTCGTCCACCATAGCTTTAGCAACGGTGGATGCTAATGGTCCAAATAGAAGGGAAATAGTACTGTCGAGTTTATATTGTACTTGGAATTTTTAGTTATTGCAATGGTGTAGAAAGTGCATTATTGCTTACTCCGTACTGGATTACACCTGTCAGCCATAGTAATCCAAAGAGAAGAATGGCAAAGCCCCAAATCCGCCACCATGCGTATGTCCCACCAAATCCATTTAAATATTGTTCTGCCAGTGAAATGGGACCAGTCGCTCTGGTAATCTGTACAGTGTATTTCATGAGGAGGAACCCCAGAACCATTAAAGCTGGCGAAGCAATAAAACGCATAATTATATCCAAGTTTTATTTCAAATCCCGAAATAAATTCCAGCACCGCTGGCGTTTGTTTCGAGCTTCGAACTAAGATATACACTTGGTTTATTTGGTGGTGGGCGTGCCAGGAATCGAACCTGGGACCTCGTCATTATCAGTGACGCGCTCTAACCATCTGAGCTACACGCCCGAAGTCTGTAAATACAGAGAACGGTCAGAAAAAAAGAACCAGAAGACACTTGCCAGCGTGTCTATCTTTGGTCTGCATTTCTTGGAGTATTGTACCAGCAAAGTCCAACTTTGACAACTGCTTCTTTCGTATTGTATGCTGGTAGTATACGAACTCTGCAACAGAAATAAACTTCGAATAAAAGTGCTATTTTTTAAAAGAAAACCTTCAATTTTGGGTGTTGATATTGGGACGTCCGATATTAAAATCGTGCAGATCACTCACGATGGAGTAAAACCACATTTAGATACATATGGCATAGTGAATTTATCGTACCAGCTTACAACAGATGACAATGGTGCGGTGGTGGCCAAAGCGGCAGATATCCTCAAGCAGTTACTCGAGCATGCGGGTGCAACAACAAAACGGTGTGTTATTAGTCTTCCGAACAGTGCAGTCTTCACTTCTATTATAGAGATGCCGGCGCTTTCAGAAAAAGATCTTGAGAAGGCGATACAGTTCGAAGCAAAAAAATATGTACCACTTCCTATTTCCGAAGTAATTTTGTCTTGGTCAGTAGTGGGGGAACATCCTGAAACTCGAACACGGAGTATTTTGTTGACTGCTGTTCCGAAGCATTTGCGAGAAAGCTATTTACGATTGTTTGCTTTGGCGGGGCTTGAACTAGAGGTCATAGAGATAGAAGCACTTGCACTTATCCGCTCACTTATTTTTGACACGCAAAGCAACCATGTTATAATCGATATAGGTGCAAAATCTACTGGTATTAATTTTATCAAGCAAGGATTTTTGCAACTGTCTCGAAGTGTGAATGTTGGTGGTGATACAATCACCACACAAATTGCTCAAGTCCTTAACATAAGTCAAGGAAGAGCTGAACAGTTTAAAAAAGACTTCGGAGTTTCTGGTGGTAGTTTTATCCCAGAAGCTGTGAAGCCAGTGCTCGAGACAATTCGAAATGAAACAAAACAACTCTTTACTATATATCAAGCAAAAGGTGTAGATGT
>CAZZBG010000062.1:0-4297 GCA_964652865.1 uncultured Candidatus Saccharibacteria bacterium
TATCTCCGGTCGCAAACTGCAAACCGTAGTTCATTGCTTTTGGTTTGGTCTTTGGCTTTGCGTCTGGTACAACCACTATTTCAAAATAGGCAGGCAGATCCATTGCGCGAGCGTGTGCTACAGTTTCTGTGTCGTCTGCTTCCAGCTGGAGCATGACCTGCAGCTTGTCTTTCGGGTAGTCCAAACCTTGAATCGCTTTGACGAACTGCGGGAGCACTTCCCACTCTTTGTACAGCGGACAGAAAATGGTATAAGTCGGTAACGTCGCTTCGTCGATCGCTGCTAATTCTTTTTTAGAAACAGAAATTTCTGGATTTTGACTAAACGAGCGGTACGCCAAAAACAAGCCAAATAGTAAGTCAAGGAAATAAAAAGTTGTGAGTACTATGACTGCGGTAAATACAACCACGTGAAAATTCAGAGCTAGCAACCCTGCAGCCGCAAGGACTGCTACAACTGCAAATATCTTCTGATGATGGGTAATGCTAATTGCAGCACTGTCGTCTACCGCAAGGGCCGTGTGGTGCACGGTCCGTTTTTCACCAACAACAAAACCCCGGCCCCGTGAGGCAAGGTCAGAAAATTCGTGCACAACTTGTTTAGAAAACCATTTCATTCAGGCTCTCAACAATATCAAAAATAGGAAAACTCAAGAAATACAAAAAATCCGCTACAAGTGCGTATGGATTTTGCTGGTTTTTGTTGGGTTTTTTAGTGGTAACTAGTGCAAACTATAGCATTTTTTACCTGTTTTTGTCAAACTTTCATACCTGTGCTGATTAAGCAGTTTTTGGGCGTTGCAAGGGTGTTTTCTTGACAATCCCCCCGCTTTCCCGTACAGTTTCATGTAACGGAACACCTCTGAAGGTGCTCCTCCTGGGGGTCAGGTCTTTACTTTAGTTAGGCAAGTTAGGGGTGGTAGAGACCTGACCTATCTACAATTTACAAGGAGGCCAAATGTAAGATAACTTACAAATTTTTGGCTTTCTTTTTTTAGGATTGAGTTCTGAGACTGTCGTACGTGCACACGGGAGTGACGGACGGTTAGTCTTAGGCGCCAAGCATGACTTTTGTCTAGTCTCCGTTTGCAAGAACTGTCGCGGCACTTCAGCTCTTGTAAATTCACTGGCTGCGCACTGCGAGGGAGTCGCAGTCAGCAGACAGCAAAAGTCATGCTTTGGTGAAAAAGTTTGCATGCTGTGGTTGTTCATTTCGTCCAATCTGCCAACCACACATGCGCGTCTGAGTGGGCTCCAAAGAGCACTGTTCCAATAGCTTTGCTAACGCAGAGCAGTGGTAGCCCACTCAGTCAGTCCAGTTTCTCAGCCAGCCAGAAATGCGAAGCGGGTAAATTCTGCTTCTCCAACAACAGACCACAGCCCGCTTCGCTTTTCTGTAAGAAGTTTGCCTGCGCGCTACCAACGCGCGCCTCCCGAGGACCACTGCGCCGCCAAGAGCACAGACTCCTCGGGAGCACCGAATGTAGATCGCGTTGAAGCTTTCTTCTTGTTCCTACGAACAACTGTCTCCAAGGAAAGTTTCCGCGATCTACCCCAAATTTGTGAGTTTGCCAACTAGGGGTGTTAGTTGAGGTGATCCCAGTTGGCTTTGGATGGGTCAATAGCGCGGGTGGAGCGCTATTGACCCTTTTTTTACACCCGAGCCTTTAATAGTTTCCGCTATTACTGTATACTTCTCCTAAGTCGGTGCTATGGGAGAAACCGCTCAAATGATGTTTTGAGGGCTCTGGTTTCTCCCTCTTTTTTAAAAGCCTGAGGAGGTGTAATACTAGAAGTAACTTGTAAAAGTTTTTGCACGCAAAAGCGTGCACAGTTTTGCTAAACTTTTTGTTTAGCTTATGCAGGCTCTTGTGCCCTGACGCCGGCTGCGTTGCCCTCCACGCACACAAAGCTAGAGCGCTGACACAAAGGCCTGCTCCCCAAGTTACTTCCTCCTGAGTTGACGAGCTCCGAGCGATTAACACAAAAAAATTCCTCGGAGTACCTTGATGACGGCGAACCTTTAGGCAAGCGGGTTCGTCGTCTTTTTTTATGCTCAATAACAGATGGGCACCATGGACGCGAAACAAAAAAGCACAGCGTCCTCCACACGCTCTGCTTTTTTGAGTTTCATAAACTAAAACTTAAATGCTTTTGAAAAAGTGAATCCAGCAGCCATAATCCCGGAGTACCGCGGGTCGTTGGTACCAGTAAAAACTACGAGTGGACCCAGCATGAGCCCAGTCTTTTTCCAGCGGTACAAGAGCGCAAACTCTTCCCGCCAAATTACGGTCTTTGGACGGAAACTGAATGTACCAAATGGATCGTAGCCCACCTCAATTTTTACCCTGCCGGTAAAGTTCTTTACCTCTTTTTCGCCAGCTGCGCCAAGGGAAAAAATTGCACCAGAATGCTCCCCACGCCGGTTTGTGTGTACGTACACATCTACCTTTGCAGAAAATGTAAACTTAGCACCATAGTTATGCTCGCGAGTGTAGACCACGGCGGGATTCATAAAATCTGACGGCTGTTCACCACCCAAAAACAAGTGCGTGTACGACACACGCAGCTTCCGGTCGCCAGGAAGTTTGAACTCCGCAAACACTTGCGGATCAACCTCCTCCCCTTCCGTGCACAATGTGCACCGGTGAGACTGCACATCGGAAAACTTAATTCCGAAATTTACCCGCTCGCCTTCGCGTACGAGCACTACGTCTGTAATAACGTTTTTGTGCGGGTATAGAACTACCCCGCCTGCGGGTGAAAGGTACTTGTTTGCAAGCGTCGCAGCAAGTTCTACCTGCCATTTTTTGTCCGCGGCATCTTGGACAAAAGCAAAATTGCTCAGCGCAAGAAGCAAGATAATAACGCTTCGTGTTACTAGTTTATGTTTCATTTGCCCCCCTGTTGGCAAATAGCTCAAGCAAAGCCCAAGCTAGAAAATTGTAGTTGTGTGAAAGAGTTACGGTAAAACAACCCTCATATTTTCCTCTGTTTTAACCAACCTGTCAAAGCCACCCGCCCCACCTCCTTATCCAAAGAAGGATTAGGGAAGTTAAGCTTTCCTTATGCAGATAAGCACGCAAATGAAAAGGCTTGGTTGCAGTGGACCCCCACTGCAACCAAGCCTTCTGCGACAAACTCAGAACCACCCAAAATAATGTGCCACCACAGCAACAACGACGGATACTCCTCCGATAAGACCAGCGATTGCTGGTACCTTGCTTGGCTTTCTCTCAATTTGGAAGTCTGTCATAACGTAGCCTCCTTGAAAACGAACGGTAATATGGTACTAGACGCGCGTCTAGCGTTGTTCTTACAAACGGTATACACCCTCACCGGCATTATGTCCAGCTCAGAATTTTAGACAAAATTTATCTGCAAAAATCGCTCATACCGATTCACCGGCACTTCTTCTAAGCCAAGAGCTAATGAATTGTACTGCAACTCAATTATTGCTCCTTGCAATAAACAATCGAGCTGCTCTTGAACGCAATGCCCATCAAAGATTTTGAATACAACCGTAGACAAGTCTACGCCGTCACGGACGAGGTCAAGTACATTCAGTTCTCGTGAGAAGTTTGAAACTGTGTAACGGCCCGCAAGACGTTGAGCTGTTGCTTTCGCTTCATTTAGCTGTCTTACTTGTCGCAAGTAGCGAATGGTTAGACAAACCGTTGCACAAATTCCAACGACAAAATACCCAACTAAAAGCCACTTAGTCATACGCCCTCCTGCGTATTGAATTTGATTTTTCTTTTGCCTTAAGTAGGCCCAGAACACGACTTGCGTAAATCATGTTCACCACCCACTCAATCCTATTTCAAATTTTTAATTTTCAATTTTTGTCTGGCGTGAAGACCTTAAGATGTGACGACTCATTATTCTTTCTCGTGACTCGCAACTAGCCACTCGCCACTTCTTCTCTCAGTCCACAATCGCAAACGCCCGGATTGGCGAGCCATCACTATTCTTTATCTTAAGTGGAATACCGTAAAATGCAAAGTGTTTTTCGGAAGGGAGTTCACTCAAGTTTATCAAATCCGTAAACGTTAAAATATCACGGCTCAGCAGTTGCCGTTCGAGCGCTAGTTCCATATGCGCTTTGTCCCCTACTACCACAAACGGTGTACCAGCCAAAATAAATCGTGGCAGCAAGTCTTCGTCCAACTGGTCGTCTCGAAACACGAGTCCCACATGTTTGGGAAATTCTGTGTCTGTGCTTGCAATAACGGCGTCACCAAAAAAGCGTTCGAGTGGTAACGTGTCGAGTGTTGCACCAGCTTCCGCCATGTGGT
>CAZZBG010000063.1:0-4283 GCA_964652865.1 uncultured Candidatus Saccharibacteria bacterium
TACCTAAGAGTGATGTGGCAATTTTTCTTCGAACGTATTGCATGGCGACTTTTTTATTTTTGTTTCGATAGCTCTTTTATTGCTCTTGAATCAGTATATCAGATATTTCAGTTTAAATCAAGTCCTTGTATGCGCTACATACATATGAGACTCAGCGGGTGTAAAATGATTAATCTTGACTAGGTAATCAATAGGGGTAATATTCCCCAAAGAATGATGCACCCGCTTGGTATTGTACCAAACCAACCAATCCATGAGTAGGTAGTTAAACTGAACGAGATTTTGTGACCATGTGTCTCGGTGGTAATTGGCAAATTCATACTGTATGGTTCGGTTAAATCGTTCGACGCATGCATTCATCTTTGGAGTATGGGGGTAGGTGTGGAAGTGAGTAATTCCTGCAGTAGAGAGTGCAGTATGAAAGTACTTGGCAAACTCACTCCCATTGTCTGTTTGTACTTGTGTCATGACAAACGGTACCACTGCTTGGAGTTTACCAAGGAAGTCTGTTGCAGTAGCAGAAGAGACAGAAGAGTACCCGTAGGCAAACGCAAACTTCCCATGCGTATCTACTGCAGTAATGAGATATCTTCTCACTCCCGCAATGAACTGAATGACCGTGTCAATTTGCAAGAGTTCTCCAGGGCTTCCTGCTCGGTACCCCTTCGGTAATCGGTTTCGTTTGTAGAGTTTTCGTGGGTTCTGGAGGAGTCTGTGTGTCTTAGTCAGCTTCACTTTGCCATATGCAGGAAGTAACCGTCTCTGCTTGAGAGAGGTGAGGAGCTTCCCTACACTGGCAACTGAAAGAGGAAGAAGCCCAGAGTGTATGCAATATGCATTGAGGAGCGGTTGAAGCTTCTCTTTCCCCAGCTTTGGATGCGTACTTCTGAGTCTGAGTGCTTCTGTTTCCAACCCTGACTGTATCAGAAGTTTGGAGGTACGCATCGTATGGGGTTTTCTACTCTTTGGGTTCAGAGACTGCAGGTTACCCTTTGCTGCGCACAGTGCTTTTTGCCAACGAAACAAACTTGCTCTGGATACCCCAAAGGCTTCTGATGTGGCAGTCAGGCCATGCTTCTGCCAAAAGGTGAGTATCCGAGCTCTTCTGCAAGCTTCTTCAGTAATCATATACCTAAAGCGTACCCATTTCTCAGCAGCTTTCAAGAAGCCTTTTGTCCCTCGTATTGTAGAAAACTGGTGCATATATCCCTCTATCCACCAGTCTCATATGTGTTGTAGCGTATGCAGTCCTGTAGTGTACGCACAATCACAAACTCGTCTTTGAACTGTGCACGTGCAAGAAAATAAATTTTCCATACTTATTTTCTACTACATATTCTTGTGAGGCAGCGTCAGAATATACGAAACAATACTTTCGAGCGTCTGCACTGGCGAAGCATGTACAAGTCCGTGCACACGAAGTATTTCAGTGTGGACTTGAGATACATCATCCACAGATACTCCGTATCTTTTTCGTACAAAGAGACTTTGTACAATGCGCGCCATATCCTCTGAAACGGATACTTTTTGCATATCTACCAATACCCATGCCGCTGCCACGTCTTGCACACAATGTTGTTTGATGAGCAAAGTAGATTCAATAATCCGTACTGCAACACGCTCCAGCACTCCTCGCGCATGCACTACGTCGGTCAGTTCGAGCGCTTGAAATAACGTAAGTCCAGCGCTATAGGTGTAGAGTGCCACAGCAACGTGCAGACTTGGTGCAGAGTTACGCTCTTTATCGAGCAGGCGCAGTACTGACACTACACGATCCCCACCTGTGCGCACAAACGTAGTTTGTGCTTTCCCATAGACATACCCTGCATCGGCGTACAGCGACCCGAATCCTCGCAACAGCTTTTCTATATATGGCAGTGCGTGTGGCCCACGTTTCGCAAACGCATGCCCACACACCGCTAGAAGTGGAAATAAGAACCCCATATACACCCAAACCATCCGTGGCCTGAATGGAATACGCGCATCTATTGGTAGCGTGACGTCGTAAAGTACTGCTACCGGCGCAAACTCTTGCGTGTAATACCCGTTCCAAAAATTCTGAACAATCTCCCTCACAACTGACCGAATCTGCGGATAACGCATGAGCAACAGCCCACGTACACAATTTCGGACAGAGATTTTAAACAAATTTTGCTTCATACGTTTCTGTAGTATAGCCAAAACTACAAGCCCAACAGTAAATAGTAAGTAGTAAGTAGAAATACGCAATACGTAATGCGTAATGCGTAATTCGTTAATCCGCAATCCGTAATGCGCTAATACATTAAAAAATTCCAATCTTATTCACACATGTGAGTAAAATTAGAATTAATTGCTAACGACAATCAACACTCTTTATACTGCTTTGCCAATGAGCTGCGCAAGCACAGCAGTGTCTACATCTGACAACTTTGTAATATAGAGACAGCCACCCCCGAGCTTGTGCTTACCGAGCTGTTTCAAGAGTGCAGTTTCTTTTGTAACTGGCAAGCCATATAACACCAGCTTACCCTTTCGGGGCGAAAACCCAGCAATCATCCAGTCCAGTTCTCGGCCAGAGGCATACACTAACTTTTTTGAACCAAAGCCAACAATTGCACTCCCCCACATTTTTGGTTTTGCTTTCGTAGCTTTTTGGAACAGCTTCACCAATGCAAGACTATCTGCTTTTTGCGCAGCGTCCGCTAACGACCCTATAAACTCAAGTGGATCCTGCTGTGTCTCTTGTGTCTTATTTTGTGCTTGTACCATACAAAATTAGGATAAATGTTTACGAATACAAAGATTTCAAAACTTCGTACACTACAAATGCTGGCCAGACGAGCGCTTTTAACAACCCCAGCACACCCATCCAAAACCCATTTGCCTGACCAATAAAATACGCTGCAGCGCCAACAAGGCCTAACCCATATACGGCGTCTCCCCCGCCTCTGTTCCCATGATGTGACATAAACTATGTTCTCCACTTACTTGTCTGTAGCATACCGTTTCATTTATAGTACTGCAAATCAATCACCAATGCGCGAGGATTATTAGAAAACTATTTACTTTTGCACTATACTACAACCCATGAACAACATTACTGGCATTGGCGGATTTTTCTTCCGCGCAACAGACCCCAAAGCACTCAAAGAGTGGTACACGACAACACTTGGCATAGACATTCAGGACATGGTATGGCAGCAGCAAGCTGGCCCCACTGTCTTTGAACCATTTGCACACACTACAGACTACTTTGCGCAAGACAAACAATGGATGCTTAATCTGCGAGTTACCGACCTAGCAGCGCTTATCCAAGACTTGCACAGTAAAGGTGTCGCCGTCGAACAAAAAGCAGAGTGGAATAGCATGCCGGAGATTGGCATGTTTGCTCGTGTTTACGACCCCGAAGGTAACCCCATAGAACTGTGGCAACCTGCACACGCAAACTAATTTCACGCCAACAAAAAAACACACTCAGCACAAAATACTGAGTGTGTTTTTTGAAAAGAGATTATGTACGGTGGGGGCAGCCCATCCAGCAGCAAGGGCGACGCATGCCGCCTTTCATTTTGGAAACAGCTTTGGCAATGCGAATACCACGCGTTTCTGCTTTCTTGCCAGACGTCACCCAACACACCCACTCATTGCGGGCCAGCGGAGAAATGTCTTCCCAAAGTTGTTGCACTTTTGGAATTGCTGCAAGCGCCTGCTTCAGGTCTTGCGGGGTACTGTGTGGCATTTTTTCTACTACATCTTTTGGCATAAAAGCACTGTTACATAAAATAGTATCCGAGCGACGTGTATTACAAGTTTACCAAACCCATAGCAATCAGCCGCTTACACGTAGGTTGGCTCAGCTTCAATTCGTCGAGTTCAGAAACCGAGAACCACTCTGCTTCGTGCCAGTCATCTTCTGTTTTCAGCGTGACCGCTGCAGCGTCTTGGTCTAGGTCAATGCGGAAATCGTGAAAAGTCATTTTGACGTTTACCACTTCGCCAGTATCTGCAAGTGTTTTTTGGTGCTCCCCTGTAGAGGTACCCATGGCAGTTATTTTTGCACCAGCAATAGCGATACCTGTTTCTTCTTTCATTTCACGCTCTAGCGCTTGTTCGTTCGTTTCTCCAGATTCTACTCCACCCCCAGGGACGACATAGCACCCTTCGTACACCCCGCCTTTCCGGTTTTTCCCCAAAAGCAGTTTGCCGTCACGCGAAAAAATGAACCCGCCCACAATGTCTCTGTATATAGTTCTCATGCACGTAGTATGCCCTGAAAACAGGGTATTGTTCAAGGGCAAACT
>CAZZBG010000064.1:0-4241 GCA_964652865.1 uncultured Candidatus Saccharibacteria bacterium
AAAATATTCGCAACCAGTTTTTGCTTGAGTCTGGCACGGTGACGCTTTTGGGTGGGCTACTTGGGATTGTGGTTGGCGCAGCGTTAGCGTATGCCATTGCTCTGGGGGCACGATATGCAGGGTACACGTGGGACTATGTCGTGTCGTGGCAGTCGATTGCTTTGGCGGTGGGGGTATCTGTTGCAACCGGAGTTATCTTTGGGTACTACCCAGCAAAGAAGGCTGCAAAACTAAGCCCGATAGAAGCTTTGCGATATGAGTAAGTAACGAGTAGCTAGTTACTAGTTACGAGAAAGATATGAATAAGCAAGGAACAAAGAGATTATAATACAAGCGAAGTTACGTGTAGTAAGTAAGGGTGAGTTCTGCATTCACTCGAAACTAGTTACTCGTTACTCGCAACTAATGCAATGAATCGAATTTTTACACAAGCACTGCGGGGGTTAACTAGTAACCCAGTTAGAACAATGCTCACGACGTTGGGGATTGTTATTGGTATTGCCACGGTAATCATCGTGCTGTCTGCAGGGGAAGGCTTTCGCAGCTTTATAAATTTCCAGATCGACCAGTTTGGAAGCAACGCCATCTACGTCGAAACACGCATTCCGCCAACCACCAAAACTCGTGCTGCAGGTGGGAGTGGTGGGTCTAACCAAGCCAGCCAAGCGGTGCAAATCACCACGCTGAAAAGCAAAGACGTGGCGGACGTCAAACGCCTGCCGAATGTCTTAGGCGCATATGGTGCGGTTATTGGGCAAAAAGTTGTTGCGTATGGGCAAATCCAAAAGAACACGTTTATTTTTGGATCAGGGACAGACCGATTTGTGATAGACAAAGGAGTGCTTGCCAGTGGCAGGCCTTACACTGAGCAAGAAGAGTTAGGGCTGGCTCAAGTGGTGGTGCTTGGGCATGACTTGGCGCAAGATCTGTTTGGTAACGACGATCCTGTGGGCAAAACCATCCGCATTGCCAACCTCAACTTCCAAGTGATTGGGGTATACGAACGTCGTGGCAGCTTTGGCTTTTCTAACGACGACCAGCAAGCGTTCATTCCACTGTCTACGGCGCAGAAAAAACTACTCGGCATAGACCACTTGCTCTACATGGTAGCGCAAGCAAAAGGAAGCGGGGATACAGCGCCGGTGGTGGAGGACATGCGAGTACTACTCCGACAAAATCATGGCATTACCGATCCTGCAAAAGACGACTTTACCGTACAAAACCAAGCGCAAAGTTTAGATACGTTCAATACTATTCTCCAAGGGGTGACGTTTTTACTCATTGCTGTGGCAGCCATTAGTTTGCTTGTGGGCGGGGTAGGGATCATGAACATTATGTACGTGGTAGTCACCGAACGTATTGCAGAAATTGGTTTAAAGAAAGCACTGGGAGCAAAACCGAAAGATATTTTGTGGGAGTTTTTAGTCGAAGCAATTTTATTGACCCTGCTTGGTGGGGTGCTCGGTATCTTGTTTGGTGCGGGACTGTCGTACCTTTTAAGCATTGGAGCAAACGCTGCGGGGTTTGCATGGGCGTTTAGCGTCCCCGTAAGTGGTATTCTACTCGGTCTTGGTGTTGCTGGAGGGATAGGGCTTGTCTTTGGTGTGTTTCCTGCCCGCAGAGCCAGTAAGTTAGATCCGATTGAAGCCTTAAGATACGAATAGTTGCGAGTTACTAGTTGCGAGTTGCGAGAAAGACAAAGCAGATACTTGTTGCATCGCAAAGGCATATTGATTTTTTAAAAGAATTAACGCTCTTATAAAAAATAGTATGACAATATCCAAGTTTGAGGACATGATTGCTTGGCAAAAAGCACAGCAGTTGTGTGTGCTCTTGTACGTAGCAATGCGTGAAACCAAAGACTATAATTTCCGAGACCAGTTGCTCCGCGCAGTAGTTAGCATTAGTAATAATATCGCAGAAGGATTTGATAGGTACTCAAAAAGAGTTAAGACAATTTCTCTTTATTGCCAAAGGGTCGGCTGCAGAGGTAAAGTCCATGCTGTACCTCGCTCAAAAGTTAGGCACTATTCGTGCAGAGACCTTAGAAGAAGCATTTACTTTAGTAGACGAAACC
Source organism: uncultured Candidatus Saccharibacteria bacterium (assembly GCA_964652865.1). Taxonomy (GTDB): domain Bacteria; phylum Patescibacteriota; class Doudnabacteria; order UBA920; family UBA920; genus JAEUSE01. Next base: position 2,078 of record CAZZBG010000064.1, read on the forward strand.
TCTAAAATATTAGCGGTGTTTATTAAAAGAATAAACGAAAGCTTAACCGCAAAGCAAAGCTAAAGTGGTTTTACTCGTAACTAGTAACTAGAAACTCGTAACTATATGTTAAAGCCTGTTGTATTGGTTATCCTCGACGGTTGGGGGTATAGAGAAGAAAAGATACATAACGCGATTGCAGACGCACAGACGCCTTTTTTTGACTCGTTGTGGGCTCAGTATCCACACGCAGTGTTGGACGCGAGTGAAGAAAGTGTCGGCTTGCCGGAAGGGCAGATTGGCAACAGCGAAGTAGGACATATGACTATTGGGGCTGGTACAACCATCGACACCGACTTGGTGCGCATTACCAAAGCGATTCGCAATGGGGAGTTTCGCACGAACCCAGCATTCCAAAAGTTGTTTACGCATGTGAAAGACCACGGCTCAACTTTGCATATTATGGGTTTGGTGAGCCCTGGGGGTGTACATTCCCACCAAGAACATTTGCACGCATTTTTGCGCGCATGTAAAGCAGAGGGGATTAGCAAAGTGGCTATTCATGTGTTTACCGATGGGCGAGACACCGCACCACAAGCCAGCGTGCAGTACCTCAAAGACTTAGAAGCGGTTATCGAAGCAGAAGGAGTGGGGAGAGTGGCTACGCTTGCAGGGCGGTTCTTTGCCATGGACCGCGACAAGAACTGGGATCGACTGGCAAAAGTGGAAGACGCCATGTTCTTTTGCAAAGGAAATGTGTGTGAACTCCAGCGAGCCTCGGACCTTGTAAAAGACTTGCACGCAGCAGGACACATGGATGAGCATATTGAGCCACATGTGTTTGTAGACGAAAAAGGGGAAGGGGTAAGCATCCAGCAGAACGATGCTATTTTCTGCTTTAACTTTCGCGCCGATAGAGCTCGACAGTTGTGCGAAAAAGTGCTGGAGAAAACCGAAGGTATGAACACGGTGTTTGTGACCCTGACCGAGTATTCCACAGATTTAGCGGTAGATGTTGCCTACAGACCACAACGGGTAGCAACCACACTTTCTGCAGAAATTTCCAAAGCAGGGCTCACCCAAGCGCATGTCGCAGAAACAGAAAAGTACGCCCACGCTACGTATTTCTTGAACGGTGGGGTAGAAACACCGCACGAAGGAGAAGAATTTGTGCTGGTACCAAGCCGCAAAGACGTACCAACCCATGACCTCGCACCAGAAATGAAAGCGAAAGAGATTACAGACGAAGCATTGGCACGCATTGCTGCTGGGGTAGACTTTGTGTTTATTAACTACGCCAACGCCGACATGGTGGGGCACACAGCCAATGTCCCTGCGCTCACTATTGCTGTAGAGACTATCGATCGCGAGCTCGCGCGACTCATTCCTGCGGTGAAGGCACTCGGTGGCGTGGTGTTTATCTCTGCTGACCATGGTAATGCCGAAATGAACATTGACCCAGATAGTGGGGAAAAGCACACTGCACACACACTCAACGTTGTGCCTGCTATACTGACTGTAGAAGGGAAGCAACTCCGACCAACTGGTACACTGGCAGATATTACTCCAACCATACTCGAACTCATGCAACTCCCACAACCAGAGAGCATGAAAGGGCAAAGCCTATTAGTTTCGAGTAACGAGTAACGAGTTGCGAGTAAGAAAAATCGGAATAGTACTCTTGGGTGCTAGTTTTTCCTACTCTCAACCCTCTATCCTCTAATCTCTACTCCTTAATCTTTCTCGTCACTAGTCACTAGCTACTCGTTACTAAATCTATGGGAACAATACGAAGACTGCAAGCGTTGATTCGCGAAAAAATTGAACGACAACAACAAGGCTTGTACCTTGTGTTAGTCTTTCCAATTGCCTTTGCCTGTATGGTCACGTTCATTACAGCGCGTGTAGTGAGCGTGTACTGGCCGTGGTACTACATTGAGTGGGGAGAAGGACTACACGTACACCATTTCGCCTACGGATTTTTCGTACTCGCCGCGTCTTCGTACTTAGCACTCGTATTTAGCGGACCGCGCGCAAAATTTTTGATTTCACTTTTATACGGCGTAGGGTTAGGACTTGCGTTTGACGAGTTTGCTATGTGGATTCACATGCGAGAAGACGACGTCGCGAGGTGGCAGTATGACGGTGCGGTTGTGGTAGGGAGTATCTTTCTGATTTTGATTAC
>CAZZBG010000065.1:0-4210 GCA_964652865.1 uncultured Candidatus Saccharibacteria bacterium
CAGTGGTTGCAAGAAGCGTTGGGTGTTGTAGAAGGCAACAAGGACATTGCAGCGGTCGTTGGTATTCTCTACCGCTCTGAGCAAGAAACAGCCCGTACTGCTCGGATTATTGACTCCACTGGGCTGTGTATGCGTGCTTCTGGGAGGTCGTATGACCGTGGGCAGGGAGAGACAGATGCGGGCCAATTTGCCGCAGGAAGTGTTTGGGGATTTAGTGGAGCGCTGGTGCTATTGCGCGCAGCTGCGTTAGAACAAGTAGCACACCGAGTGGGTGTGTCACAGCCAGAATATTTTGACGAATTCTTTCATACGTATTGGGAAGATGCTGATTTGTCATGGCGACTCCAAAGAGCTGGATATGTGACGTGGTTTGCACCAAACGCTACTGCGGTACATGCGCGAGGTATTCGCGGGGTAGAAAAAAAGCAGTTTTGGCTTATACGTTATTTGCGAAATTACTATGCTATTGCTCCTGCTATTCGCAAAAACATTGTGGCTAATTATTTTTTTACGGTCATTAAGAACGCACCTCGTTTGCATTGGTCCATGTGTGTGCGAGGAGCTACTCTTGTATTATTTGTAGTGTTTTGTGATGTTCGTGCGTGGTCGGCACTGGGGAGAGTGGTGCGACTTCTTCCACGCATGTGGGCACGCCGTAGAGAAAGTGAGGCAGTATGCGCATAGGTGTCGATCTTATTGCAAACCGTGGCGTGCATGGCACAGAGGTATTTGCACTCGGCCTCCTTCGTGCGGCTGTACGTGAAAAACGGGGACACCAGTGGGTGGTATATGTGACGGATGCTGCACTTGCAGCGGAATTGGCTCAGTGGGAAACTGGGGGAGATAGCGTGGAAGTGGTTCTGCTGGCTCAAGGAGCTAGCGCTCTTGCACGGGCGTGGGCACAGCAATGGGTGCTGCCACGCAGGGTACAAAAAGACCGTATTGCATTTTTGTATTCCCCCTCGCCATTCTTTGCTTGGGCTGCGCGCGTGCCTCGGGCGGTGACTATTCATGATTGCGCGTATGCCAAGTTTTCTGAATACAGAAGCTTCGTAAGCCGGTTATATATTCAAACGTGCTTACGTCTTGCGGTGAGTTTGAGTTTGCCTGTGTATACGGTGTCAGAATTTTCTGCGCAAGAACTTCATACTGTGCTTGGGGTGCAAGTGGAGCGCATTGCCTTGCTAACCGAAGGAGTGCCACCCCTACCAGAAATAACTCCGGCGGACACGCGGCAGGTGCAACAGCATTTTTCTATACAGAGTCCATACTTTTTGTATATTGGAAACGCACGTCCTCGAAAAAATTTACGCAGATTACTTACCGCATTTTCCCTGGTGCAATCGAAGCAACCATGCTCGCTTGTAATTATTGGGGAGTTAGAAAAGAAGTTTTTAGATGTACCACAGGTGTTGCAAGATTTGCATATGCCAACCGGCGCAGTCGTGTGCACTGGTGTAGTAAGTGCAGTACAAAAAGCAGTATTGCTGCGCGGTGCTCATGCGCTGGTGTTTCCATCTCTCTACGAAGGATTTGGTTTGCCGGTGCTCGAAGCACAAAGCTGTGGAGTTCCTGTTGTCACAGCAGCGAGTAGTAGTTTGCCAGAAGTCGCAGGTGAGGGTGCCCTTTTCTGTGAGCCTACTCAAGAAGTGGATATTGCTCGTGCCATGCTCCAAACATTTGACCCAGTTACTCGGGAGCACCGTATCGCTGCGGGTACCAAGAATGTGACACGCTTTTCTTGGCAAACAGCAGCGCAAATTTTCTTATATTCTCTTGCACCCAATGAACATTCTTCACGTAAATAAATTATATGCACCACACATCGGTGGAATAGAGACTATCACGCGTGATGTCGTGGTGGCGTCTTCGGGTACGGTGTTATGCTGCATGGAGTGGGGAAGTAGCGAAGAAGATGTGGTCGATGGGGTGCGTGTTATTCGGGCTGCGAGTTTTGGACGCCTGTTTTCTGTACCTCTCTCTATTGATTTTTTTTGGCAATTTGCCAAGCTGGCAAAACAAGCAGATGTTATTGTGTATCACCACCCGTTCCCACTGGCGACACTGGCACACTTGTTGTTTGCCCGGAAGAAAACAGTGGTGGTTTGGTATCACTCAGATATTGTGCGCCAAAAGTTTTTGAACAAGCTATTTCGTCCATTTCTCAAAGCTAGTCTTGCGAGAGCAGCTCGGATTGTGGTGGCAAGCCAAGGGTTGCTCAAGCATTCACCTGAATTGTCTGCGCATGCACAGAAGATAGTAGTTATTCCGTTCAGCATCGACACTGAGCAGTACCAACACAGTCCCGTTTTGGAGGCACAGGTAGCAGAAATCCAGTTACGCTATGGGCAGAAACCAATCATTCTTGCTGTTGGTCGCTTAGTGTACTACAAAGGATTTTTACTTTTGCCAGAAGCACTCGCGGGTATTCCAGAAGCGGTGTGTGTTTTGATTGGTGAAGGGCCACTCTATGCAGAGATTATGCAATTAGCAGTGCAGTTTGGTGTTGCAGAGAGGTTTGCAATTCTACCCCCGCAAGCAGATGTCAGACCATATTATATGGCTGCAACGGTGTTTGCGTTCCCTTCGACGCTGCCGTCTGAAGCGTTTGGATTAGTGCAGTTAGAAGCACTTGCGTCTGGGTTGCCAGTAGTGAACACTAACCTTCACAGCGGTGTTCCTGAAGTGAGCGTGCATGATGTGACTGGGTATACTGTTGAGTCAAACGATGCACATGCGCTGACACAAGCACTTTCTGCTATAATCCGTTCAAGTGAGCTGCGAGCACGGTTTTCTGCTGCTGCCCGAGCGAGGGCACACGAAGTATATAGCAAACAGCAGTTCCAGAAAGCTATTAGGCATTTGTTTACTTCTCTTTTCTAACGCTCCGTACTATATGCATGAACTGAGTACAAAACGAAAACAGATTTTATTCGTGTTCCAAGTTGTTCCGAGCGTCTTGTTTTTTTACGCTGCGCTGGTATTGAGCATTTGGATACGGTATCCTGCTGGGCTCACATCCTTGGAGTGGCGACAACACCTTGTTGCATTCTCAGCTGTTTTTGTATTGTGGGTGCTTTCTTTGTATGCGCATCGTTTATTTGAGTGGCGTCCATTTGAGAGCTTGTCGCGCACGGTTGTGACTCTGGCGAGTGCTGCAGCAACAAACGCAGCGGTGGCTATCGTGTATTTTTATGTACAGCCTAGTTTGGTCTTGACCCCTCGCAGATTTTTGCTTATGGTGGTGGGTTTTAGCTTCCTCTTTTTGTGCTTGTGGTATGGCTATGTATTGCGTAAACTGCAAGCCAAAATTGTAGAGCCGTGGTACATCTTGGGGGAGTCTGCAGAATGGGAAGAGCTCGCTGACGCGTGTAAGGCTGCGCAGTCTCGTGGGGTTGCTTTCCAAGGGTATGTCCATCCGCACAGTTCTTCGTGGCACGCTCTGACCGCAGGTAGTGTTGTGGTTGTGCCGGAGTACAATGCGCTTTCGGTTGAGCACGCACATGCGTTGTTTGCGGTCCGGCAAAATGGGGTAGTGTTTGTTGGCCATACGCAAGCAGTAGAGCTGTTACATATGCGTGTGCCTATCCATAGTTTGGCTGAACAGTGGTTTTTGGAACATGTGCACTACGGCAAGCGCACAGGGTGGCTTTTGAAACGAACTCTTGACCTCGTGTTTGGTGCTCTGATGTTTGTAGTATTTGTGCTCACATTTCCGTTCATTGCACTTGCCATTCGTCTGAGTTCTGCAGGGCCAATATTTTTTATGCAAGAACGTGTTGGGTATTTGGGCCGTATTTTTACGATTGTGAAATACCGAACGATGCGAGTGGGGAGTGGGGATACATGGACCGCTGCTGCCGATGCGCGCATTACTCCAGTGGGTAAGATTTTGCGCCGCTTACGGTTAGACGAACTGCCGCAAAGCATGGCAATTCTTACCGGTACTATGAGTTTGGTGGGACCTCGTCCTGAGCAAGTGCATATTGTGGAGCTGTTGCGCAAAGAAATTCCTTTTTATGACGAACGGCATGCAGTTTTGCCAGGGCTGACTGGCTGGGCACAGCTCCATGTGTATGCCGCAAGCATTGCCGAAAGCAAAGAAAAACTTTCTTACGATCTTTACTATGTAAAGCACCAGAGTGTGCGGTTCGATTTAGAAATCTTGCTTAAAACAGCGTACATGGTGTTGCTTGGCGGACACCGTTAG
>CAZZBG010000066.1:0-4181 GCA_964652865.1 uncultured Candidatus Saccharibacteria bacterium
AGCTCATGGCACGAGTAAAGAAGGGTGAAGAAAAAGCAGAAGTTCCTGCAGACATCCAACTGCTCACTGAAATCCGCGACGCACTTCGCAAGTAGTCTAGGTATTTTAAAACTCTACCGAAAATCGGTAGAGTTTTTTTATTGGGCGCGTTGTAAGTTTTTTCCACGTTTGTGCTGTACCGCTTTCCGTACGTCTTGGGCACGCTTCTTTTCGCGCTTCTTTCTGGCAAGGCCGGTTTCGTACGAATGCGTCGTGCTGTGTTTCTCTAACTCTGTTTTTAGTTTGAGGAAGCTGGCGAGTCGCTCGGGGGCAAGTGTGCCGGTGGCTACTGCGTGTTGCAGTGCGCAACCGATGCTTTTCTCGTGGTCACAGTTTTGGAATTTACACGCCAGGCTCAAATTTTCTAGATCATCAAACGCTGCGTTGAGTTCTGTGGTGTTGTCTGCCCAGAGTTGTAGTTCGCGCATCCCAGGGGTGTCTATAATAACCCCGCCAGCAGCAAGGACAATCAGGTCTCGGGTGGTAGTCGTATGTCTGCCTTTTTGGTCACTACTACGCACGGCTTGGGTTTTGATTTGATTTTCTCCAATGAGTGCATTAATCAAACTAGATTTCCCAACCCCAGACGGGCCTAAAATGGCAGCGGTGCGGCCTGCGGACAGTAGGGCTTGGATTGCGGCAACACCATCGCCCGTTACGGTGCTGGCAGTTTTTACGTCGAGCTCCGGAAAGCGGGCAGTTGCAGCTGCAAGGAGTGCTACCAGCTGCTCTTTGGTACAGGTGTCACTTTTGGTAAAGATGAGTGTTGCAGGAAGGTGTGCAGATTCTGGGACTACTAAAAATCGTTCAATGCGGTTCGGGTCAAAGTCTCCCGAAGCACTTTCGGCAATGAATACATGGTCAACGTTCGTAGCAAGGATTTGTGCTTCGAGTCGTTTGCCAGCGCGCTTGCGAGCGAGTTCGCTAAAGCGGGGGAGCACAGTAGTAATTTTAACCTTCTGCTCCCCTTGGAGCGCTTCCAGCGTGACCCAGTCTCCGGTCTTTGGCCTGTCGGCGCTGTTGCTACCTGCTATAAGTGTTTTTGGGGCAACGGCTTCATGGGGGCCTGACTCGGTGAGTACGGTGTAGCGTGTGCCAAACTCAGTCACAATACGACCAATAGCAGCAGGGCCAATACTGCTGTCGGTTTTGGAAAGATAGTGAGAAAGCCCAGCTTGTTCTAGAATGTTCATTATTGGTATAGTAGCATAAGAGAGAAGAAGTAGAAGAATTAGGAATACAGAGAATAGTCGCCTCATCGGCGACCCGCCGAAGAGGTGGGAGAATGGAGAATAGTGAACACGGACTTGATGGGCACCATCTAACAACAGCTTACTGTTTTTCTAAAGATAAATTATTGGCTATGTTCTGACCTGTAGGACCATGTTAGATGGTGCCCATCAAGCACAATACCTCTCGTCGTAATCCCAAGGACGAAATAACAAACAAATTACAATATCCAAACAAATACAAGAATAAATCAAAAATCAAAACTGAGAGGTCAAAACTTCAAATCAAAACTGTAAACTACGATGCAATTCAGTTTTGAGTTTATAGTTGCAGTTTTGACTTATGCGTTTTGACTTTTGAGTTACTCTATCTATTCTCCCTCCTACGCTAAAGCTACGGCGGACTCCGCGGAATGCGGGGTAACGAGCAGTAAAAATTGAAAATTGAAAATTGAAAATTACATTTTTGCTTAGCCCTTAGCCCTTAGCCCTTTACCCTCTCTATCTCACCCCCATGTTCAAACAAGCCGTGTTACAAATTATTTCAGCTATTCCTGCAGGCAAAGTCATGTCTTACGGGCAGGTAGCAGCAGCAGCGGGGAGCCCACGTGCAGCCAGGCAGGTGGGTAGCATTTTAATGCGAGCGGATTTCGGCGTGGTGCCGTGGTGGCGAGTGCTTAATAACGCAGGATACATTTCAATAAAAGGAAACTTCGAAGCAACACCAACACGGCAGAAAGAGTTACTGCAAAGTGAAGGGGTGGTGGTGAGTTCAGATATGCAAGTAGATATGGCACAGTATCGCTATATTCCTCGTAGCTAAGCAGGAATACCGCCGTTTTCGCTATTTACAGCCACTAGTTTTTGTGATATAATAACAACAAGTTACATTCTTGTGCGCCGTGTGCAAGTGCCATGTGTGGCACTTTTTTATACACCGCGCTGCCGACAAACGTTGTTTGTGGGAAATTGTTGCAGGACATACTTTAGGACTCCTAAGGTCTACAATCTTGGACGGTAGAAATTTTTTATTATTTATGTGCCGCTTTGTGGCATGCATATATTTCTTGCCGTCATTCGCAGTGCTTACAGGCACCAGTATTTTGTTTGGTTTTTGTGAATGCGAATAGCTATTGGTGTAACCAAAGAAGGCAAGACTATATATGACAAGAACACATGACACTGCTCCCCAAGAGCAGGTAGATGGTGCAGAAGAAACATTTAACGGATTGGGTATTCACCCTTCGTTTTTAGCTATGCTGGGTCGTGCAGGGTTTACCACTCCTACACCAATTCAGCAGCAATCAATCCCTATTAGCGTAAAAGGGGAAGATGTGTTGGGTATTGCGCAAACTGGTACTGGTAAGACGTTAGCGTTTGGTATTCCAATGATCCAACGACTGGTGACCGAAGGTGGTACTGGTTTGGTCGTACTACCAACTCGCGAACTGGCAGTACAGGTAGACAGCTCACTCATGCGTATTGGGAAAGAGCTGGGTTTGAAGACTGCGCTCTTAATTGGTGGTGAACCAATTAGCAAACAGATTCGTGCACTCCGCGCCAAGCCACATATTTTTATTGTGACTCCAGGACGTTTAATTGACCACATGGAGCAAAAGACGCTGCACTTGTCCGATGTGAAAGTGTTAGTGCTCGACGAAGCTGACCGCATGCTCGATATGGGTTTTGCGCCACAGCTCAAGCGCATTATGCAAGAAGTGCCAACAGAACGACAGACATTGTTGTTCTCGGCTACTATGCCAGAAGACATTATCCAAATTGCAAAAAACTTTATGCATATTCCTGTGCGTGTAGAAGTCGCCCGTCCAGGGACTGCTGCAAGTACGATTACGCAAGAAGTTGTGTTTGTGCACCGCTCGGAAAAGTTGGCTGCGCTCCGCATGTTGCTGAAAGAAGAGATTGGTAAAATTTTAGTGTTTACTCGTACCAAATTTGGTGCAAAGAAGGTAGCAAAAGCAATTCGCGATTGGGGATTGAGCTCGGTAGAAATTCACTCCAACCGTAGCTTGAGCCAAAGACTTGCTGCGTTGCAAGGATTCAAAATGGGCAAGTTTAAAGTGCTCGTTGCCACAGATATTGCTGCTCGTGGTATAGACGCTTCGGGGATTGCACTGGTTATTAACTATGACTTGCCAACCCAAGCAGAAGACTATGTACACCGTATTGGCCGTACTGGTCGCGCGGGTAAATCTGGAAAAGCGATTGCACTCGCAACGCTCGAAGAAAAGCGTGACGTACGCGACATCGAACGCTTGCTTGGGCAAATGTTACCTGTGCGTCGCATGGACAGCATTGAACGGTTGCCAAAACTAACTCCAGAACAACAGGCAGAAGACGAACGTTCCGAACGCCTTGAACGCGCACCTCGTGGTGGCGGCCGTGGTGGATTCGGTGGTCGCTCTGGTGGGGGACGTGGTGGTGCCCCTCGTGGAGGCTTTGCTTCCCGCGGTCGTGGCCGTAGATTCTAGTTTTTATACAAGCTTGGGGCAGTGCCCCAAGCTTGTTTTCTTGCTCAGGGAAGCAGATACTATAGGTGGAGGCTGTACTTTCTAAATCGACCCAAACGCATATGTCCGAACTAGATGACCAAGCGAAAGCGGCTGCAGAACAAGCAAAAGAAGCAGAGCAAACTGCTGCAGATGCTGCACAAGCAGCAGCAGACGAGCATAGGGCTAAAGCGACAGGTGAGACTTCTAGCTCCTCTAAGAAGGACGAGTCGTATATTCCTATCGTAAGTGATTTGCTACCTTAAAATGTAGAAAGCACAACACCGCACGCTGAACAGCTTGCGGTGTTGCCTTTTTCTAGGCGAATTTGCTATAATAGGGAAGCAATATTTTGTCCTGATTTGGCCAGTAAATTGCATATATACAAGACATTCGGGAGTAGCTC
>CAZZBG010000067.1:0-4117 GCA_964652865.1 uncultured Candidatus Saccharibacteria bacterium
CGCTTTGCACAGCTGCTAAGTACCACTTGACTGTGGCTGGTGGGGTGCGCAACTGGTGGCTAATAAGCGTAATAAAATCTGCTCTGGCTTGGTCTAATGCTTGGAGCTGCACATTGGCTTTTTCTAGCTCCTTGGTCAGACTCTGCAGTCGTTCGCGCTGCTCGACTTCTCGCCAGACAGACTTCACCAATAACACCCCAAAGAACGTAACGGTAATAAACAGAATGCCACCAATCCACTTGTCTGCAGATTCACGTGCTAAAAAGAACCGAATGAGCAGCGCACTAGCCGTGGCCAAAATAAAGATTTCGGTGGCAACAATTTTAATGTCAAACAAGTTGTGCTTCCAGATGGCATACCCCGAAAACAGCACGATCAAAATCATACAGACTTGCCCAAACCATGTATACAAGCTGTACACCCCAAACCATGGCAAAATCAAGTTGGTTACGAGCGCAAGGTTTGCTGGGATAAGCGTCCCTAAAATAATGTACTTTACCTGTGTGCGCTGTTCTTGGTTAGCCGTAAAGTATTTGCGAATAAGCACCGCGTATCCCAAAAAGAAAAAGAACATCTGGTGCAAAATGTACATGAGGTAGTACGGCCCCCACAGCAGAATCTTTTCTGCGCCTTCTAGTCGCATGCCCGCAATAACGTACCCAGGGACACAGGTGAGCGTACCCACAAACAATGTTTCCAAAATAAGCAACACTTTGACTCGGTTAGTCATAAGTGAGTTTGGTGGAAAGTTCAGCGCCATCACAAAGAAGGCCGGTGGGAGCAGCACTGCAGATGCGTACAAAATGTAACTGGTGAGAATGCTCAGACTTGGCTCTGTGGCAACCCGGAAAAAGAACGCTGCAAATGACCACGCCGAAACCAGCAAAGTCATGACGGCAAAACTCCGATTAACCGAAGTCTTGGCACTGCGCAGAAAAACAGTCAGTCCTAAAAAGAAGTTAAGTAAGCCAATGGTTAAAACAAACGATGTGGGTAAATCGAATGTAATCATGATTCATTTTTAATTTTGTTTTGGAGGAGTAGCCCAACCGCATCTATTTGCTCTTGCGGTATCATTTTGCCGTACGCTTGGTACGGGGCTAAGCTAAATCCAAGCTGTGCTGCTATCTGCGCAATAGCGTCTATGTGTTCAGGGGTAATATTTCGAGGTTCATACTGACCTTTCCAATCTCCTGCAGCAATAGCGATAACTTCACCCAAGCAGCAGTACAGTTCGTGGGGGTTGGCAAGGCGGAAGTTGGTACCAATGCGGATCTTTTCGTGTCCGCGCAATACCCCCGCCTCTACTACCAAAATGTCTTTGCGTGCTTCGATAATTTCTGGCGCAATATCGGAAGGTTGCGCGTCGTCCACAATAACCGTGCCAGGCATAATATCGTCCGACTGGATAACAGCTTCTGGTGCATTGGTCACGGTCACAATAATATGCGCGGTTCGGACTGCGCTAATTAGGTGAGTAGTCGTCACGTTATGCACGTTTGGATGGTTCTGCAAATAAGCATGCACGTACTCAAGTTTTCGTTCTAAGTCTATTAAAATAATTTGCTTATACTCTTCGCGCAAAATAAGCCCTGCCACAGCAGTTCCTACCCCGCCAGCCGCACCAACGATGGCAATGGTAATGTCTTTCTTTTGTAAGTGGAACTTTTGCACGACGTCGTCCACGTAGCTTTTCACCACAAATGAGGTATACGCTCTACCTGCAGTTACCACAAAACCATCTTTGGTGGTAAGCCCTGCTCCCCCTTCGGTCATGGAGCCAGTCATAGCGCCCAAACCAACTACTTTTGCCCCACGATGTTTGGCCAGTTGTACTGCTCGCTGAATTTTGCGCTTGGCATGCCCGCGGTCTTCCATCATTTCACGCGCAAACAGAGGTACCCCAATCACCCACCCGGGGAGTTCTTTGCCAGTGACTAATGAAGTCACCCCGCGAATGCTGGACACGGTAAATGGCCAGACGTAGCGGAAGTACTTCATGACAAACGACTTTGGAAATTTTTTAAGAAATGGCACGTTAGAAACGACATCGCCGTAGTCGCGTGGGTGCACAATAAACGCAACTCCTTCCAACGGTTTCCCCGAAGGCATGTACGTGAGCCATAAATCTTTCAGTATGCGATATATAAACTTTCCCATAAGTGTGTAGCTTAAATTTGTTCGTAGACAGCAGCAATTTCTGCCATGAAGAGTTCGGTGATTTGTTCTTTCGTTGCGGTCTCTACATCGATTTTATCGCGGAGTAAGAACGGTTGCCCAAACGCAACTCGTACAGTTGGTAGCTTTAAAAAGCCCCAACGGATTTTGTACGCCCCGCGGATACCCATGGGAACTATTTTTACACCCTGTACCATTTGGGCTAATACCGCTGCGCCTGTTTTGCCTTCGCCAAGAGCTTCGTCTCGCACGCAACGGCCTTCGGGAAACATAAGTACCACTTGGTTTTGCTCGAGTAGCTGTTTTGGGATCTTGAGCGAACGCTCAATCCCTGCGCCGTAGTACGCAGGAAACGCTCCTGCTGCGGTAAAGAACAGGCGAGACAAAGGTTTAATAAACAATTCGTCTTTCGAGAAAAAGCGGATTGGTCGAAGTCTAGAGAACAACGGCAACGTGTTTGCCACAACCAGCGGGTCGTAGTAGCTTTTGTGGTTTGCCAATAACAGTAATCCTTCACCAGTTGGTTTTTCTGGCAGTGGAGTCGTTACACGGAGTCGTGCCCAAAACAGTGGCATGAGTACTTTAGAAATAGCAGAACAAGCAAATTGCACTACAGTAGAAAGAGCAGCGTTAGCAACAATGTCTTTCGTTCTTTCGGTTTCCGGAAGGGTGAGAGGTTTATTCATTACAATAGTATCTAGTATGCATTAATTTTAGCATACATAAGCGCAGATGTGATATGCTATGTATATACCTAGACCAAAACTTATACACATATGAGCGAAGAGCCAAAAAAGATATTAGTCGTTGAAGACGAAGGCGCGATGCGCGAGATTGTTGCCCATAAATTGCAAACGCACGGCTTCATCGTTGCCCAAGCAGCAGATGGTAAAGAAGGCTTGGAGCTGTTTGAAAAAGAGCACCCCGATTTGATACTGCTTGACCTCATGCTCCCCCACGTCGACGGCTTTACTGTCTTGCAAACGATACGCGAAAACAAAGACCCAAAACTTGCCGCAACACCAATCATTATTTTGTCCAACATTTGGAACGACCAAGATATTCTGAAAGTGCGTGCGCTCAAAGTTTCTGACTACATGATTAAAGCGTACTTCACCACTGAAGAGATTTTGAACACGGTGAACAAGACATTGGGGCTAGAATAAAAACACTGATACACAGATTTCACGGATAACACAGATTGTAATACACCACGGATGCACGGATGAGACAGATAGGGCATGAAGCGTGTAAACATTTAAGCATATAAACAGAGAACAAAAAACCCACGCCTCTCGGTGTGGGTTTTTATCTGTGTAATCGGTTTTATCCGTGTATCCGTGTTCTTTACAAGATAGCGTCTTTTGCTTGCTTTGCAAGACGGAATTTAACTACAGTCTTTGCTGGGATCTGAATGGTTTCACCAGTGGCTGGGTTGCGACCTTGTCGTGCGTCACGGCGCTTCTTTACGAGCTTGCCAAGACCAGGAATGGTAAATTCACCTTGCTTCTTGGTTTCGGTGTATGCCATGCCGACTAAGGCTTCGATCATTTCGCTTACTTCTTTTCGAGTTTTACCAAGCTTCTCAGCAAGGTTCTGGAGCAATTCTGTCTTTGTCATCTTTGTATGCCGTTATTGGCTTTAATTATTTTTTTGTCCAAGCTCTAACGTCTGAACAATTCCAGCATAACAAAAACCCCTCTAAAATCAAGGGGTTTTTGCAATTTTTTCTAGGAATTATACACAGGTGTCCAAGTTTTGCCTTATTCTTGAGGATTTTTTATCTCGTCCCACGCAAAAGGTTTGCGTGTAATATGCTCGAAAATAAGCTTTTTCTTGGTAAACGGCCAATGGTGCAGTAAAAACTTAAGCCCTGGTTGCAAGGTAATCAAAATCAGAAAGATACTCCCTACCACAACCGCACCGTCATACTGCCACC
>CAZZBG010000068.1:0-4100 GCA_964652865.1 uncultured Candidatus Saccharibacteria bacterium
CCTTTGGGCGCATCGCATGACGCCTAACGCGACCCCGCCGCTCTGCACTGCTCCAAGTATTCGCAGCGCAGCCCCGACGTAACGTCGGGACCGCTCTTTTCTCGTCCTCCCAAATACCCACCCAAACAAAATACCCCGTATGAAACATGAGGGGTATTTTGTTTGGTGCCCAGAAGAGGACTCGAACCTCCACGACCTTGCGGTCACCCCGCCATGCGGCGGGACGTGTTGTATATAAATGGTGGGCGTAGAGAGACTCGAACTCTCACGGGATTACTCCCATACGCACCTGAAGCGTACGTGTATACCAATTCCACCATACGCCCATCATTTATACGCAAAACTATACCAACGTGCCTCGTATCATTTCAGAGTTGGTGCACGGGATACAGCACCACCTGGGCAAAAGACTAGCCATTGCAACAGTGTGTAGTATAGCCCAAGAATACCAGCTCTGCCAATATGTTATTTCCAGCGTCTGCTTTGTTTAGCGTAAAAATCAGACAGAAAAGACATGCGCCAGCTGGGGTCAGGTAACCCACTCATGCTGGGGGTAGTGATTGTATCTTTTGAGAAGTAGGTGTACTGAACTTGTGTAAGGTACAAAGCAGGGATTTGGGTGTCGAGTAAACCTTTGAGTTGGTCATACAGTGGAGTACGCAGTGCTATGTTGGTATTTTTGCGTGCTGCTGTAATCAGTTGGTCTGCTTCGTTTGAAGCAAAGTTGGATACGTTCAGCCCAGGGTCTTTGGTTTGGCTAGAATGCCAAAATGCAAACGGGTCAGGATCTACGCTTGTACGTTGTGAGAATAGTAGGATGTCATATTCCCGTGGGCGGACATGCTCGGCGATAAGTGTGTTCGTGGGTACGGCATGCACAAGCACTTGCACGCCAAGCGGCTTCCATGTTTCTGCGAGGAGTTCAGCGGCTGCTCGGAACGAAGGGTTACTGCTCGTGTAGAGGTGTAAAGTGAGCGTGGTGCCACCTTTACTACGAATACCTTGCGCGTTTTTGCGCCACCCAGCATTTTCGAGTATTTGTGTTGCGGTTGCTCCATTGCTCTGCGCGGTTTTGACTGTGCCCAACATGAGCCCAAATGGTGTTTCTGAAATTGCGCGGTTTTTGCTTTGCCAAGCTGTGGTTGTAATGGCAGTGCTGTCTACTGCCATGCGTAATGCTTTGCGAACTGCTAACTCTTTCAGTACTGGTCGTTCGGTGTTGAAGAATGCAGCTTGATATTGCGCAAGCAGACTTGTGGTTTGTTTCGCACGGGTTTCCACCAGCTCTGCAGGTGCTTCGCTTGCAATGCTACCGACAAGCTGTACATTGCCGTTAATAAACGCTTGGGCAAGGTCTGTACTGTTTTCGTAAAACGCAATACGAAGTTCGTCTATGTGTGGTGCTCGTGGGTGTAAGGCAAACCGTTTTAAAATGAGCATGCTGTATTGTCCTGTTGGGTTTTTCTTGATTTGGTCAAAGCTAAATGGACCATTGCCAATTGGTTTTAAGTTGTTGCTCGATTGTTTGTATTGGCTTGCAGGTACTGTCTTCCACGCTCGCTCCGAAATAAGTGGAATGGTTAAGTTGTGCAAAAATGGGCCACTGACTTCTTTGGTAGTGAAGACTACAGTTACATCGTCTATCTTTTGTACTGTGGTAGAAAGCCAAGCTTCTCTGTGCGGGCTGCCAATTGCTTCGTTTTGGATTTGAGCAATAGTAAAAAGCACGTCGTTTGCAGTGAGTGGTGCTCCATCGTGCCAGTGCAAGTCGTTTTGCAAAGTAATGCGGTACTGTTTGCCATCTGGGCTTATTTCTGGAAGTGCAGCAGCAAGGTCGGGAACGATTTGTCCTACTTCGTTGTAGCGGTATAAACCACTAAAAAGTGCGCGTACCAGAGCTTCGTCTGTAGGCGTGGTGGCGAGAAGTGGGTTAATTACTTCTGGTTGTCCAACCACACCTTCGGAAATACTGCCACCGGTAGTGGGAACACTTGTTGTGTGTCGTGCATAAAAAATACGCCAATTCCAAAATCCAGTGAGGATTATAGTGACGCATAAAAACATGACCAGCCATTTTTCTGCTGGCTGTAAGAGTGAAAAAACTTTCCGAATGGTGGAAAGTTTCGGTATGGATATGTGGGGGATAGTGTATGTCCTCACAAAAGGTTAGGCTTTGACAGCGATCAAGATGCTGGCAATGCTAAGTCCGCAAAAAAGAATTGCTACTACAATAGTTGCGTAAAACAACCATTTTTCAAACCCACGGCGACTACCGGTAATAGTACCGGAACCACCAAAAACAGTGGAAAGCCCCTGAGAGCGGTTTTGCAAAGTAATAAAAATGATAAGCAAAACCATTGAAATAATGTTTGCTAGCTGGATTATCTGAGGAAGAAGTTTCATGGAATTAAACAAATAGTGGAAAGTGATTTATGAATAGAAAATTCCAACTAAAGCACATTTAGCATACTGGAAAATTGGGGTTCTGGTCAATCTTGTATTTTTTGTGGATATATGGTATAGTATGTTTTCTTGTTTAGGGCATCTGGTGTTTTCGAGTTCTAATTTGGAGCAGGCAATCGCGCCTACTTCAAACGGTACTCGAAGTGTAAAAGCTTTATGTGCCAAAAACCAATCATGGCGTATCCCATGAAAGTCTAGTCAGGAGGACGTAAAAATGGAACCAAAGATTCGTATACTTGTCGTGGATGGTCAGCAGATTGTCCGTGAAGGAGTGAAATTGCTACTAGAAACCGCTCATGATCTGCAAGTGGTTGGTGAAGCGAATAACGGTGAAAGGGCAGTCGCGCTGGTTAAATCTGAGCAGCCGGATGTAATTCTTACCGGCATTGAATTAGCCGAAGGGGGTGTAAGTTTTGCCGATTTTGCGAATTTTCGCTCAGTGGCCAAAGAAGCAAAAATTTTGCTTCTCACCGGAGTTAATGATTTAGACGCCCATTTTAAAGCTATTCTTGAGGGTGCTAGAGGTGTCGTCCGAAAAGCCGAAGCTGGTGATGTCCTTATTAAAGCGATTCGCAAAATTGCCTCAGGCGAGGTTTGGCTTGGTGGCATGCTTACAGCGAAGCTGGTCCATGAGTTAGTGGTCTTGCGCTCACATGAACAACAGACATTTACCAACTTGCCTGTAATGACTGTGGCGCCCTTCCGGTGTCTAGACGCTGGTAAAGGCATGGATGAGGCTGCTCGTATCGCTCAGTTGACCGAACGAGAGCGAGAAGTTATTTCCTTGATTGGTGAAGGTCTGCGAAATCAGCAAATCGCTGACCGACTTGCAATCAGTGTCATTACTGTTCGGCATCACTTGTCATCAATTTTTGCGAAACTCGATGTGGGCGACCGCTTTGAGTTAGCAATTTACGCTTACCGTCACGGTTTAGCCAAACTACCATTGTAGTATTTGGCTAAATCATCAACAACATAGTAAAGTTGCGTTTTCGTCGCTTTACTCTTTAGTTAAGGAGTCAGCATGTCTCGTTCGTTATTTCTTGCAGCAGCGGTTTGTTTAGTCCTGACGTTTGCTGTAAATGGCCAAGAGCCTGCGCCAATTCGGTGTCTCAACACTAGCGGAGTATTCACCACCGATGACACTCAGCATATCGTGCGTACGCTCAAGTACGCAAATATGCCACTCTTGCTATACATCGAAAAGGAAAAAGTGACGATCTACGGGTTTTACCTCAGGGAAGAGCCCAGTTCACTTTCTGGCTATACGGCGTATCATTTCAAAGGTGTTGACAGGCAGTGCTACCAAACGCGTGACAATACTGTGGCATTTGTCAAAGAACGCTACAAGAATAAAGCAGTTGCTTGGAGATAGCCCAAGTGAAACAAGGAGGAAATTTCAGAGGCGAGTGTCTCTAACGGCAAACGGCGAACACCTTAACCAGTGTTCGCCGTTTATCTTATAGGAGTGATTTAAAATATAGATTTAAAATGCTACAAACTCTTTTTTAGTATCTCTGCTTTTGCTTTACCTACAAGTGCTTCCAGTTTTTCTGGTTCTGCGCGAAGTGCTTCTTTTATAGCGCTGACTGTTCCAAACTTTTGTTTGAGCAGTTTTTTTGTTTTAGGGCCAATTC
>CAZZBG010000069.1:0-4065 GCA_964652865.1 uncultured Candidatus Saccharibacteria bacterium
ACCACAGACCGCTGGTACTCTTCTAAATACTTTTGCAATGTACCGTGAATAGTTATCCCAAAACTGAGCGGTGCTGCTCCAGGCAGTGGCAACTTTAAGTAATGTGCATACTTGTACTCCAATGGACAACGCAAAAAAGTGTTAATCGCGCTGTACGAAAACCGTGTGGGGAGTTGTTGGTACACCTCGCGCCTCGGGTGTTCATCTGGTTTCGTGAAAACCACTTTGCCTGTCGCCTTGTTTACTTTGTCACTTGGCACAAGGTCTAACTCTTGCAAGAATATGGACGGCTTCTTTGCTCTAGACCCGCCGTAATCCTTTGCCCACGAAAAATACACGCGAGTCTTTGCCCGAGTAATCGCCACATAAAATAGTCGCCTTTCTTCTTGCAGGTGAAAATCCCCTTCGGGCAAAATATCTTTTACCAGTGCTTCAGGAATTTCTATACCGCTCGACTTTTCACGAGTCGGGAATCGTTGGTCGACCAAGTTTACAATAAATACATTTTGGAACTCCAGCCCTTTCGAAGCGTGCACGGTGAGCACTTTTACACTTTCCGGACCTTGGTTTGGGTCAAACTTAATGTCGCCATCGTGCCCTGCACGAAGTTCCAGCTCTAAATCAAATAAAAATGCTTTCAGCGACTTGTCGCTGGTAACCTTATCTTGCTCAAACGTTTCTACCTTCTTGTAAAACTGTTCGAGCAATTCTCTGTTTTGCACATTTTCTAAAGTTTCTTCTTCAAGGAAATCTACTACATGCAAATCTTTTATCACGTGCACAAACACTTCCACCGCGCTCATAGTTTTTGCGTGTTCTGTGTGTGTATGTATAAGCCCCAGTAGTTCAGTTATAGTCGCCCGACTTTTTGCTTCTATTTTTTCCAGCCCTTCAGTCTCGGGAGTCTCTTGCACTTTGCGTAGTACTTCGTACACAGACAGCGTGTGCTTCCGTGCGTACTGAGTAATATGCGCCACATCTTGCACGGGCAATTGGAAGTGTGGAAAATTAAGCGTCCGAAAGACACTCGCCGAGTCGTGGTAGTTGTCGAGTAATTTTAAATATCCAATCAAATCTGCAATCAACGGTTTACGGTACAATCCCGTGTTCGCGAGGTATGTAAACGGAATACCGGCAGCTTCAAGACGAGGCAAAATTTCGTCACTTGCCCCACGCGAGCGAATAAGAATACAAAAATCATTCCAGCTCGTCTCTGGTGCTTCTTTTTTGAGCTGTAGCATCTTCTTGACCACCAAATCAAGCTCATCGCTTAAATCTCGTCCTTCCAACACTTGTATTTCCCCACTCTGACTCGTTACGCGCGACTCATGACTCGCAACTTCCGTTGGATTGATGAGCCGCTTGCTAATCCCCAGCTTGACCTCCAAGCGCTCTGGGTTGTTGTTTTGAATGAGCTTATACGACAAATCCAAAATTGACTGCACTGATCGGTAATTCTGCGTCAGTGTTACTTGCGTTAACTCGGGGAAGTCATCTTTGAACTTTAAAATGTTCGAAACACTCGCCCCGCGAAACTTGTAAATAGATTGGTCGTCATCCCCCACCACCGTTAAGTTGCGAGTTTCTAGTTGCGAGTTTCGAGAAGGACCAATCTCATTCTTACTCGCTACTCGTAACTCGTTACTCGTTACTTGTTTTGGGGGTTGCGCCAAAAGCCGCACCAGTTCGTATTGTGCGTAGTTGGTGTCTTGGAACTCGTCCACTAAAATATGTTTAAACTTCTGGCGGTAATGTTCCAGCACTGCCGGACGCTGCTGAAACAGGTGCAGCGTGTAGTTTATTAAATCACCAAAGTCTAGATAATCGTTGTCGAGGAGTAACTGCTGGTACACCCGATAAGCTTCGGCAAGCTCGCGTATGCGCAATTCTTCTGTGCCACTTTCCGTATCGGGTAACAGCTGCGCTGCAAGCTCCTGCGTTGCCAGCGTATCTGCATACGCCTTGTATACTTCTGGAGTTATAAGTTCATCTTTACACCGACTAATGTGCTGCAAGAGCGCGCCAATGAATTTACTTGGATTGCCCAGCGGTTTGTAGTAATCCAATTTAAATTTATCCAAATTTTTGTGAACCAAAATCCACTGCTGCGTGTCGTCTAGCAGTTTGAAGTCATTGGACAGCCCCACTTCGAGTGCGTGCTGTTTTAAGATGCGTTCACAAAAAGCATGGAACGTAGAAATCCAAAAATCTACATACCCCAGCGGCATAAGCAAATCGACTCGCTCTTCCATTTCGCTTGCTGCTTTTTCGGTAAACGTAAGTGCCAAGATTTGTTCTGGCTTCGCAAGTTTTTGTTGGATGAGCCATGCAATACGGCGAGTAATCACCGTTGTTTTCCCCGTCCCCGCACCAGCCACAATTAACAACGGACCACTCTGGTGTGTGACCGCTTGTAACTGTTCCGCATTTAAATTTTCTAACAAATCTGCCATAGGTTCTGTTTCTACAGCGCCTCAGGGTTCCTCTCCTGGGACAGGAGAGGTTAGGTGAGGTAGGTCTGTATTAATGCAATAACTCCTTCAATATTCTCCATAATCTCTCTATTTGTTACCCGTATACAACGTATATGCTGAGCAGTAAGAAACTGTCGACGGATAGCATCATGTCGCTGACCATCAAGAGTATAATGACTATCGCCATCTACCTCAATCGCCAACCTAAGAGAAGGACAATAAAAATCAAGCGTGTATACCCCTACTCCATATTGCCTACGGAACTTGTACCCTTTCAAGCTACCATTGCGCACATGGTGCCACAATACCTGCTCTGGCCTTGAAAGAGCATGCCTGAGCTGCCTTCGCGCATGCAGCCTTGAGTTATCATTGTACAGGTGCGTATTCATAAAATATCTACCTCACCCTGCCTCTCCTATTCTAGGAGAGGGGCAATACCACCACCTTACTTCCCAGTCAAAAAGCTCGCCCACTCATTCCAAGTGTTTTGGTCTTCGTCTTTATAGCGTGCCCAAAAATCTATAGCTTTTAAAATTTTGATTTCGCCATAATCACCCAAACCCAACAAATCACGGTCACTGGTTACCAAATACTCCGCGCCAGCTTCGACTGCACTTTCAAGAATCTTGTTATCTTCTTCGTCTGGCACTACATGAATCCGCCGCCGGTTCACCACAAAAGTAACTTGTGCAAAGAAGTCGTTCAATTCTTGTTCGTAGTCTGTCCCTTGGAGGAGCTGGTGCAAAATTAATTTGTTCTCTTGCACTGTTTGCCTATTGGCATACGCCTCAATATTCCCCGCGATAACTTCGTTTATAATTCGCTTTTCGTAACTGTATTCGTCTTTAAACCCGTCAATTAAGACATTGGTATCTAGTACAACCTTCATAAAATCATTTAAACAATTAAGCATTGAAGCATACAAACAAACCAACAAGCGCTGCTTAACCTATCCTCAGATGTCCATGCTATCTGTGCAATCCGTGTATCCGTGAACAACTAGTAATCAAAAATGCTGCGGGACTTTTTCTCTGCTGCAGCTGCTGCCGCAGAAGGTTTTCCACGCTTTCCCGCTGGGGCAGCAGAGCGAGTAGGAATCAAAAATCGCTTTGGGTCTGCATCCAAATCCACAAAGTGATCGGTGAGTTCTTTAATCTTTGCGCTGGTAGACTTTCCAAAAGAAATAGTTTCGGTTAATTGACCAGACATTTGGAGGTATTCCAAAAGCGGGACAAAGTCGCCATCACCACAGCACAACACTACAACATCCAGCTTTGGCATGAGCTTTACAATGTCCATGGCAATACCCACATCCCAATCCCCTTTTTGGTGCCCTGACGCAAATGTCTGCAATTCCTTTTTCTTCACTTCGAATCCTGCTTTTGCCAGAGCTTCGAAAAAAGTGTTCTCTTCGGGCATGTCTGCCTGTACGACATAAGCAATGGCGCGAATAAGTCTGCGATTACCCACGGCTTCTTTTAAAATTTCTGTAAAATTTACTCGACTGTTGTAAATGTGCCGTGCGGAATAGTACAAGTTCTGTACATCCACAAACACACCAACACGCTGATCTGGATTTCTTATTGACATA
>CAZZBG010000070.1:0-3980 GCA_964652865.1 uncultured Candidatus Saccharibacteria bacterium
ACAAAACGAACACCCCGAGCTACCACGACCGCGTCTTCCTGACTCCCAACAACGAGCACAAAATCTTCTTCTACTACAGGCCGCTCCACTGGCAATTGTGTATCTGCAGTAACGACTACCCGCACGTCAGTTGCTGCTCGAGTCCTCAAAAAGAAACCGTCTCTATCAAGATCATGCACCAAACCTAAAAATACATACTTGGGCGCAATCATGTGCGCTTTGGGATACAGCATTCCAATCCATGGAGCAGGCCGCGGCCCATTCACTTTGTTGTACATTGACCTATGTAATGGAGTTTGTGTCACCACATACCCAATCCCCATCACAATAACAAGCAGCGCTGCGCCAGTGTACAACACCGGACGACGATACCCAAACCCAAACCGGCGCAAGATGAGTTCTGCACACAACGCTACTAAAACAATACTCACCACAAGCAACCACGGCACCATGCCCAGACCAGTCAAAAACCCTTCTCTACCATCAACAAACAAAAACCACGCCCCCGAAACTTTTAAGCGAAAGACTACCAAGCTGATACAAAAAACCAGTACCAGTAAACTTATGGAAAGGCCGACAATGGCAACAACCTTGCGCAACAGAAAATACCCCCGCGTAGTTTGCGGAATCTTTTTTTCTGTAATTTGCTCCATCACAGAATTGGTAATTGTGTTGTTAACTTGTTCGGGCATGTGATTCTGCTAAATATAATTTGGTAATCGCTTTCTTGGCTCGGGTCAACCGAACCCCAACGGTAGACACAGGAATGTGCAAAATATCTGCAATTTCTGTGTAACTCAGTTCTTGGTAATAATATAAAATGAGCACTTCACGATACTTTGCATCGAGCTTGGACAAGACTGCTTCCATGCTTTCTGTAAGCTCTCGCCTATCTACTTCTGCATCTGTCTTTTCGCTAGCAAATGGATGCGGCAACACTTCGTCTAAACTCAGAAAGCTAAAAGGCTGCCGACTTCGTTTCGCTACGACATTCACAAATTCATTGTGGGCAATGCGGTACAACCACGAAGAAAACTTACGCCCTGCATCAAAACTCTGAATGTTTGTATATGCCTTCAAAAACACAGTCTGGACTATATCCGCCGCGTCTTCTCCGTTAATCAAGAACTTGCTGGCATAGCGCAACATTTTCGTTTCGTAGCGAAGCAAAAGCTGCCCAAACGCCTCCACGTCGTTGTGCTGTACCCGCAGTGCTATTTCTTCGTCTGAAAGTGCTTCCATAAGTTCCTCTTACCCGTCCTTACTATATAGTACACTCTTTTCCCCATTTTATTTCACCCCTTCTCCCCCTATAGGCTAATTCGTGCGAATAAGCCGTTAGGGCGTAATTAAGCGCAAAGCATACGGATACATGGAATGCTCTATACACGGAAATACATATGATACACTAAAATAAATAATATATACGAACGAAATGACAGAAACTTTCTCAGAACTGCCCATTCACGCAGAAACGGCACAGAGTCCAGAACAAAGACATGAAGAGCCTCTGGCGCACCACCTCCAAGAACTGCTCAAAAATTATTGTAGCTATAAACACCCAGACGCGTTAATCTCTTACTTCGAGAAAATTCGACAAAACCTTACCGGCGACGCTAGCCTACCCGCAGATACTAACTATCTAAAGCGGATGATGCATGCCCCAACAATATCCCAAACAAAATTTGACCGCCCTGAAATCCAAGCAGACATACAAACACTAAATGAGCAGTTGTTTCAGATTATCAAAACTATACGCCTAGAGTTAACTCCAAAAGCAGACAATCGAATACGACTAGAAAAAATGGAGGTTAAGGCGGCAAAACATCGTCCAACACAAGAACTAAACACGGCAACAGACTTTTTGGCAGCAAGTGAAGCAGAAGAACGGAAGCGTGCAGAACTGGTAAGCCTTACCGCAGAACTAGATTTTTCTGCATTCACAAATACAGAGTTAGTCGCACTCATTTTAGGAAGCAAAGAGGCGTTCCCCGAAGGTCTTCCGTCTATTACTTTTGCACAAGATTTTTTTGAGGCGCTGTAAACAAGCATAGAAAAAGCCCGAGACATTGCTGTCTGGGGCTGAGTCACTTGCGTGAGAGCATAGCGAGGTTTGGAAATAGAAATTCTATCCGCTCTGCAGTTGAGTCGGTACATCACTTCCAAATGTACCCCACCACAATTAGGGCAAGCTTCAAAAATTTCCTGCGCATCAACCACGCCATCTTTGTGTAAACGAACTAAAATTTTAGATACAATCAACCCCGAGACTCGCCACTCATAACAGTGGTTTTTTTCTGCGTACAAATGTGTGATTGTTTGTACGCTCCTAAACTCATCATGGCTCATTACAGCCAATACTGACTGAGTGCTAATTAGCTTAAAGATGCCCGCAAAAGCGAGAACCCAGGCCAAACAATAGAGCACCCAACGAATAGCACTCCAAATCCCCAGGGCCTCTAAAATGAGATACAATAAAAATAACATAACGTCCTCCACAACGTTTTCAACCCCCCCCAGAACATCGGGCAGCGAATGCATACCCCCTTTTTTAAACAGGACTGTATTGTACTGAATGTTCAAAAGAAAAGCAAATGAAAAAGGCGGTCAGCTTCCCATACTGACCGCCTTTAACGCTTGTGTTAATTGATACGTTTTCCTCCTTTGCGCTTTTTCGAGCGATACTTTAGCTGTATTCGATATAAAGCCAATCGAATTTCAAGCTCATCGCACTGAGCTTGATTTAATCCATGTTTCTTCATCAACTCTGCTCGACTAATGTCTCTGAAGCCGCCAAGAGTTCGAAACCCTCGCTGCATAAGAATAGTTTTAAGAGCTGGTGAAAAATTAACGAGCGCAACATAATTATTTGACACCCAGTTGTCGAGCTCGCCGGAGTCTCGGTCAACAGCAGCACACTCCACCTTAGCACCATCTTTACACAGCTCGAAGCCTGATAGAGAAAGAACATACGCGAGCGTAGTATGACTCAGACCAGTACCGCTGAAAGCGCTACCAACCCAGCTAACCATCTCGGTGTAATCAAAGCCATTTACTATCCTGCCCGTAGGTAGGTATAGACTCAATTCTTCCTTTGCTCCACGTTTGATACTATACACTCTGATTTTTTGTGCCTCCTACACTAAAAACGCAAAAAACAGCATAAAAAACGAACAAAAAATGGCGCATGCCACTTCTTGCACAAGTGTACCACTAACGTTACTATTAAGTAAAGATTTATTACTCCTCGTCCATTTATGCAACTACTGCGCATTGTCCTTTGGTTTTTGTTAGCCATTCCATTTGTAGAATTCATAGGCTACTGGGTGCACCGGTTGGTGTTCCACCACGGGGTCTTTGGGAGCAAACTGCGCAAACCACATGTACAGCACCATTTGCAAGACTACCCCGCCGCAAACCTGCGCCCACTCCCTGGCACGACGTACAAAAGCGCTGCGGACCCACTGTGGCACGTGATTGGTGCAGTCATCCTGACTATTTTGCTTTTGCTCATGGCGAGCAACGTCATTAGTTGGGCAGCGGGGATAAGTGTTGCAGTCGGCGCTATTCTCTACGCAAAATATGTGGTAAGTTTAATGCATATGCAATTCCACATACCACACAGCAAACTGCAACAGTACAAATGGTTTGAACGACTCGTTACATACCACGACGTACATCATTTTGCTCGTGCGAACTATGGCATTGTATTTATGGGAATGGATAGACTCTTTGGCACTTTCCAAAAAGCTATTCCAACCCAAGCGGAAAATATATTTCCTAAATATTCCAAAAACTAAACCAGCACTGCTGGTTTTTTTATATCCAAACGCACTCAAAAAGGCACTTTCAAAAAAGGAGGAAACTGCCATGCTAGCCACATCACAACTTGCGCTGCAAATTTTGCACCGCATTGGTAATCCCATGCGAGCAAACCAAATAGTAGATGCTTCTGCTGGAAAGATTGCGAAGTACGTTAC
>CAZZBG010000071.1:0-3815 GCA_964652865.1 uncultured Candidatus Saccharibacteria bacterium
CCTACATATAACGAAAAAGAGAACATTGGTACGATTGTGCCAATGATTTTTTCTGTTGCTAAAAAACTGGAACGAGAAGCGAGAATCTCAATTCTTGTGGTAGACGATACTTCTCCAGATGGTACGGCAGATGTGGTTCGGGCACTGCAAGCGCAGTATCCAAACTTGCAACTAATTCTGGGGAAAAAAGAAGGTTTGGGGAAAGCGTATGTGCGAGGAATGTACCACGCGTTAACAGTGATGGGTGCGGACTCTGTGTTTGAAATGGACGCAGATTTGTCGCACGACCCAGAGGCAATCCCAAGCATGCTCAGAGAAATTTTGTCTGACAGTGCCGATTTTGTGATTGGCTCACGCTATGTCTCTGGCGGCTCTATCCCACTGGAGTGGCCTTTCATGCGTAAGCTCAATTCATGGGCAGGGAATCTTGTTGCTCGCGTGGTTATTGGTCTTTACGGTATTCGTGATTGTACTGGTGGTTTTCGTGCCATCCGTGCTTCGGTGCTTCAAGCTGTGCATTTAGAAGAAATTCCAGTTGCAGGCTACGCTTTTCAAGTGAGCTTATTACAACGAGCATTGTTGGTTGGAGCACGGATATTGGAAGTACCGATTACTTTTCGTGACCGGGAAATTGGTGTGTCCAAATTACGACTGAAAGATCAAATTGAATTTATTTACAAATCCTTTACGTTACGGATTCATAGTCTGACCGTGCGCTACGGGTTATTTGCATTACTCTTTTCTGTTGTCGTAGCATTTTTCGCTGCTGTGTACCTGTCTACTGAGCACGTTGCTGCGTTTGTGGTAGGTATTTCTGTTTTGCTCTTGGCACAAGGTGTGTGGAATTTGTGGCTCATGATTCAGGTGTGGGATAACCCGCACAAGACAGGTGAATATGGCTCACCAAAGACATATGAAACACCACAGTATTCTTTTACCGCACTGTTGCCTGCACTACACGAAGAAGTGGTAATTGGAGATACGATTCGCGCTGTGCATGCAGTGGACTACCCAAGTCACTTAAAGCAGATTTTAGTCATTTGCCGGTACGACGACACGGGGACAATTGCCGCCGCAGAACAAGCAATTGCAGGTCTGGGCGAAGGTGCCAATGCAAAAGTGCTGGTATATAACCGTATCCCAAGCAACAAGCCAAAACAAATGAACTTTGCGTTGGCGGAAACGACAGGGGACGTTGTTGTGCCATTTGACGCAGAAGATGGACCACACAAAGATTTGTACCACATTGTAAACACCACCATGATTCGCCAGAATGCAGATGTTGTGCAGTCTGGGGTACAGCTTATGAACTTTGAAAGCAACTGGTATTCGGTATACAACGTGTTGGAGTACTTCTTCTGGTTTAAGTCTGTCCTTCCGTATTTTGCTGCGCGTGGGGCAGTGCCTTTGGGCGGTAATACGGTGTTCTTTAAACGAAAGTGGTTAGAGCGCATTGGTGGGTGGGACGAAGAATGTTTAACAGAAGATGCAGAAATTGGGATGAAGTTGTCCCAAGCAGGTGCGCGTATTCGAGTAATTTACGAAGAGCAGCATGCAACCCAAGAAGAAGCACCGCTTTCACTTGGTGTGTTTATTAAGCAGCGTACCCGTTGGCACCAAGGGTTCATGCAAGTTATTGGCAAGGGTCAATGGCGTAAGTTTTTGACTGTCAGACAGCAAGCATTGTCTTTGTACGTGTTGGCATGGCCGGAAATCCAAGCGGTGTTGTTCTTGTACGCTTTTGTCTCTGCGGTTGCTTTGTTCTTTATAAAGCTTCCTGCATGGGCGACGGTCGTTTCTATATTGCCGTTGTATTTACTTGTTGTGTTGTTTGTTGTGTGTGTTGTTGCACTCTACCAATTTTGCCAAAGTTACAACAAAAAGTTTCCATGGTGGATGCCGTTTAAAATGTTATTAGCATTTTATCCTTTTCAGATTTTACTGGGTGTCTCTGCTCTACGAGCTGTGTACCGACTGTTGAAAGGTTCAACTGGTTGGGAAAAGACTGTGCACGTTGGTGCGCACCGTGTGAGCGCACCTGTAGAAGTACCGTTAGAATAATATGAACGAACAAGAGATTTCACAATTACGCGCAGTAGGGTTACTCCCACAGCCTGAACAGGCTGCGGCTCCTTCGGCGCACACAACAACGGCACCCACACATGTGCAGCATGCGCTTGCCACAGCAGACGATGCGCTGGTGACCGAGCGTGGGGTAGTGACAACTCCAAAGATTTCTAAAATGTGGGAAATTGCACTGGTGGCAATCTTGCTCATTATTACTGCAGTAGCGCATGGTACCAACATGTTGCAGTACCCATACTACGAAAACGACGAAGGGACCTATATGTCACAAGCGTGGTCCGTGGTTACCTCCGGAAGCTTGAGTCCGTACACGTATTGGTATGACCATGCACCTGCGGGTTGGTTCTTTATTGCCGCATTTACTAAATTGGTTGGCGGGTTCTTTGCGTTTGGTACGAGCATAGACACGGGACGAGTGTTTATGTGGTTACTGCACGTGGTGTCTGTATTTTTCGTCTATAGTATTGCCAAGCAACTCACCAAGGGGCGAGTACTGGCTGGGCTTGTCGCTGGATTAGTGTTTGCGTTATCTCCTCTGGCTCTCTACTTTGGTAGACGGGTGTTGCTGGACAACATGATGGTGTTCTGGGTGTTGTTGTCCTTGTGGACCTTAGTACGGGCAAAGGTGACCTTGCGCGCAACAGTGTTTGCAGCGGCTGCGTTTGGGGTTGCGGTGCTTACCAAAGAAACTGCGGTGTTTTTCTTGCCAGCATTTCTCTATGTAGTGTGGGCTGGTGTGCATAAATCGCACCGTGTGTTTGGTTTGTCACTCTGGGTGACTATTTCTGGTTTAGTGATTTCGCTGTATCCGCTGTACGCACTTATAAAGTCAGAATTTTTTCCTGCAAGCTGGTTTGGTTCTGGAAAGCACGTTAGTCTTTTGGAAACGCTGAAGTTTCAAGCAGGGCGTGGTTCAGGATTGCCGTTTTGGAACACGCAGAGTGAGTTTTACACTAACTTGGTAGAGTGGTTCCACCGCGATACCGCACTCATGGTTATCGGTGGGAGCGCGCTGCTCCTTGGGCTTGTGTTTGCATACCCACGCAGAGAGTTCCGAGCGCCAGTATTGTTTGTACTATGCATACTGTGGTTTTTGATGCGTGGTGGAATTATTATCAACTTTTACATTTTGCCACTCATTCCATTTCTCGCTTTGCTGATTGGGCTTGTAGTGTCACTGCTTGCGGAATCATTTAGTAAATTTTTGGTGAGCATAGAGTGGGCGAAAGGAATTACGTATACGTATGCCGGTGCTGCAGTGGTTGCATGTGCGTTGTTCGTAGTGCCTATGCTTACACAGTCTGGGGCGATTTACACAACAGACGAAACCGCGCCAATGAAACAGGCGCTCGAGTGGACGAAGCAAAACTTGGACCCGACTGCGGTAATGGTGGTGGACAACGCTATTTTTGTGGATTTGCGTGAAAGCCGTTTTGCTGGGGACCCTGCATTCAGCAATGCTGAGTGGTTTTGGAAAGTAGAAAAAGACCCAACAGTGTTTGCAGAACGTATTGGCGGTGACTGGTTACACGTGGACTACGTGTTGTTGTCTCACGAAATGGTTCGCCAAATTAGTGACTACCAAATTACGTTGACCAAAGACATTTTGCCACATACTAGTCTGGTGACTGGGTGGACCGGTGGGGGAGCGTTCTTGGATTTAGATAAATATATTAGTACGAATGGTGATTGGATGCGGGTGTACAAAGTCCACAGCCAAGAAGAGTTTG
>CAZZBG010000072.1:0-3741 GCA_964652865.1 uncultured Candidatus Saccharibacteria bacterium
GGACAAACTGCTACTGGTGGTTCTTCGCCACTTATTATTACCGGTCTTACCAACGGCGCAGCGTATACTTTCACGGTTACTGCAACGAATTCACATGGCACGAGTGTTGCCTCAGGTACAAGCAACTCTGTGGTGCCAGCGACAACCCCAGGGGCTCCAACGGGTGTTTCTGCGATAGCAGGGGACGGTGAAGCAACGGTAACCTTTACCGCACCGGCATCGAATGGTGGCGCTGCGATTACTTCTTACACCGTTACTTCCAGCGGGGGACAAACTGCTACTGGTGGTTCCGCACCAATTACTATTACAGGCTTAACAAACGGTGTTGCGTATACATTTACCGTAACTGCCACAAACGCAGTGGGTACGGGTAGTGCCTCTTCTGCGAGCAGCGCAATCACCCCGGCGACTGTACCGGACGCACCAACGAACTTGGCTGCAACTATTGGGAATACCCAAGTAACTTTATCGTGGTCTGCTCCTGCATCGAACGGTGGCAGTGCTATTACTTCCTACACAGTTACCTCAAACGTCGGTGGCCACTCTGTGACTGTTGCAGGGACTACGGCGACAGTGACTGGTTTAACCAACGGCACAACCTACACCTTTACGGTGATTGCTACAAATGCAATTGGTGATAGTATTGCTTCCGGAACCAGCAACTCTGTAACTCCCGCAAGCACTCCTGGAGCGCCAACGAACCTCGCTGCGGTGATTGGAGATAGTAGTGTTGACTTGTCGTGGTCTGCTCCTGCATCGAACGGCGGGTCTGTGCTGACGGACTATGTGGTTGAATACCAACTCACTGTTGGTGGGACATGGGCAACTTTTGCCGATGGCGTGAGCACAAGCACATCGACAACCGTGACTGGTTTGTCGAACGATAACTCATATGACTTTAGAGTGTCTGCAAAAAATGCAGTTGGTACGGGCACTGCTTCCTCCACAGTCAGTGCTACCCCAGGTGCACCTGCGCAAGTACTTATTCGTAGCTTTTCCGATGTAACTGCTCCAAGTATTGGTACTTCTGTGCGGATTACCAACGAAGGTTCTACTGCGTACGAATATCAATACTCTTGGTGTGTGACAGGGTCTGAATTGAATGTGTGTGGTGGTGGGGACGACGTCTTTTCTGCATCTGCAGCAAAACTCGTACAACCACTTGAAAACTTTGACACAGTTTTGAACTCTACTGTCACTACTCCAGGGACGTATTGGTTCCATTTAAATGCATACTTTGGTTCTGAAGTTTCCACTTCTACTCAAACATTTACTGTGACTTCTGCTTCGACCCCTCCATCAAGCGGTGGCGGCGGAGGTGGAGGTGGTGGCGGCGGAGGCGGTTTTTGTGGAGGTGGCTTCTCCGTACCAACTACGCCAACTGCTACTCCTACAGTAGGGTCGCACACCGATGGTACATTAATCCAAGATGGTAACACTTTCTACTTAGTCATGAATGGGGAACGTGTTGGGTTTAGAGACGAGCAAGAGTACAAATCGTACGGATATACTTTTGCGCAAGCAGTGCCTGCTTCTGCAGCAGATAAAGCGCTCCCAATGAAGAGTATTGGTCGAGCAATGGAAGGGACGCTCGTTATAGATTCTTCTGATGGTCGCACGGTGTACATGATTGGTTCTAACAATACGAAACGTGGGTTTACTTCGAGCAAAGTATTTCAAGCGCTTGGGTACAGCTTTGCAAACTTGCCACGGATTAACTTGAGCGACTACCCAACAGGTATACCAATAGGTGATGCATCGCTCCCACATCCAGATGGCTCACTCGTGATTGATAAAAAGACTATTTGGTGGATACGAGGTGGGAAAAAGACAGGGTTCGAAAGCATGGTAGTGTTTAATACGTACGGCTTTAGCCTGAGTCGTGTAGTAAAAGCAAATGCTGCAGATCTGGCTTTACTAGAAGGTCCACTCGTAAAACTCCGCGACGGAACATTGGTCTCTGACGCAGGAACGTACTACGTAATTTCCAAAGGAAAGAAATGGGCATTTAGCAGCCAAGCCGAATTGATTGCTACTGGCTACAAACTTTCCAACGTCGTTACAACCAGCCTCGTCAACTACGAATACGGCGGACTCCTTCGCTAACAAATAAACACCAGCACTGCTGGTGTTTATTTTTACGTGTATTTGTTTTGAACAGAAAAGGTACCTGACATCTTTTCTTTACCCGTGATTGCTCTGTTACAGTACTAATCTAATGAAAGGTACCTGATACCTTTCATCATCTGTCGCAAAAACTTTTATGAGTCATGTTCTACAGAAATTCTGGGTGGCGCAGAGACATATGACAAGGCCTTATTATGTTTATCGCTTACTTCTTTACGGAATTTAATAAACCCCATGTTCTTAGCGGTGTGCGCCATTCTAAAATATAGAATGACTCCAAGCGGCAAAACAAAAAGTACATGAAAAAGTGCGTACATCGGAAACAGTAAGTAATACCATTTCCGTTCTCTCCAGTGGAAGACAAGAACAAAAACCAGATATAGCAAAATTATGGCGAGCAGGATGCTTGGATAGTTAACTACTTCATACCAGCGCAGTGGGGTCAAGCCCCACACGAATACGGTAGAATAGAGGAAAAACATGGGTTGTTTCCATGAGAATTGATGCATGTTAACAATAGCATGGCGGAAGCCACCGGCGGCCCAAGCTCTTCGTTGCCTAAACCAGGCTGTAAATGTTTCCGGTACGTCCGTATAAAACTTGTAACTAATATGCCCGACTTTGAATCCGAGCATCTTGGCTAGTTTTCCAATTTCTATATCGCCACCTTGAAAAAAGAGCGAATGGTGATGCATGATTTCTTTTATAACTTTTGTTTTGGCAATCATGCATGCGCCGGAAGTAAGCCATGGATATATCTTTCTAGCGTCCATAGCAAGTTCATAATCGATACTTTGCAATTTTTCTGCTAAGGTGTTTTGCTTTGATGCTATTACTCGTACCGAGCTTAGATCAAAGTCAAGGTCTCTAAATGTGCCCATTACGTTATCAAGGCTGCCTTCTGCTACGGTATCACCGTCCAAAAAAATACAGTAAGGTGTTTCTACTGCTTGAAAGCTTTCTCTGATTATTTCGTCTCTAGCAAGCTCTCGGTTTAGCTGATTGGCCGCAGCGACTGTAGATCCATCATCAGATTTTAAGGTATTGTGAAAGAGTTTCCATGGGTTTGGCTTGTGGGCTGCACTTGCGAGCGGTACATGAGATTTAAATATTCTAAAATTATGCAGTTTCGCTATCGCTTCAATTTGTTGGTTAAACTCTGGACTCTCTTTAGTTGTTGTACACAGTATAACTTTTGAGCCGTAAGGTTTAAGAAAACTTACATTTTTAAGGTATTTTATGTTTCCAAAAATAGGGATGAGTATTGAGTACCTATATTCTGGTACCGTATCCGCGCCTACGAGTACTGGCTTCCTACGTTTTGCTCTAAGTAAAGTAATAAAATCGACCAGTGATATAGCCATCACAGTAATGATGTACAATATAATTTCTGTTTGGCTTAAATCTTTAAACATGTTTTTTGTTTGTATTTCTAGTAACTAAGCTAAAATAAAAGCTGGCTCTAGAACCAGTTTTAATCTATAGTTTTTTCATTATAGCAAACTTTTATCGTTTTTGTATTAGTTAATAATAGTTCCCGAATTCAAAAATAGAAATAGAAAAGGTGTCAGGTACCTTTTATTACTACGAATACGGCGGGCTCCTTCGTTAGTT
>CAZZBG010000073.1:0-1549 GCA_964652865.1 uncultured Candidatus Saccharibacteria bacterium
TACGGCAAAAACTTTTCAAACAACTCTGGAGTTTGTTCTGGTGGGTTGTGGAAGTTCAGCCTGTCTTTCTCTGTCACACTCAAAAATAGTTTAAAGCCGAGAATCTCTTCCCAGAGCTTTTGCCCTTCCGGTGTCCGCTGTGGGAGTAAAATTGCAAATACAATGTGCAGCACTACAAACAGTACTACTGCGAGTACTACTGCATACGGTGGCGCTTGGAGAACAGCAGTGACAAACACGCTAAAAATGGAAAACAAAATGCCTATCCCGACATAACCAAGGTTAGTTGCAAACTGCGTTTTGCCAAACTGCTCTTTGAGCGCTTTTCTTTGTGCTGCTTCTGCCTTTAAGAAGAGTGCGTATTCTTTATTGTCGGTCTGGACGAGCTCTCGTTCTGCAAAGAGCACGGCAAGGAGTGCTTGTTCGTCTGTGCTTGCCGTTGTTGCCGTTGTTGTTACTTTTTCTATAGTGTAGTTTTTCTTTTCTCCGTAAATCCGGACATATCCTTTTACACCAAGGGAAATGAGTGCTGCAGTAAAGGCGTCTTTGTGGTAACCCATGCGGTCAAGGTATGAAAGCGCCCCTGCAGAAAGCTTTTGTGGAGGGCCGTACTGTGCTACCACTGTCCCCTTTTTAGGGTCGCGCCCCACCCTGTGCCATGTCCGAACATACCATAGCAACAGCAGAACAAAACAAATGCCACCAGCCAAAACACCGCGGTTGTCGTTTAGAAACCAGCGCACTTTGTCTTGCGTGGTTGGCTCAACTACAAACCCTTTGGGGAATCCTACCACAATGGTAAAGCCTGACCCTGGGAAAATTGTTTCGGTTGCAGTAAATTCTACTTTGCTATCGGAAATTAAATTAATAAAATTCTTGCCAGTCTCACCAAATAGACCGGTAAAGCCGTCTGCCGTAATACTACTAGCGCCAATCCCACTGGGCAGCGTAACTGTTGCAGAGGCTTTCAGTATGGGAAACTCCCAACCAGTACCAATAACATTCCAGTACAATTCGTCGTGGCCAGGGAAAAAGCCCAGTTCGCGGTTTACGGTGTACGAGAGCTCGTATGTGTGCTCCCCTGTGGGGATTTCTACATCTGCAGACCCTAAGTACACACGCACGCCGTTACTGCGGTTTTCCGTGTGAAAAGGCTCCGTTTCTCCCCCACGACGCGCTCCAGTGACGCGAAATGTAATGTGGACTTTGTTACCCCGCTTGTCTGTGTACTTTGTAGGAAAATCACGGTAAATGCCGTGGCGGATACTGTCTCCCGTGCTGGTAACCGTAATAGTTTCGGTCACTGCCAGTGTGCTGTCTTGGTTTACTACAATGTCGCTGTGGTAGCTGGAAATAACCTCGCCTTGCGGTGCTACCGGCGCTTCCTGCGCCTGTGTAGTAAAAGCTCCTACCCCTGTAAAGAGTACGAGACTAGCGAAGAGTACGAAAGTAAGTTTTTTTATGGAGTTCATAAGGGTAGAAGAGTTAGTAAGTAGGAAATAGGGATAAAGTAAGCACCAAATCTCAAGCACGAAATAACAAATAAATT
>CAZZBG010000073.1:1649-3726 GCA_964652865.1 uncultured Candidatus Saccharibacteria bacterium
GCTTTATTCTGCTTATGCTCTTCAAAATTTCTCGCGTAGTACACCTCGCCTGTGCTTTGGCTGTGCAGAAAGTAGTAGTAGTCCGTTTTCTTTGGGTGGAGCACGGCGTACAGGCTGGAGTACGACACGTTAGCAATTGGTCCTTTCGGCAGCCCGCGATATTTATATGTGTTATACGGCGAATCTACTTCCAGGTCGGCTGCGGTGGCACTGGCTCTTCCGGATTTCGTAATAAAATTAACGGTCGCATCACTTTGCAGTGGCATGCCCAATGCTAAGCGGTTGTAAAAAATCCCCGCTACCGTTTGTCGTTCTTCGTCCAAGGCTTGAGACCCAACCGTTTTGTTTTTCCCACCAGTTTCTTTTTCTACTACCGACGCCAAAGTCACGAGCTGGTGAATGGTTAATCCATCTGCGCCAATACCATCAAAATTAGCAGACTCGAAACTGGGAATAGTATACGTACCGTTTGCGGTCGTGACAGATTTTTGCGCTGCTTTGGAAAAGCGTAATTCAAATGTTTCGAGTAGTTTTGCTATGACTTCTGCGCCAGTCGCGTCGCTATGAAACCGGTAGGTATCTGGAAATAAGTACCCCAGCAAAGACTCTTTGTTCGGCTTGCTCGACAAAAACGAGAAGTCAGACTTCTCTACTGCATCTTCCGCTTTTTCGTACTCTTTGGCAGTCCCCAGTTCTTGCTGTTCCAAAGAGGCGTATGTTTCTTCGTTGGTCAGCCCTTCAATAATGCGCACTTGGACTTCGGGAGCTTTTTGGTTTCGAGCCCGTTCTGCTGCAGCTCTGGCTGCCGCTCTCCGCTGTTCTACTTTGTAGTAAACGCCCAATAACCCTATTCCGACAATAAGGAAGACAATAACAACAAAATATAGTTTCAGTTTACGCATTGCCAATACAACTAATGTGCACCGTTCTGGTTTTCGGGCCACTGCATTCTACCAGCAAAATACTTTGCTTGTCACCCAACACGAGACTGCCCCCAGAAATAGGTACAGACGCAGAATTGCCTAGTAAAAATGCTTTAATGTGGGCATGTCCATGGGTGTGGTCTTTGGGGTGCCCACCGTTGAGCGATTCGTACTGGTCGTGATTGTAGCTCGTGTCGTGCGGCACAATGCGGTAGAGCGTCCGTACCATGTCTTGCAACAGGAGTGGTTCGGCATGGTTAACCCGTATGGCAGCTGTGGTGTGGGGCACGCTCACCAGCACGACACCAGTTTGGACACCGCTCCCTGTAACAGCAGTTTGCACCTGCGTGGTTATGTCCACGATTTCGAACTGGCGGTTGGTTTTTAGTTGGATGTGTGTAAAGCTCATGCGACGTTGGTCTTGTCTTTAGTATAACACCAGAACGCTGCGTTTATGCGGGCTGTTTTTGGTCTACTAAGTCCATTATTTTGGTGTGCGGCAAATCATTTTTAATCGGCAGGGTAAAGTAGAATGTAGCTCCTTTGCCTTCCCCAGGGCTTTCGGCACCAATTGTCCCTTTATGGTTTTCTATAACCACCTTGGCAACATACAACCCAATTCCAATACCAGTGGCGTGCGTGACGGAATCTTTGCCGCGGGAGTACTTTTGGAACAACGAAGAAATAACTTCTGGGTCAATCCCCTTACCGGTGTCGGTTACATCTACCCGCAAGTTTTCACCTTCTTGGAAAATGCGCGCGCGGATGCTGCCGGTAGTGGAGTACTTGATAGCGTTGTCTATGAAGTTGTTAATTACTTGGCGCAACTTCTCTTTGTCCGCCAAAATGTCTGGCAATGGCGTAGCTGGTCCTTCGAACGTGAGTGCCAACCCTTTCATGGTTGCTTGTGGCTGGAGTTGCTCTACGGTGAACTTGGTAAGTGCAGTCAAAGACACTGGTTCAAACAAGAACTCCATTTTACCTCGTTCGATGCGTGAGGCGTTCAGTAAGTCGTCAATAAGTGAAATAAGTGAGTTGTTGGCAATCTCTGCTTTCCCAATAGCCCCTGCGGCTTCTTCTGGTAACACACCAAAATCCCCGCTTTGCACAGCTGCTAAGTACCACTTGACTGTGGCTGGTGGGGTGCGCAACTG
>CAZZBG010000074.1:0-3680 GCA_964652865.1 uncultured Candidatus Saccharibacteria bacterium
GGCCGGTAAGCTTTAAATCTCCATCTTGCGACTTTGACAACACAATATAGGTTTGGGCTGATAAGCTTTGTATTCGCTATCCATATGGAAACTGAACAACGAATACATAGCTATACTGTTCCCTTTTCGCTCGCCACTACTAAGGGAATCTCGTTCGCTTTCGCGATTGATTTCTTTTCCTCATGCTACTGAGATGTTTCACTTCGCATGGTTCCCGTTCTCACATACCCCACGGCATGTAGACATGCACTCTTCAAGTGCATAGGTTTCCCCATTCAGACATCTCCGGATCAAAGCTTATTTGCCAGCTCCCCGAAGCTTTTCGCAGGCTATCACGTCTTTCATCGGCTCGTAGTACCTAGGCATCCACCGTATACCCTTCTCTGTTTATTCTACCAATGTTGTTAACTAGCAATTGGTAACTACCAAGCTCGTTGGCTTGATGTTTCAATTACTATATTTGATTCGTTTGAACTTTATCAGTGTTTGTTCTTTTGGTTAAAGAACAAACTACCATTACTATTTAGTTTTTAAAGTACAGACTTAATCAGTTCGTTGGTGCAGAGTACTTAGTGCTTAGTATTACTAGTCACTAGAAACTCGTTACTCGTTACTTATTATAGTCACATAGCTACTGCCCACTAGAGCCAAGCTGAAACCTGTATTCCCAAAGTAAATTGGAATGGCCGCCATATCCGTGTAGCAGTAAGTATGTACCTGTAAATGTAAAGAGCGAACGATTTTGAGCCACAAAAAAACCGCATCTGCGGTTCTTGTCAATCTACTGAATTGACCGCAGTTAGAACGAAAAGGTTTTCTGTGTACTCATAAATATGTGCAAAAATCGTAAATCAATCTTAATTCATTCCTACACACTTGTCAAGGGTTAAAAACCCAATAAAACCAGTGGTTTTCCCCAAAAAAATCGAACCCCTCCCCAAGCAGCAAAAAACCTATTTTCCGAACCGCCGTTTTCGCGTTTTGAAGTCTTCCAAAGCTTTCAAGAGCTCGTTTGGACCAAAATCTGGCCACAAATCTTCGGTAAAATACAGCTGGCTGTTTGCTACGTGCCACATCATGAACCCTGCAGACCAATGTGGCTCGCCACCAGTCCGAATGACCAAATCAACTGGTGGTAAATCTGCCGTCCACAGAGCAGCCCGAAGCGTTGCCGCATCCACCGCTTGTTTAGTGACTGTGAGGTGGTTCAGCGCTGCTACCATTTCGCTTTGCCCGTCGTACCCAAGCAAAATAGTTAAGTTTTTCTCTGTAAAATTAGCTGTTCGTTGCTGCAAGTGCTCTATACCTTTATGCACCGACTCTTTGGGGATCAGTTCTTGCCAGCGGCCCAGCACTCGCACCCGTACTTTATTTGTTTCGAAGCGCTGGATAACCGACTCAGTCGAAAGATACTTTTCGATAAGGTAAATGAGCGCAGTAATCTCTAGTTTTGGCCGTTCCTTTAGGTTGTCTTCAGACGCAGCCCAAAAAGTAAAATACTCAATACCCGCAGCAAATGCTGCCTCACTAACAGCTTCAAACTGCTTTGTGCCAACCTCATGTCCTTTCCATGGTTCAAGACCCTGCGCTTTCGCCCAGCGCCGGTTCCCGTCAGGTATTACTGCAATATGTTTAGGAATAGATTGAGACATGCGAAAAATGAATGCCGATATAGCATACTGCCTTTGGCGTAATATTTCAAACCACGTCGATACGTTTTATACTTTCCACTCACACGACGCCGACCTTATTATTGAGGGTTATTTTATCAGAACCAACAAAGATGCTTCATCAAGAATTCTTACCCCCAGTTTTTCTGCTTTTTCTGCTTTGGAACCAGGGTCGCTACCCACTACCACATAGTCAGTTTGTTTAGAAACAGACTCGGTCACTTTCCCACCTAAAGCTTTTATCTTTTTCTTCGCTTCGTCGCGCGACATAGTTTCTAGAGTGCCTGTTATGACGAAGGTCTTACCAGAGAGCTTATGGCTTATAGCTGACTCCTTATAGGGCGAAATACTCACGCCATTTCGTAATAGTTTTTGGACATACGCAAGATTTTCTTTGGTGTGAAAATACTCATAGACACTTTTTGAAACAACTGGTCCAATGTTTTCTACAGCGTTTATGCCTTCTGCAGAAGCTGCCATAACTGCTTCTAAGGTGTGGAAGTGTGCAGCCAAATCTTCTGCTGTTTGTTCGCCCACATGCAAAATACCGAGCGCAAACAAGAACCGTGCGAGTGTCTGCTGCCTGTGCTCACGAATAGACGCTACAATATTTTCCGCGCTCTTCTGTCCAAACCGATCCATCCCCTGAATATCTTCTTGCTGCAAGGTAAACAGGTCAGCCGCATCGCTTATAAGCCCTTCTTCTTGAAACCTATCGAGCACTTTTGGGCCAATTTCATAAATCTCGAACACGCTCACAAAATGCTGCATACCACGACTGTTTTTGGCAGGGCATTTGGGGTTAGTACAATAATACGCAACTGACTGACCCATCTGCCCAGCCTTCGCTAAAGCTTCGGCGGGCGCACCTTTCTTTTTCTTAACTGATATAGTAGAGCTTGTGGCTCGTTGTTCTACAGGCCCCAAGCATGCTGGGCATAGGTGCGGCATAACAAACTTCTTTTCTTTCCCAGTCCGAAGCTTCGGTAAAACCTCGACCACCTCTGGAATAACATCCCCAGCTTTCTGTATCACAACCGTATCCCCAATCCGAAGCCCTAGCCGCTCAATCTGTTCACTATTGTGTAAGGTTGCTTTGGCAACGGTGGAACCCGCAACCACAGTCGGCGTGAAGTGAGCCACTGGCGTCAGCACGCCAGTTCTGCCGACACGCACCGATATATCGAGGACCTGTGTCGTGGCTTTTTCTGCAGCGTATTTGTACGCAGCCATATACCGAGGCGCTTTACCAACCACACCCAACACCTCATGCAATGACAAAGCGTTCACCGACACAACAATGCCATCTGTGCCATAATCCAAACCTGCACGCTTCTTTTCAAATGCATGAATAAAATCAATAACAGAGACTATGTCTGCGCAAGCTTGTTGATGCTTTTCTACTTGAAAACCAAACTGCGCCAGCAATGCATGCTCTTCTGAATGAAGCGTGGGCATGGGCAGAGCACTACCCCCCAACTCCAACTGGGTAATATCATACGCAAAAAAATCCAACTTCCGCGCAGCGGTAAGCGCTGGATCCAACTGCCGTAAACTCCCTGCGGCAGCATTCCGCGTATTCGCAAAAGGCGGTTTTCCTGCAGCTACCTGTTGTTCGTTTAATCGCTGCCACACACGCTTAGTCATGACTACCTCCCCACGAACTTCTAGTAACGCTGGGATATGCTTCCCGTGCAAAACAAGCGGAATGGATTCTATAGTTCGCAAGTTTTGCGTCACATCTTCTCCGACAAACCCATCTCCACGGGTAGCACCTTGCACGAACACACCATCCCGATACAGCAAAGACACAGCAAGACCGTCTAGCTTCACCTCGGCAAAATAACTTACCGCTGTGCCCTCCGGTAACAGCTTTTGTAATCGTGCTTCCCACTGCTGGAGTTCATCAACAGAAAACACATCATTCAAAGAAAGCATGCGAATTGCATGTTTTACTTTCACAAATTTTTCCAGAGCCTCTCCCGCAACGCGATTGGTGGAAGAGTTTGC
>CAZZBG010000075.1:0-3563 GCA_964652865.1 uncultured Candidatus Saccharibacteria bacterium
GCCGTTGTACAAGATAATGGTCCCCACTTTCATGTCGTTGAGGTCTAAAGACATACTAAAAGTTCGTAAAGTTTATAAAGTTGAAAGTTTATAAAGTTGGTTTATAAAGCAAGTGTATTGCTTTATAAACTTGATGAACTTTAAAACTTGCCACTGGTTTGTTGTTTAAGCAGCAACAAAAGGCAGGAAGGCCATGTGGCGCGCGCGCTTGAGGGCGAGTGTGATCATGCGTTGATGCTTAGGGCAGGAACCAGTTTTCTTGCGGTTCATGATCTTTGCATGAGGAGACATGAAACGTCTAATGAGCTGAGTGTCTTTGTAGTCTACGGTCGTTATCTTGTTGGTACAGAAGTAGCAGTTTTTCTTAACCTGCGGTACTTCGCGTTCGCGTTGTTGTAATCGCATACATGTTAGTTATTACTAGTAAAGAGCCAAAGAGTGTGAAATAAGTTCAATAGTCTCTGACTTGTTGGTTTAAAATGGAATATCTTCTACTTGGAGATCGTCACCAGCTTGAATGGTTGGTAACTCTTCTTCGAGTGCTTCACCTTTGCCTGTAGTAGGTGTTTGTGGAGTGAATGGAGCGCCAGTTTGGGCGCCGGTAGCACCTGTTGATTTGCTCAACATGATCATGTTATCGGCAATGATTTCTGTCCGATATCGCTTTTGTCCATCTTGGGCGTCCCAGCTTCTGGTTTGCAGGCGACCTTCGATGTATATCTGTGTGCCCTTTTTCAGATATTGTGCAGCAATCTCTGCGAGCTTTCTCCAGAGGACTACATTGTGGAACTCTGTTTGCTCTACTTTTTGTCCCGTTGCTTGGTTTGTGTAAGCGTATCCGGTTGCAATGCTGAGTTGGCACACATTTACCCCTGTAGGGGTGGCACGCATTTCAGGGTCGCGAGTAAGACGACCGATTAACATGACTTTGTTTAAATCCATATGATTCGGGATCACGGATTGCGCAGATGTCACAGATTATACGGTGGCAAAGTCGCGCACGTTCTATCCGTGTTATCCGTGTTATCCGTAGATAATTATTTTATGATTTCATCGGAAAGAGCAGCTTCAATCTGTTTGTCGAGGTCTTCGGTAGTGATGTCTTCTGCAGCTACTTCTGGCTCTTCAATTTTTACCTCTGGCTCTTTTACTGCTGTCTTTACTGGAGCACTTTCTTGTACTGGTGCAGCAGCAGTCTCTTCGCCTTCGTCTGGACGGTGAGTG
This sequence comes from uncultured Candidatus Saccharibacteria bacterium, assembly GCA_964652865.1. Classification (GTDB taxonomy): domain Bacteria; phylum Patescibacteriota; class Doudnabacteria; order UBA920; family UBA920; genus JAEUSE01. The sequence continues at coordinate 1,225 of CAZZBG010000075.1, forward strand.
AGCTTGCTTTGTGCAACCTTATCTTTTTCGGAGCGAACAAGGTGTTCGTCGAGGTTTACGAGCAAATGACGAATGACGGTAGCAGTTTGGGTTCTGACTTTCGCCTCTAGTGCATTTACTTTGCGGCTATCCATGGTAAAAGTCACTGCAACGTAAAATCCGTTGCGGGTCTTTTTGATTGGATATGCCAACTTCTTTTTTCCTAATTGCTCTTCTGTTATTTCGGTTCCACCGAAATCAGAAATGAACTGGCGGATTTGTTCGGTAACGCCAGCAACCTGGTCGTCGCTTACTTGCGCGGCCAGAATGTAACACAGCTCGTATCGTGGCATGAAAGATTTCCTTTCATTTCTGCATATATTGACGCAAATGGGGACTGGCCCGCACTTGTGTTTGCAAAGCAGAAAATAGAGTTAAATTGTAAGACTTTGCCGGTTTTTTGCCTTATTTCCGGTAAGTTATACTTATTATACCAAAGATTGTTCCGCTTTGTCCACCTTGGGGTAAGTTACAGAATTTGTGAGCTGACAAGATTTGTTACGTGTTTCGTGGTGACTATTTTGCTCGTTTGGTTGGGGTTATCTTTGGCGTCTCTAGTGGTGGCACTGGGCGTGCTTTTCGGGTTTGGGCAGTGAGTACAAGTTGCAATATAATAATACCTACAATAAGGCATACTCCAGCTATGACCACTGCCATTTTCGTGTTCGCTAGTGGTTTTGCTAGTGGCGTACTGGGTGTGGTTTCTACGGTGTCTACCGATGGCAGTTCTTGTGGGGGTAGAGGAGCGTGTTCGGTAAAATTGCTAAAATCTGGGATTTGGTTGTCGTTTTGATCTGTGCTCATATGTTTTTTTAAACCTAATTATCACCATGTACACGCTGCTACGCTGTATACACCCCAAGACCATGGCGTGCCACTTCCATCAACTAAACAACTGTCGCTTCCACCGTCCCGAGGCGGGTCAAGAAAGCTGGGTTGACTTTTGTAGTCTTGCGCAGAATTTTCGGTGATATTGTGGTCTATTAATTTAAAGTCAGTTCCATTGGAGAGGTATATATAACAACTATCATTTGTAGTTTTGTTCATACGAGGGTCGCTCGGAAAACTTGCTAAGTATGTAGGCACGAGCCCAGGAATTACCCCACCTGGTGTGTACGAACCCCAGCCTGCACACTCACTGCGCCATGCGAATCCTGGGTTTGGGTAGCTATTGTTGTCTGAATAATACAGTTCAAGCGCAGACTGAATTTGCCTGAGGTCCGAAACTCGTTTTGCATTCCGTGCTTTTTTTCTGGCTGAATTTAAAGACACGAGGGCGATGCTCGAGAGCAGTCCAATAATCGCTATGACTACCAGCAGTTCTATGAGGGTAAACCCTTGTGACTTTGTTTTTCGGAACATGATACATATATCTTACCACCCACACGCACCAGTTGAATATACGCCCCACGCAAACGGTGCAGTTTCTTCTACAGTACATGCCCCACTACCACCGTCCCTATATGGGTCAATAAATTCTTTTTTTGCGACGTAATCTGCTGTAGTGTTTTCACTTATAACATATGCAAGAAGTTTGTAATCTGTACCATTGGATATGTATAGATAACAGCTTGTATTGTTTGTTTTATTCATTAACGGGTCAGCAGGTAGTGCGGTGAGATATGTGGGGAGGAGACCAGGAATAACCCCGCCTGGGGTGTACGCACCACCTGTTGGGCATTCACTGCGCCAAGCTAGGCTCGTTGAGGGGTAGCTGTTGTTATCTGAATAATACAGTTCAAGGGCAGACTGAATTTGTCTGAGGTCCGAAATTCGTTTTGCATTCCGTGCTTTTTTTCTGGCTGAATTTAAAGACACGAGGGCGATGCTCGAGAGCAGTCCAATAATCGCTATGACTACCAGCAGTTCTATGAGGGTAAACCCTTGTGGTTTTTCTCTTCTTACCATACGCTCTTACATTTACCACCCACAAGCCCCAGGGGAGTATATTGCCCATGCCCACGGAGTTACACCATCGACCGTGCAATCTGCTGTGCCACTGTCTCTTCTTGGGTCTACAAAACCACTTTGTGCTAGGTATTCTGCTGCGGTGTTTTCAGTTATATTATGAGCAAGGAATTTAAAATCGGTGCCATTAGATGCATATGTATAACAGCTGGTGCTTGCAGTTTTGTTCATAAGAGGGTCACTTGGGAACTTCGCTAAGTAGGTTGGGACCAAGCCTGGGATAACAGCCCCAGGGGTCAGATATCCGCCATCCCCACATTCATTTGCCCATGTTAGCCCATTGTTCGGGTAGCTATTGTTGTCGGCGTAGTAGAGTTCGAGCGCAGTTTGAA
>CAZZBG010000076.1:0-3525 GCA_964652865.1 uncultured Candidatus Saccharibacteria bacterium
TGCCACTCTGTCACGCTCTGATACGCCAAACCAACATCAAATAACTTTTGTTCTCCCCACTGTGGTCCAATCAGCTGCAAACCAACGGGCATACCATCTGCGCTTGGTTGATTACCTTCGAGTGGTTTTGCAAACCCGCACGGCACCGACAACGCAGGAAGCCCTGCAAGCGAGGAAGGAATGTTTAACTGGTCAGCAATATACCCGAACAGAGGATCATCTGCCGCCTTCCCGAGTGTTACCGCAACAGTCGGGCTGGAAGGAGCCGCAATAACATCTACATGTTTAAATGCTTCTGCAAATTCATTTACAATCAAGCGTCGTACTTTTTGTGCTCGCTTGTAGTAGGCATCATAGTACCCTGCAGACAACACGTAGGTACCAGTCATAATACGGCGCTTCGCTTCATCGCCAAAACCTTCGGCACGAGACTTTTCGTATACTTCGAGCAAATTTTTTGCTTCGCTCGACACATGGCCATAGCGAATACCGTCGTACCGAGATAGGTTCGACGCAATTTCAGCTGGCGCTACAATTGCATAGACCAGTGAACCATATCGTGTGTTAGGCAAATCAATTTCTACCAATTCTGCACCCAACTTTTCGAGTTCTTTGGTTGCTGCCAATACTCGCTCTTTCACTTCTTCTTGCAGACCTTCAGGGAAGTACTGCTTGGGAATACCAATGCGGAGACCAGACAAAGAGGTTGTAGGGGTTAGGATATAAGCTGTAGCGACTGATCCTGTAGTAGAATCTTTCGGGTCATGACCAGATATCACATTCGCTATCTGCACCAAGTCCGCAACAGAGTGCGCATGTGCACCAGGGCTGTCGAGACAGCTCGCCATCGCAAGCACCCCATAGCGACTCACTCGCCCATATGTCGGCTTCCACCCAGAAACACCGCAGAGCGAAGAAGGCTGGCGGATGCTTCCGCCAGTTTCGGTACCAAGTGTCCATGGTGCCATACCTGCAGCCACAGCAGCAGCGCTCCCGCCAGAAGACCCACCAGGAATACGGGATGTATCCCATGGGTTCTTTGTAGGACCATATGCAGATGTCTCTGTGGAAGACCCGTGGGCAAATTGGTCCAAGTTAGTCTTACCAATTAGTACTGCGTGCTGTTCTTTTAACTTCGCTATAACAGTACTATCGTATGGTGGAATGTAGCTATCTAAAATTTTGGAAGATGCAGTGGTTCGAATGCCTGCAGTGCAAAACAAATCTTTTGCTGCAAAGGGAATCCCACAGAGCGGTGGATTTTCTCCGCTGGCAGCCATGTAATCATCGGCTGCACGAGCTTGTACCAAAGCTTCTTCGCGCGAAATAGTCACAAACGCATTGAGTTCCGCATTCAGTTTTTCTGCACGCGCCAAAAAATATTCAGTTAACTCTACCGAACTTACTTGCTTGGTGTCTAATAATTCTCGCAGCTCATGAATTGTCTTCTGTTCAAAATTCATAACAGTATATAGCGCACAGTGAACCGTGGCCGGTCATACAGGTATTGCACTGTTGGCTGTCCACTTTCCACTTCTTACAATATTGCTTTCACTTTATAAAAACCATCTTTCATCTCTGGCGCTTGCCCCAGCAGAGCTTCGCGACTCGCAGACTCCCGCGCGACGTCTGGTCGCTGAGCGTTCACCAAACCAGTCACCTGCGTGATTTCTTCTACGCCCTCAACATCAATCTGATTTAACTCAGCAACGTAATCAAGCACTGCAGATAAATCTTTTTGAAACTTTACAACCTCTTCTGGACTCAGTGAAATCCGAGCCAAATGAGCTATTTTTACTACTTCTTCTTGGGTTAACATAGAGCTAGTATACAAAAAAAGGGCGCCCGCTACAAGGAGGGGGCTAGTAGGGAGTTAGGTTTTAGGAGTTAGGAGGTAGTATAGAATGCAATTTTTAATTTTCAATTCTTAATTTTTCCGTCTCTTTATCGCGCAAAGTGCGCGGCAGGCTTGATGGGCACCATCTAACACTGCCTATGAATTAGAACACAGCCAAGTATCTACTGTAGATAGACAGCAGATCACATGTTAGATGGTGCCCATCAAGTAGGTGCGGGTAACGAGAAAGAAATAAGTCGTCACGTCATAAAGTCTAAACGTCTTCACGCCAAACTGAAAGAAAATCCAAATCACAAGCACGAAATAACAAATAAATAACAATATCCAAGCTCGAAACAAATACAGGTGTAACGCAAAAATCACAAGTCAAAACGCAAAACTGCAACTATAAACTCAAAACTAAGTAGTATTACAGTTTACACTTTTGATTTGAAGTTTTAACCTCTCAGTTTTGACTTTTAAGTTTTTTCTATTTTTGTAAAAGCCGGAGCACCTGCTCCGGCTTTAAACTATTCTCTAATCCTCTACTCTCTACTCTCTACTTTGGCATGAAGACTTTAAGACCTGACGACCTTAGGTTATCTTCTCTTTCTCGTAACTCGCAACTAGCTACTCGTTACTTAATCCGCCTACCGCGGATTACTGCACTTCCTTCAAAAATGGCACTGGCAGCCCACGGAAGAACAACACGAGTGGTGTACGGAGCGAACAAGACAGTGGATATGAGTCACAATTGATTTCTTCCGAAGTTGCAGAAACTGGATCCGTGTACGAAATGCTTGCTACATTGCTAAAGCGAAATATAGAAGCGGTGGTCCCTGTCGGGCCTTTGGCATATGCGGCATACCCAATACTCACATAATCATTCTGTGCTAGGCCGCCCGCTTTCGCTTGAGACTCTATATCAAACGTAATTTGCTTTATTGTTGGATTGTAATTTACGCCCGTGAGAACATAGGTATTACTATCACAGGGAATGCCATTGCAATTCAGCGAAACATTTTTAATGTCCCAACCTTCTGGTGGCGGCCCCAGATTTGCGAGTGTATCCACCACCGTAAACCCACCACCAACAGTTGCCGTACCAGAGTTTACAATATGGACAGCAAACTCAATCGGTACTCCTTCCGCAATTGCAGTAGAGCCAATATCCGCTTCGGCAATCCCATCGGTAGGATTATACGAAACCGCTCGGCCGTTTACCGAAACTATATCTTTATTAGATAAACTTAAATCTGCCCATGGTCCAGGAAGAGACCCAGTGAGCACCTCTGTGTCCAGCAAAGTAAAAGCTGTGTACTTTGCTAAAACTATATCTACATACGCTGGCAGACTACTCTGTGAATCAACTGTGTACGTTACTGCGTGCGTATGCGAACTACTAGAGGCATTACTCGTAAACCCACTTTTTAGTAAATTATTGCTACTTGGTGTACCAGTTGTACCAACAACCGACCCTCCATGATTATGAGTAGCAGAGCCACCTGTCGCACCAAAGCTACTACTACCACGGAGGAAGCGTTGGTAATAGCTACTCGAAGACCCAGACACAGTCGTCCAACCAGAAGGCACCGAACCAGTAAAGAACGCAATCATACCAGCAGGAGCTGCCGTATCTGCAGTTGCCTGCCCAAATATCACATCTATATATGGTGGAGTATTTGAAG
>CAZZBG010000077.1:0-3379 GCA_964652865.1 uncultured Candidatus Saccharibacteria bacterium
AATACTTGCGTTCGCGAACAAATGGTAGCACTGATTCCGCTACAATTTGTTGGGTACCACACAGGTAGCCCACCTCCAGTCATTGTTTCCCAGAAGTTTTGGTCGACAATGTTTTGGATAGTATTCACGAATCCATATAGCTTTGAAGGAGGCTTTATGAAACGCAGTATTTTACTTTGGCTGCTGGTGTTGTTGATGGGCGTACCCGCCCTAGCGCAATATCAAATGCCGCAAAGATCAACCGCAGAGCTCCCTGAGCGGATGTGCGGCCAATGCACCACACAAATTATGCCGTGGTGCACCCCTCCGAATATAAACTTCAAATTCGGGGCAGGAAATATCGGCGGGGACAGCGCCCGCATTATCGGCGAATATAACTTCAACGAATTTTCGGAGGGTTGGCGCTATGAATATCTCGATAAGGTGATTTTCATGACGCACGCTGGTCCAAGTGAAATTGGGCGCGATTCTCAAAGCTGGGTTCGCTGGCGGATTATGGCGTCAGGATGGTTTGAGATCGAGTTCTGGGTGCAAGGTATTACCTTGCAAACAGGGTATGAGAATCATATCTCCGGCGGGGCGTTTGAGGGTCGTCTGAAAGGATACCGAAACACTCTTGGCGGAATTACTATCGTCGAGCACTGGTCGAGCCCTGAGGGGTTTGCAATATCCAGCATGGGACAACGTATCAATTACGGCAGTTTTACTGGTGGTGATAGTCTCAAATGTTTTGATCTGTTTACAATTGCGGCGAAAGCGTCACCGCATCCGGTCACGGGTGCGGAAATGTATAACGAAGTAATTGTAAATGCTCTCAGTAGTGGTTGGAAAAGCATTTGGTGGAAGCCGTTTGTTATTCAACAACCGAATACTGACCTTATGTTTTCTGTTGGTGAGGTCGCCGTTTCAATTCCACGTTGCTAAAAGCAGCGCGTTTCTCTTGGGGGTGGTTTAGCTATTTGGTCTGTGGTAGTCGTGATACTACAACAACCAAAGATGCTAAGCCACCCACCTTTTCCATTTCTGGTTAGTAGAGGTTTGTGCGTAAAGTATTTGCGCATGTGCCTGTATTCAAACCAGTATATAGTTTTTAAAAACAAATATACATGTTTGCATGCAAGCTCCGACACCTATGAAGTTATAGGATTGTTGGAGTTATCCTTTCTCAATTCTCAGGGGGAGAAACAGAGATGAACATGAAACAAGCATGGCTTTATGCCACTGCTGCTTTACTGTGTTTAATGCTGATCTGTATGCTTGCTGCTGTCGCAAATGCGCAGTCGCAAGCTTATGTAGCTTCTGCCGCTAGTTATAGAGCAGAGCTAACACCAGACAGCATCGGTGTTGCGTTCACTGCTGGCATGCAACCAGTAGGTTTAACCGCAACAGTGACAGATGCGAAGAACGTCACAACTCAGGTTGTTAATTTTTTTGCGAACAGTACCCAATTCAATTTTTTCTTGCCCGCTTCTGTTGCGACTGGTCCTGCGACCATCCGCATTACAGACGGAGCGGGAAAAGTTTTTTTGGGGAATTTCCCAATCTTGCGTGTTGCGCCCGGATTGTTTTCTGCAAATGCAGACGGACTTGGTCCGGCTGCTGCAGTGACACTCCGTGTCCGAGGGCAATCTCAAGGATACGAAGAGGTTACGCAGTATGACCGAAATCAAAAAAAGTACGTTTTCGTACCGATTGATTTAGGCCCAGCGACAGACCAAGTGTTTTTGGTTTTGTTCGGGACTGGTATTCGTTTGCATGCTGACCTGCCTTCTGTGCGGGTCACTGTAGGCGGAGTACCAGCCGAAGTTCTGTACGCAGGCCCACAAGGCCAGCTTACGGGACTAGACCAAATCAACGTGCGACTTCCACGTGCCCTAGCCGGTCGCGGTGTCGTCACAGTCGTTCTTATGGTTGGCGAACTCGAAGCCAACCGTGTAGACATCAACATCAAGTGAGGAGTTGTTATGAAACGGAATGTGATATTCTGCGTCATGCTGTTGTCAGTGCTTGTTCTGCAACCTGCAGTGCAAGGGCAACAGCCAAATTTGAAATTGCAGTTTATCCTCTTCGAAGATGAAGGGGCGGCATCATTGCAGCAGAGTTTGGTCTATTCAATCCCGGACGTCGTGGGTAAAACTGATACATATGCCAATGATAAGGTTTATGGCGTTATCCAGAACAATAACCAGCTTGGTTATTTGTTTGGCGATGACCCCAGAAATCCTCAAGGGCAAGGCAACGAAGTAGTTCTTACCATTTCTCGTACTGCCGTAAATGCAGTTGAGATTTGGGCGAACTTCGGTAAGTTTTATGCTCCGAGTGCTGCGGATTTGTACCCGCGCGGGTATGGTCCAGAATTCAGACTCAAAATTCAGTGGTTTATGAAAAACGGCAAACCATTCCTACAGGTGCGTAATTTGGGGACCCATATGGGTTACCTAGATGTGAACGACCAAAGTTCGAAAGCTACCACAATGCCCGAGTCTTACAAAGACAGAAATGTCGGAAATGACTCGTGGTATTTAAGCAACGGCGGGTTTGTGGGCTGGGGAGTGTATTCGGCGACTAACATCGGTGATTCGTACTCGGCGATGGTGATTACCAAGGGGAATGGCACAACCGATCCACCACTAAATTTCGGGAAGTTTATGGTCACTATAAACTAAGTAGTTGTTCATCTTAAGCTCGATGGGACGTCTTATTGTCTGCGCATTGCGTAGCCTTTAAGACGTCTTATTTTTTTACTCTAGCCAGCGGTGCGAACTTCTGGCATACTGTATGTAAACAAACAGTGCTGGTAAGCGGAGTGCTTGCCCATGCGCTGTTTATTTATTTTCAAAATAATATCACTTGCTGAAGGAGGGGTGATGACTAAAAAAGCGATAGTATTTTGGTTTATTGTTTTGTTCTTGCTAACGGCGCTGTTCTGCTTTGGGCCGTTAGTGGTTCAGATGATGATTGAATCTAAGAATACGAGCGCTGCTATGCCTTCGCATACGCTCTCAACACAAAAGGGTTATCCTTGCGCTTTGCATGGGTAACCCTTTTTCTTTTTTTAATACTTTATTTTATTGTTGTGCCGGTGCGGTAGGTGACAAATTCTGCTTGGTTTACAGTGACTACTTTTGCGGGGTCAATGTTCAGTCTGGTTGCGGCCGCAGGTGTGACGTAGCGTTTGACGCTACCTTCTATTTTGTAGACTCTGGCGTTGTTCGCTACTTTTATGTATTCCACATCGTCGTAGGAGTCAAGGATTTCTTGGTTTACTAAAACCACGTCTTCCCATTTCCCGCCGTAGCTCAGGAATATTTGTGCATTGAGTACGGGCATTTTTGCGCCCCATAAGGTTACCCAGTATACGGTTGGGTCGCCATCTACT
>CAZZBG010000078.1:0-1393 GCA_964652865.1 uncultured Candidatus Saccharibacteria bacterium
AACTAATTCCCTTAAGAGTAACTGCAAGCATGCTTCCGCATTTTCCACAGGCGTTGCTGGACGACACACCAGAGGCTGATATCCTAAGCTTTTTGCTTTTTGCTCCTCCTCGAACTTTTTCCGCACGTGAGCTTGGAGTCCGTCTGACTATGCGTCCGAATAAGCTGGTGGACAGCTTAGCTCGACTGGTAGAAGGGGGGCAGCTAAGTACGTGTAGTCGTGGTTCTATTCGGTACTACAGACTCAACCCGAAGCATAAGTTTTTCCCAGAGGTGAGAGAGATGCTATTGGGTAGGGCAAAGCAGTACGAAGATGAACTCTTTGTGGCGATTCGCAAACTTGGGGTTGACGCAGCATTTTTAAGCGGTCTCTTTGTTGGTAAGCCAGATTTGGAAGTTGATTTATTGCTTGTCGGAGATATAAAGCCAGCTAAGTTAGAAGCCTTTATTCAAGCTTGCGAGCACATGATGGGGCAAGAGGTGAATTACTGTGTCATGAGCGCAGAGGAGTTTACTGTTCGTAGGAATACCTTTGATAGGTTTATTAAAGATATTTTTGACTATCCGTATCTTGTTGTAGAAGAGTTAGCGGCAGGTAAAAAGAAAAAAACAAATAAATAGCACGGCTGTGGATAACCCCAAAATACTTTCTTGTTTTGGGGTTTTTATTTGTATTGACACACAGTGAACGTTCGTTTATGCTGTATGTGTACGAACGTTCCATCGCCTCTCTTCCTCTTTTGTAAGTAAGAAGAGGGGCGAAGGCGTTGAACTACCTTACGCAACATTCACACTTTGAAACATATGCCAAAAGAAATCACCGAAAGACAAAAAGAACTCTTGCAGTTCATTGTAAAGCAGATACGAGAGCATAATTTACCACCGTCAATTTCTGAAATGGCTACTTTTCTGAAGGTGAGCTCTAAGAATGCTGTTGCGAAGCTGTTGAATGCACTCGCAGAGTCGGGGCACATTAAGACAGATGGACGAGCCAGAGGTATAACAGTTCTCGATGCATTAGGCGACACTCTAGAAAAAGGATTAATCCGGGTGCCACTCTTGGGTCGCATTCAAGCAGGTGGTCCAACACTCGCAGAAGAGCAGATTGAAGAATGGGTTAATCTACCTCAGACATTAGTCAAAGGAAGGCGCGATGTATTTCTGCTCAAAGTGCGTGGTGAAAGTATGATAAACGCAGGTATTTACGAAGGAGATTTGGTTATTGTGCGGCCAGTAAAAGAAGCAAAAAACAATGACATTGTGGTAGCACTACTCCATGACGAAGCTACCGTAAAGCGGTTGATATACGTAAAAAACAGAGCCTACCTAAAAGCAGAAAACCCCGACTTCGCCAACATATATCCTAAAGACGAGTGGACTATCCAAGGTAAAGT
>CAZZBG010000078.1:1493-3285 GCA_964652865.1 uncultured Candidatus Saccharibacteria bacterium
ATTGTTCGCCAGTTGCAGCGATTGTGCGCGCACTGTAATAGTGGCCACGTGGTGCCACATCGCTGTGCGGTAAAGGAGCTAATGCAACGCGTGCAAGCACTTCGTGGTGTCCCACTTATTGTAAACGACGAGTTTCGTGGAGTCTTGAACGCACAGTATAGATAAAGCGCATTTACCAATTTCAAACCCTAATTTTTATATATTAAAACACACACATATGCACATGTATACACCAACTCTTTCTTTTGGGTTTGACACAGCCGTAGCTGAGACTGCGGCAGAATACAATCCACATGCAGATGTACTTATGCAAAACTTTTTATTGCAAACCAATCAGTTTTCCGGTGCTATTTCTAGATTAGCTGACCTACGAAGAGACCTTTCTCTTACAGATGAAGAGAAGATTAAATTTAAGCTAGAAGCACTGCTGGATATGCGCAGAGAGCTTATGCGTGAGGCTAGGCTGAGGAGTTAGTTTTGCGAGTGTTTATTTACCTTTCTTATATAAATTATATGTGGCTTAAGGGTCGGTGAATACGACAAAAAGTACATTTTTGCTTGCAAGTACCAATACAGAACAAGATATTAAGAGTATAGTACAAGTACGGGAGACAAGCCCTTCACGCACGAGGCTTATGAGCCCATCTGCTAATCGGCGAATATGACTGCTTACATGTGCAGGTCTGTGGGCCTGAAATTGAGGGGATAAAGATGAATACGTGTCATTTCGCTTCAGATGGACATGTGCGTACTACTGTACTTCGGTTCTCCTAATTATTGCTGTCTACCTAACGGATGTATAGCACAGAAAGTACAAAAATATGACTGATCACACAAAGCCAGAAGATACACAAAAGCCAACACACCCAGCAAATGGCGGACATACGCCAATGCCAGCTGGTGGACAAGTGAAGCCAGAAGAAGACAAAAAGTAAACTTGTGCCAACGAAAGCAGCGCCCTTATGGGCGCTGCTTTTTATACTTCTCCTGCTTGTAAAGTTATAGAATCTAGTACCGTAGATGCTTCTGGGGTAAACATCTGATCATTATGAGTAAAGAGGATTCTGTTGAATGTTACATTCGGTATGGTTGTTTTAGGCAATTGCTGGAGCCTTGTGATTAAATCTGCAGGCAATGGTTTGCAAAAACGAATGAGTGAGATCCAAGCGCCGTAAACTGTTTGGGGGATGCCAATGCGAAGGTTGTATTTTTGGAACACTGTTCGAATGCAGTCGCGTATTTGTTCTAGTTCGTTATTTTGTACAAGGTATGGAGCGAAAAGATTCACAGAACTGGGGTGTACTAGTGATATGGTTCCAGTAAGTGCTTTGTATTGTTTGAGTTGCTCTTTCAGTTCCGTTAGTAGTTTCTCTGTTTGTTCTGGTGAAAGAGGGTCTTTTTCTGTCCACTCAAGGGATACGTGGTACCCTTTAGCGGGCTGCCAAATTATGTATTCTGTATATTCTTTTGGAATGTGGGCAGAAAGCCATGTATAGATTTCTGCCTGAACGACAGGCGGTACCTCCAAAAGTAATAAGCTTTTGTTTTTCTGGGGAAACAACAACTACATTACTGTCTTGGATTTTGGTCCAGTGAGTTGCGAGGCTTTTATCCCATTCTGGGTCCAGTTGGTAGTGGTTAGTAGTGGGAGTTGCCATAATTACCGTATCGCGTTTGCAATGGTGCTGACGACATTGGGATTAAATGGGGAGGGGAGTATTTCTTCTGGTGTTGGTCGTTCAACTAATTTCGCGAGTGCTTCTGCTGCTTGGGTGAGCATGGCGTCAGTAAT
>CAZZBG010000079.1:0-3225 GCA_964652865.1 uncultured Candidatus Saccharibacteria bacterium
TTTGGTTTGTGGCAAGCAAAGAGCGCAATCCGTGAGCGAGACTATGTGGTAGTGGTCGAAGGGCAAATGGACTGTATTAAAGTGCATCAGGCTGGATTTGCCAATACCGTTGCGACTAGTGGCACTGCGGTAACACAAGACCAATTGCGGTTACTTTTGCGTCTGACCAAAAATATAGTACTTGCGTTCGACGCGGACCCAGCGGGGCAAAAAGCTTCGCGCAAGACCGGTGAGCTGGCGCTGCGAATGGGTTTTGCAGTCAAGGTGGTACGTATGGGAAATGCCAAAGATCCAGATGAATTGTTGAGTGCAGAAGCTGGCGCGTGGGCAAGTGCGCTGAAAGCAAGTGAGCTATTTGTTTTGCGATATATTCAACAAGCAGAAGCAGAGTATGTGGCACGTAGCGCAGAGCAGAGAAAGTTTTTAGCAGAGCAGGTGGTGCCGCTTATTGCGTTGGTGCAAGATGCTTTAGAAAAAGAGTACTACATAAAAGAGATTATGGAGCGGTTTGGGTTTAGCGCTGCTGTTTTGAATCAAATGTTGCAGCAGACACCAGAAGAGCAGCAATCGCGCGGGGCCGTGCAAAGTTCGCCAAGAAAGCCAGCCGATGCCCCGAACGGGGATTTGGCGCTCGAAAAGCGAATGATTGGTGCATTTTTAGGATACCCAAGTATTTTCCAAGAATGGTTAGACCTTGGGGGAAGTGAGGATGATTTTAGCGGTCCGGAGACACGCGCTATTTTAGATGCACTCCGTGTGAAAAATCCAGAAGCGGCTAACCTTTCTGTATTTGCCAAAGAAGCTAGTTTTATGGTAGAGTCAGAAAAGACTCGTGAGGGTGGAGCAGAGGCAGCTTACATTTTGGAGCTGCGTAAAACACTATATACTTTCCATCTCACAGCGCTCAAAAACCGACAGCAGCAACTAACGGCACGAATACGTTCTGCCGAAGCAGAGAAAGATCCTGCTATACTGCGCGATTTACAGCGAGCGTTTGCGGTACTAACCCAACAGAGGTTGTCCGTCGAAAAACAACTACAATCATTTTAAAATACAAATTATTCCAGCCAGATACTAAGAGGCATACTAGAAGAGTGCTTTCTTAGTTTTTTGCTCTGTATTGTGTAGTATTATATTTTTCCTTATGCCAAAGAAGATTGTAAAGAAGTCGGTTAAGAAAGTAGTAAAAAAGAAAACCCTTATCCAAAAAAAGAAAAGTACAAAGGTTGTTAAGAAGGCTGTAAAGCCAAAAGCCAAAAAATCTGGCGCTTCGAAAAAGGCAGCAGCGGTAAAACGACGTCCACGACAACCAAAACCACAGGAAGAAATTCCAGAATCGCCAAAGGTGGCTATAGCTATGGCGGAGATTTTGGAAAAAGGTGCTGTGCGTGGATTTGTCACAGAAGCAGAAATACTACACGCCTTACCAGAATTTGAGCATGATTTGATTGCGTTAGAACAAGTGCTCAATATTTTAGAGCAACGCGGGATTGAGATTGTCGACCAAGAAATTGCCAGTGTTTGGGAGCAGGGCAAGAAAGGTGAAGAGGAAGAAGTAGAGACTGGTAAAAAGGGTGGTAAAAAGAAGAAAGAAGAAATGCCTGAGGCGTTCGACCTTTCGGATATTTACGATGACTCCATTCAGATGTACTTGCGTGAAATTGGTAAAGTTTCACTGCTCAACGGAGAAGAAGAAATAGAATTGGCAAAACGAGTCACCAAAGGAGACGAAGCAGCGCGTAAGCGTTTAACAGAAGCGAACTTGCGTTTGGTTGTATCTATCGCCAAAAAGTACATGGGTCGAAACCTCGGCTTGCTCGACTTAATCCAAGAAGGCAACCTCGGTTTGTTCCGTGCGGTAGAAAAGTTTGATTGGAGAAAAGGGTATAAGTTTTCTACCTATGCTACATGGTGGATTCGCCAAGCGATAACTCGCGCTCTTGCTGACCAGTCTCGTACCATTCGTATTCCGGTGCACATGGTAGAAACACTGAACAAGTACGCGCAAGCAGAACGTCAGTTGGTACAAGATTTGGGAAGAGAACCACTACCAGAAGAAATTGCTGCAGAAATGGGGATTGAGGTAGAAAAAGTCTACCACTTAAAAAAGATTTCGCAGGAAACAGTATCTATCGACGCTTCGGTGGGTGATGACGAAAGCGATGACTCCACCTTGGGTGATTTCATTGTAGACGAAGACACTACCAAGCCAAGCGACGCAGCGGGGCGACAGCTTCTTAAAGAATATGTGCAAAATATTTTACGAGACCTTGAACCGCGCGAGCAGCGAATTTTGAAAATGCGTTTTGGGCTCGAAGATGGTGTAACGCACACACTGGAAGAAGTGGGGGAAGAGTTCGGTGTCACTCGTGAACGTATTCGTCAGATTGAAGCGAAAGCATTAGAGCGGATCAAAGATCACCCAGAGACATACAGACTTCGGGATTACTAAGACGAGCAGAAGAAATAGAAGAAATAGAAGAAACAGAAGAGAAAGAAGAGTTAGGTAAAATAAAAGGCCGCGAAAGCGGCCTTTTATTTTGTTTGTACTAGTTCTTCTAATTCTACTCACTCTTCTATTTCTTCTATTTTGCTATATTTAAGCGGGAATTATGCGCTCCTGATAATCAAAAGCTATTTTATTTTTTACCCCAGTTTCATGGCAAAAGTCTGGGTTATCCACTTTTTGGCTCTGGACTCTGCCCGTACGAGACGGTACGATGGTTGTGGAAAGGAACATTAATTTGATGCATCACGAAGTAACGGGCCAATAAGCTCCTCCCTTGAGTTGCACCTCTGGCGACGTTCCGCCATCTACCTTGTAGGTAATTAAAAGGCCACTTATGGAGCTTTATTGGAGCAATTAAACTCCCTTGCGCTGTACAACGCAAGGGAGTTTATATTTAAGCACAGATGCATAGATTTCACGATTGCACAGATAAGGCAGTGCTTAGGCACTGCTTTTATGTGAGCATATCTGTGTTATCGACTCTATCTGTGTATCTGTGGTTTTTACTCAAACTCTATAGTGAACTCTTCGTAGTCTTGGAGTGTCTCGGTAGAGGTGTAATCTACTTTTTCTATTTGCGCGCCTTGTGGGCCTTGGTGGCAAAAACGCAAAAACTTTTTTAAGTTTTCCACTTCGCCTTCCACGGCAATAACAATCTGATTTTTTCCAACATTTTTAACTACACCAGAAAGTCCAAGCTCTATTGCTTCGTCGAG
>CAZZBG010000080.1:0-3215 GCA_964652865.1 uncultured Candidatus Saccharibacteria bacterium
ATGCTCGTACTATGCACTCTCCCACTCAGTGCTCACTTCCGGAAACTGCTTAAGACGATTGCGCATCTCTTGCTCAATCTTCTGCAAACCTTCTTCGCTCTTGCTTTCACACCGCACCTCAATTTGGGGAGTATTCGATGTTGCCCGAATTAACCCCCACCCGTCATACATATAGACCCTTCCCCCGCTTAAATCCACCACCCGAAACCCCTCTGCTTTAAACTGCTCGATTACTTTTTGAGCAATGACATATTTGGACTCATCGGTCGCTGCCATGTGATACGCTGGTGTCGAAAAATACTTGGGCGCATCAAGTAATAGCTGAGACACGGGTATCGTTTGGGTGCTGACATATTCCAACAGTTTCAACGCCGTAAAGCTCGCGTCATCAAATCCGTAGTAATTTTGTGCAAAATACACATGCCCCGACTGTTCGCCTGCAAAAACTGCCTGCACTTCTTTCATTTTCTGCTTCATATACGCGTGCCCTGTCTTCCACATAACCGGCACACCACCATGCACTAAAATGTCTTCTGCTAATGCTTCGGAGCATTTTACATCAAACACGACATGCGCTTGCGGTGTTGCAAGCAGCGCTTGCCGAGCCAAAAGTATCAGCCACATGTCCGGCCATAGCAACTCACCTCGTTCATCACACACACCCAACCTGTCTCCATCTGCATCTATCGCTATACCAATATCCGCCTTGCTTGCTACCACCTGCCTGCCCAAGTCTTGCATCATTTCTACGTTGGCAGGATTGGGCACATAGTGGGGATACGTTGGGTCTGGAGTAGTATTTTGCTCGATTACCTCACAGCCAAACTGACGTAAGAGAGCAGGGGTAAATATCCCTGCCGTTCCATTGCCCGTATTCAAAACCACTCGCAGAGGCTTTTGCAAAGTTGCCCGAGACAGCAAATCCTCTTGCCACGCCTGCAACATATTTTTTTGTTCAAACGTCCCCACACCACTCGCAAAAGATTCTTTTTCAATAATGGCGTATATCTCTTGTAATTCCTCGCTCATGAGTGTGTATGAATACCCTCCAGCGAGCTTTACGCCGTTCCAGCCAGCTGGATTGTGGCTTGCAGTCACCATGAGCCCTCCCAACGATTTATAGTAATACTGCGCCCAATACATCATTGGGGTAAGCGTGGTACCTAAACCAATCACTTGTATCCCCGTGCTGACTAGCCCCCGCACTGCAGCTACATAAAACGCTTCTGAGGTAGCACGGTTGTCATGCCCCACGACAGCAATACGGATATCTCGCGCCCGCAAATACGTACCGTAACCCTTCGCGATCAACTCTATTGACTGCGGGTTCAGCTCCTGTGCCGATTCCCTACCCCGTATATCGTATTCGCGAAACATGTACTTGTTTAAAATCGCCATGATTGCATTTTATTTTAAGAATGCGCACGTACACCAACTTTCTTGTGACTGCTCCACAACAGATGCTACTCGAATCCCCCAGTTACCCACTCCATCTCTTGTTGCCAATCACGAGCGCCCGCACCACCGCATTTCCATCCTGGGCTACTTGTATACGCACCGCTACTATTTTCCATATCTACAACTCCTAACACGTAAAATGGCCGAGTGCAGTCACCTTGAGCGCCATACCTAAAATAGCGATACGTGTACCCTCCACACAACCCTGTCCCAATAGGATCTCTGGGTGTTCTGGCCATTATACCAGCGTCCACCAAAGGCTCAATAAAAAATTTGCCATCGCTATCATTGTCCACCGACGCAGTATCCCATCCCCCGCAACTGTAAGTGTACTCAAGCTCTCCGTAAGTCCCTGGATCCGGATATTGACCACTGTTGTCATAATACAATTCAAGTGCCTTCTGAAGTTGTGCCATATCAGCAAGTCGTTTTGCATTCCGCGCTTTAGCTCGTGCACTACCCAAAGACACCAAAGCAACACTCGCCAATAAACCAATTATTGCAATCACTACCAACAACTCAATTAAAGTAAAACCTTTATTTTTCATAGCACACAACACCAGCAAAGCGTCGCTCTTGGAACACACCGCGATAGTAACAGCTACCGATAACGCTGCGAAGAAGGCACCGGTTGCAATGCAGGGACTATAGGCGGGCCACCCGTACTAACCTTGGGTGAAATTGAAAAATACCAAAACAATAAGCCAAACACAATACTCGCGCACGCGCTAATAATAATAATGTGTTTTGCAGTTAACCCTTGCGAAGCAGCACCAGCAACACTATGTACCCCTTCGTCACCCAGCACCGAAGTTGCTGATTCTGGCATATTCCTAAAATCAGGAATAGCATTGTCATTCTGCTCCTGTTCCATAGCTAGATTATACTACACATTTATACCTACGTAATACTAAAACCCCAATATTCCGAACACTACAACAGCACAGGAGGTTGGGATATGCTATTCACTGGCAGTGGCGCAATTCTGCGTATTTGTCTACAATATGTGGGATAGAACCCCCCACATAGCGGGACCACTTCTTCTATCTCTTCTGTTTCTTCTAACTCTTCTACCCTATGTCATTTAAAATCGGAATTGTCGGTCTCCCCAATGTCGGAAAATCCACGCTATTTAACGCCATTACCAAAAGCAACGTAGAGGCTGCAAACTACCCATTTGCTACCATTGACCCAAATGTTGGGGTGGTGGCTGTACCTGATGCGCGCTTAGAAAAGCTCGCAGCTCTGGAGAATAGCGAAAAAATAATACCTACTACCATTGAGTTTGTAGACATAGCGGGGCTTGTTTCTGGCGCTCACAAAGGCGAAGGCTTAGGAAACCAATTTTTAGGACATATCAGAGAAGTAGACGCAATATTGGAAGTAGTCCGCGTATTTGAAAATGACGACATTATCCACGTGAATGGCTCCATAGATCCAGCACGAGACGTTGAGACTATTGCTATTGAGCTCCAACTAGCAGATTTGCAAAATGTTGATAAGCGAATAGAATCGGTAACCAAACAAGCAAAAAGTGGTGACCGCGAATTTGTTATAAAAAAACAAGTACTCGAAAAATACAAAGCTGCGCTAGAAGCTGGCCAGATGGCTAACACCGTAGAGCTGTCTGACGAAGAAGTCGCGCACAGCAAAGATATCCAGCTTTTAACCACGAAACCATTTTTGTATGTAGCAAACAGCCAGTACGACATGCAAGCAAAAAGTTTCAAACGTACCACCAGCAGTTTAAAACTCGA
>CAZZBG010000081.1:0-3200 GCA_964652865.1 uncultured Candidatus Saccharibacteria bacterium
TATTTGAGCCGGCGCTGCTCCTCTTTGTTGCTTGCTGTGTTGGGTTTGTAGCATTTGCAATTATTTCTCCACTCTATGGTATTACCCAAAGCATTCACTATTAGCGGAGTGACTTTGTTTGAAGTGTTGCTCGCTGCGTCGTTGCTCACTGCAAGTGCTGGATTGGCGTTGCCGAATATTGTTCGCACTATTCGCCAGCAAGACTTTGTTTCGCAACGGTCATTGCTTCGTGCTGCTGTGCTTCGAGCCCGAGCACATACACTTGGTTCTGTTGGGCGGAGTGACTATGGCGTGGGGTTGCGAGATGGTTTGGTTACTGTAGAGCAGAGAGACAGAAATGGTGTTGTAACTGCTATGAGCACAACTCTAATACCTACCGGGGTTTATACAGAGGAGGGAGAGATTTGGTTTTTGGCTCCCGTATTGCACATTACTCCCACTCGGTTAGTGCTGCATTCGACTGATACTTCAGCGGAGTTATATATAAATGCAGTAGGAGGTGTAGAGTGAGCAGCAGCGGATTCTTGACTTTGGAAGCACTGTTGGGTCTGGGTATTGCTTCTGGCGTGTTGGTCTTTGCTGGGGTCACGGCAGGTCAGGCGATGCAGACAGCACAGGTGTTAGAGCAGATGCAAAAGCTATTATGGCACAGCGAAGATGTGATCCATGCTAAACAGATGCATCAAACACCAGAAATAACTGCTGGTGATTCACTTCGAACGCTTGCGCTCGGTCCTTGTGCTTCGCTTGTATCTGCTGAATCAAGTGCAGACATGGGTGGGCGAGCGCTGAGGACGGAAGTGTCTGGGGTCGTAACGCAGCAATCCGAAGTAGAGTATTTGGGGAACGATTGCCCCGCTGTGATATTTACGGCTCTCTGGAACCATATTGCAACAAAATCATCACTGGTGTTGGGTGCCCGTGTGGTAGCGCATGGGGTAGATGTATTTCGGCGTCAGGGCAAAGTAGTAGCGGTGGTGGTGACAACGAGCACACAGCTCGCAGATCCAGATTTGTTTGTGATAGATGTAACGAATGCACAAGCCCCAGTGCTCTTGTCGCAGTTAAATTTAGGTGCAGGATTTTTTGCAGTAGATGTGTATAACAACTTTGCGTTTCTGGCGCAAGATAGTAATTCGTTGCAGTTCCAAGTGGTAGATATAGCACGACTTGATGCGCCGTACTGGGTGACGAGTATTACGCTTCCGGGGGTGACTGGCTCGTTCCCCGAAGCGCGTGGTGTGTTTGCGAATGATAGTAGGGTGTATGTCACTACATACGAAACGGCAGGGCCAGAGTTGCATGTATTGGATGTGACGAATGCAGCAACTCCGGTGGTGCGTGCTTCTGTGGCGGTGAATCACAGTATTCGTGCTGCTGTGGTCGTGCATGTGGAGCTTGGTGGTGTAGTAAAGCAATATCTCTATGTAGCAACTTCTGCAGATGCAAAAGAGCTTATGGTGTACGACGTTACGAGTGCAGCACAGCCAACGTTTGTGACTTCGGTAGATTTGGCGGGGACGGGTAATGCTACAGCATTTGCACTTGCGGGTGAAGTGTTGTTTGTTGGGAGGCAGCAAGTGGCTGGTTTTCCAACAGTTTCTGTGGTGAGCATTGCTGATCCTGCTGCGCCCACTGTACTCTCTCAAACTGTGCCACTGCTTAAATCTGGTGCGGTAGTCAACGGTATGATTTTTGGTAATGGACAGTTACTTTTTTCTGCAACAGATACTACACGACCGGTGACTGTTTGTCGGTATGATGTCGACTCACTTTCGGATTGTAGGAGCGCAATTGGATTTTCAAGCCCAGGGGAGTTGGACGCGCAAGAAGGGTTGGCGTATGTAGCATCGAATCATTCACTGGTGATTGTGGGTGGGCAATAGGGAAAACGTATATGCACAGACACATACAACAAGAGAAGCGAAAGAAGCGAGCAGGATTTAGTCTCCTCGAGGTAGTGGTGTACACCAGTTTCGTTGCGGTGTTTCTTCCCCTGTTTGGCGTTGCGCTGTGGCGTTTAGTGTCGACTCTTACATTTGCCCAGCAGCGACTTGAAGCGGTAGTAGAAGTAGCATTTGTGGACCAAAAGTTAACACAATTGTTTTCTGGCGCAGTAGTAGAACTGGTTGATCCGGAAAAGCTTCGTGTGCAGAAAATGCAAGACGGTGTTTTGACCACGCAGCTAGTCGTACTCGAACAAGGTGGATGTTTGTGCCTTGTGGAAGGAGAGCAGAGAGATGCGCTGTCGAGCCCAGTATTTCTACTACATGACGTGCCACCATTTACTGTACTTGGTAGGAGTGGTGTGCAGGTGCAAATAAGTATTCGTGGAGCACGGCTCATAAAGAAATATTATGCACAATAAAACAGGGCAACCAGTAGGTGGGTACATTATTTTACTTTCTGTGCTTGTTGGCGCGGGTGTGCTTTCGCTGATTGGCGCAGTGATTGCCGAATATGTTTTTTTGACACAAGATGTGATCCTAACCTCACAAGCAAAAACACAAAGCAGGTTGTATGCCAAGGCGTGCGCGCAACTAGCACAGGTGGTGTTGTGGCAAGACGAAGCTGCGAGTATGGTAGGGTTAAGCATGCAGTTTCAAACTGGAGGTGGCTGTAATATTGTCGGAGATGAAGTGGAGGGTGGGTACCGAGTGGTAACGAGTTCGAGTACTTACCAACAAGCGTGGACGACACTCCGTACGTCGTATGACTTGGTAACACATGAAGTGCGCGCGCAATCCGAGTCACCATGACTAGGGCGCGCGTACAATTGATTATTCACTTTTAATTACACAAAACAATGAAACAGAATGAAGTAGGATTTACGTTAATAGAAATTTTAGTTTCTGTGGGGCTACTTGCAGCGCTTGCAGCTTTGATCCTTGTTGCGGTAAACCCCGCACGACAATTTGCGCAAATCCGCAATACGCAGCGCACCAGTGACCTCAACGCAATTTTGAGTGCAGTAGGACAGCGAATGGTAGAGCATAAAGGGCAGTTTGATTGCGGGGCAGTTACTTTTCCCGCTGATACCGCTGTCAGTGCAACTGCGGGAGGGCTGATTGGAAGTGGTAGTGGCAATGTAGACCTTCGGAGTTGTTTAGTGCCAATGTACATTTCCGAATTACCGGTGGATCCGGTTGTGGGGCAAAGCTATGCGGGGAGTAGTTACAATACGGGGTATCGGATATACC
>CAZZBG010000082.1:0-3152 GCA_964652865.1 uncultured Candidatus Saccharibacteria bacterium
ACTAACGAAATAACAAAAATAAGTAGCACGACCATGACCAAAACAGTCCCCTCGACGCGAGCAGCACGAGAGTGCATACGACGTACGCTCACTCCCCGCACAGTAGTCCTCAGCTGGGAAAGCACCCAATTGTGATAGACAACAAACCAAGAATATAATTGCATAGTAGTCTTACCTCCTTCTAAACTGCGTACTTGCACAGAGCACACCGCTAAACGAATTATTACTAACAAGTACTTCGACGGTATACCACCCCTTACTTGGAATAAGGGATAAATTAACCGAGCCTCGCCACGTCCCACCACCTTGGTCTACGCCGGATATAAGCAATTGGCTAGAGCCCTTGTACACAAAGAAGTTCAAACTAGTCGTATCTTGCACACCGTACGCATATACGTAAAAAGTGCCGTTACCGTTGGCATTTGTCGATTCTGGCGCTGCAGAAACACAACTCGGTTGTGCTGGTGGTGGAGCGCTTACATTCACCACCACAGAATCAGTCGCGTCACCCCCTGGACCAGTACACTGCAAAGTATATGTTTGCGTCGCGGTAAGCGAAGCAGAGGTCCATGAACCACTCGCGGTCTTACTCCCACTCCACCCACCAGTGGCAGTACAACTCGTCGTTGTGGTACTCGACCATGTCAGCGTAGCTGTTGAGTTGTACGACACAGTAATTGGCCCCGCAGATCCGTTTGCGAGCAAATCCACCGTTGGGGCCGGTGGTGGGTTGACGGTTACCTGCACAGAGTCAGTAGCCGTCCCCCCAGGACCAGTGCACCCCAAGGTGTATGTCTGGCTAGTGGTCAGCGCACCAGTAGATTGCGTGCCGCTTACACCCACACTACCCGACCACGACCCACTCGCCGTACAGTTGGTAGTATCCGTACTCGACCAGACCAAAGATGCGGCAGTATTATAAGCCACTGCAACTGGACCATTTGAACCATTTGCCTGCAAGGTCACCGTTGGCGGGGTTGGTGTTGGCGCAGGAGCATCTCCCAAATTTGTTTTTAGACTCCGCACCGCAGCTTGCGCGGTCACCGTGTACGTATTGGTATTGGTCACCCCCGCGCGCTTCAGTATTGGTAAGTCAACTTTTACAAATCGCACTGCCACGACACTAACTGGTTGCGTCAATGCTGCCCCGGTCACGCCATTATACGAATCGTCGTAATAAGTAAAAATAGTTGGACTTCCAGAAATATTGCTCTGCACCCGAGTCACAGTTTCTGTTGCCGCAGTATAACTCAGTGGGTTTCCGGTTGGTTTTTTTACCCCTTTGTACAATGCACCATTCTGCAAGTAATACCGTACTCGTTCTATATCTGTACCACCATCTATATTGGAATAAAAAGTCAGTGTTTGTGCAGACACCGTTTCTAGTGGGTATGCCCCCGTGTTGGCAGTTGTAGCGTTACGTAATTCATTCATCAAAGCAAAACTCAGCTTACGCGCTTGGTCCTGGTCGTCGAGCAGGCCTGACTGTTGCCTGTTCAACGTAAACGTATTACTTAACAGCGCCAGTATCCCAAACATAATCACACTAAAAATAGACACCGAAACAATAATTTCGATTAAAGTAAATGCTGCACTGTGTAGTTTTGATCTATGTAGAGTCATGTGCAGAGCGCTTTATTGACTAAGCAATACTTCTAAAGTTTGATTGCCGTTTACATCCAAACTCGAAGCAGTATACGTTTGATACCCTGGCAACGTAACTTCAAGCGAATAATTATTTCCTTGTGTCAAGGAAGTAAAAATGCTTTGCCCTGGGCTAAAACACCCTGAGACATAATTCAAACTCAGTGAAGTCAGCACCGGTGTTTGTTTGGTATCTGCAGTGTCAAGAAATACCTTATACCGTGCATACCGATTTCCATCCAACACACTGCTAATATTACTCCCCGATATGGTATAGTAAGTCGCACTCGTCCCATCTGGCCCAACATAATCCCATGTTGTATTGTCGTTATTTGCCGCTAGTTGAAACCGTAGTGTCGTCGAAGGGTCTTGGGAAGCAGGGGCAAACGTTATTGTAGTAAAATTTGTATCTTCACTTCCTGTGTCAAACGTAGAAGACTCTACCCAGCCAGACGCGGCGTAGTCACCAGCAGTTTTCCGAAGCTTTAACCCAGTTGGGTTACTCACCGAGTCTACAGAACCATTGTCTGCGAAGTACTCTGTACTATCTGTAAAGTCTGCCTGCCCCGCACCACCGGTCCAATCCGACTGAACAAGCACACTCCCGCCGGTAATCCCGTAATAATCCTGAGGAGTACTGCCCCCTTTTTGTAAATGCACCTGCGCTCCTTCGAGAGCTGCACCCGTTGCTGCATCTTTTACTATCACAAGTAAACTGTGGGTACTTTCCGTTCCTAAAATAATGGTAAAGGTCTGTGAGGTCCCTGGAAGCACATCGATCCGCTGAATGGGAGATGTGCCGTACACCATCACATTTTGTCCAGTCAACAACGTTGGAGTATAGGTATCCCACTCAATATTCGAAAGTGCAATTTGCCCTGTTGCAGAAGTATAATCCGCCAAGAACTTTAGCACATTGGGATTTGTCCCAATCAGTTTTGCCCCAGCAACATTGACTTGCACATTATTCACCGCTTGGCACTTTTGATCCAATGTGCGGATAGTTAAATTTGCCAAGAGGTCAATTGCAAATGTAATCTGCGTGACTTGCCCCACCAGGACTGTTGCATCTGGCTTGATTGGGTTTGGGTTCTGAACAGAAATAGGATATGTTTGGTCGGTGGAGTAGCCATTCTTACTCACCACAACATGATATCCATTCACACTTGGTGGCAACCCCACTTCAATCCACGTTCCGGTGCTATCAGTTGTGCGATCTAACGAAATTGTTGGGTTTAATACGCTATTGGTAATCTGTACCCGTGCCCCAGAAACCGCTTGCCCTTGCGCATTCAGCACACGAATAGACAACGCACCTGCGCTTTGCGTACCTTCCAACCCTTTCGGAGCAATCGTAGTTAAAATAGTTGTTACCTGACTAGTCTGCTCATTGCGAATAAACATTTTCACCTGTTTGTAATCCGCAGCGCTGGAGTCAGTACCCGCAAGTAACGTTCCGTCAGCGGGGTCATCCCGATAGGTTACTTCGTAGTATATAGAAAATGTCC
>CAZZBG010000083.1:0-3132 GCA_964652865.1 uncultured Candidatus Saccharibacteria bacterium
CGGGATTTATCAACAGCAACCGAAGACAAGGGCGGGTCTAACGTCTTCATGTCGTAACGTCGAACGAAAGAATAATGATTCTTCACGCCTTAAAGTCTTAATGCCAGAAAAACGGTAGAGCTAGATGGGAACGCAAAACTGCAACTGTAAACTCAAAACTTAATTGTATTGCAGTTTACAGTTTTGATTTGAAGTTTTGACTTCTCAGTTTTAACTTTTGACTTATTCTGACAACGCTTCGATATATCTAGGCAGTATCCGTGTGGCTCTGTAGTGCTCTTTTGTCGCGCGGGGGAGTTTGGTCCAGTTGCGGACAATTTTTCTACAGCCTTTTGCGCCACAGTTACACCGCATAGTCCATGTGTCATCACTTGCCGTAATGGTGGAGTAGTCAATAAGTACTTCTGCGTTAGCAGGAATATCTTCCACTGCTACCACAAACAGTTTGCCATGTTGTTTGACCACACGTGCGTTAGGCGTGCACGAATGGTTTTGGTACACGCCAATCTGCCCTTCTGGGCTTTGATAGTAGTTTTCAGAAAGCCGGAAGCAGTTATCCAGAAACGTCCCGCCTTGGGTAAGTAGGGTGGTGAAATGAAAACGCTTGCCAGTGACTTCGTACAGTGTTTGCCCTTCGGTAACTTTTCGCGCAGCAAAAATGCCTTTGCCATTTCTAGTGGGTTTTACTACAAGTGTGCTTGTGGTTGGGGTGGCCAATTTATTTTTTTCGCGCAATTATGTTAAATAAATGTTTGTGCTTTGTGTGTCCGCTTGCGAGAGTGTCGTCCTTTATTATTTCATCCAGCTTACTTATATCCATGTCAGAAAGTAGTTGTTCTACTTTGCTTTTGTCATGAAAGGTCAGGTGGGATTCGGGCGTGTTCCATCCGTCTTCCTTCCCAAATAGTTGTCCTGTAAAGATGCCGCCGTGCTTGAGTGAATGTTTAATTCGCTCAAATACTGCATCAAACGTTGCTGGCGGGTTAAATGGGAGGGAAAATTGCGCGCTTACTAAGTCGTATCTGTTTTCTGGAAACGAGAACTCGTCAAAAGGGACAATGACGTATTCGAATTTATCGGTAGGCAACCCCTCGCTCATGTGCTCCGGCGCTTGTGTGCTGTCTACCGCCGTGACATGTTCAAAGCCTTGGGCAAGTAAATATTTAGAGTCTATTAAAGACCCCGCTCCTAGGTCTAGGGCTTCTTGTCGTATTTGGCATAGCGCTAACGCTTCGATTAGCAGCCTATTTGGTGGACCATCTTTTGTTTGTTCGTAGTATTCGTGCCAACCGTGTTCAGTGTGCATATGAACGTTGTGAAATTAGGTTGAGGTTTTGAGCAGACGCCCAAGATTTCTATTTTTCAATAGTATCCGAACTCAGAATAAATTTCCCCTCTGGTTTGGTCCAGTCGGTAAAGCGCCACCATGTGGGGGTAAATATTAGACCTATATTATCTAAAAACTTACCTTTCTTTTCTATAAATTTACCATAGTATTCTGTTTCAAACTGCTCCTGCACTTCCGGAGTGACTTTTCTAAGGTTTCCGTCAAGCTGAAAGGTTTTCATTACTCCATCGGTAGTTCCAATAACCAGCGATGCGCGTGCGGTCATGCGTTCTGCAAGAGCTTCCATTTTTTTGTAGGCAGGGGATGTAAGAAAGTAGTACTCGTTTGCTTCACTGTTAGTAGCAAAATGCACGGTTGCTCCGTGTGGCGCACCATCAGGCATTTCTACTGCAAGTACTCCGACTCGTTGTGTGGCAAGGTAGTCTATAATTTCTTGTGGCATATGGATTTAGTCTTTGGAAAGAGTTAAAAACATACTGTCGAGGTCTATGTCTGCTAGGTGGTAAGCGGCAATAAGCCTATTTGCAGGAACCCAGACAGTAGCGTGTTCTGGCTCGCGTACGGTGTCTACAACTTGGAACTGCCCATCTTTGTAACCCGTAATAGTTACGACATGCGTGCTCAAGCTCCCCGTGATTGGGTCGGCGCTTTTTACTTCTTCTGTATAATTTGTACGTGGCCGTTGGAATGCGTACTGGTAGTTTACGATAAAGAAGAGCGGTCCTTGTACTAGTTGTGTGTGAATATAGTGCTCGTCTACCACAGGGGTAACGATTGTGCCACCTTTTCTGAGGAACTGCACAAACCCATCGGCAATCACATGGAGTGTTTCTGTGTCGTAAGTGCCATGGTGAATATAAGGTACTCGGCGCACGAGTGCGTTACACAGTTCGTCTGCAGAAAGAGTGGACCAACTTTGGTCGAATAATTGTACATCACTCACATGCAAGGTCGCTTTGAGACCGAGGTCAAGAGCGTAACTAGCGATGTGTCCCACAGATGACCCAAGTGATTTCCCTTCGGTGTTTACGTACACTGGCACAGCAGCGGTAATATCTTCCACGGATTTATGAATGTTGTAGTGGGAGAGTAATAGAGATAGGTTCGCCTGCGCGCAGTCCTTGGTTCCTTGTTGTGCCTGAGAAGTTAGCGGGTAAGATATTTCTTGCATAACTTTTGTGGTGTGAGTGGTAATGCGGGCTTGTTTAAATACGGGCGTTGTCGGCACGCCAGTTTTTTACAGCTTTCTTTATTTGGTCGTTAGTTAGCTTTTCTGTAACTGCGCGGGTAGCGAGAGTGGCGTATTCTTCGTCAGATGCAAAGCGCAGTGCAATTACTTGCGACATGGTCAAGGTAGGGTCGAGTGGTTTGCCGGTTAGTGCTTGGGCGCGCAAAGACTCTTCTAAGCGAATAACACGGTCTTGTACGCCAACAGGAAAGGAGCGAGCGTACCACATGAGAATGCTGGTACCTAACGCAAGGGCGACAAGACTTAGCTCTGTCCAAGGAATACCTGCGTCTCCAAAAGCTTTTACAAGGGCGACAATTGAGAAAATAAGGCCAAGTACAAGCAGGGTGGACACCACCGCATGGAAGGCAACTACAAATTTTCTGTGATTTTGGTAGTTTTGGGCTGTCTCTGGTTCGTTTTGCATGGGTTTCTAGCTAATTTAATTTAGTTGCATTTTAACCTATGTATTGTATAATACTTTAGCAATTTCCGGT
This sequence comes from uncultured Candidatus Saccharibacteria bacterium, assembly GCA_964652865.1. GTDB lineage: Bacteria > Patescibacteriota > Doudnabacteria > UBA920 > UBA920 > JAEUSE01. The sequence continues at coordinate 3,074 of CAZZBG010000083.1, forward strand.
ACTTTTCGTATTTTTTTGGCTGGGGTTCCAGCACATGTTTTTGTGCAGCAGGGTATAGT
>CAZZBG010000084.1:0-3109 GCA_964652865.1 uncultured Candidatus Saccharibacteria bacterium
GCAGCGGCACACGCAAGGAGCGCGCAGAAAGTCGAGTGGCAAGCGCTATACTCGCGACAAGTTCGAGTGCTTTCACTACACCAATACCAGAGACGCGCTGTAAATCTTTTGGGGTCGCTCCGAGGAGGCTATTTTCTGGGAACTGTTTTAATACTTCTCTAGCTAGCTCCATAGCGTTGTGCTTGGTAGTACCCGTTCGCAACATAATTGCCAAAAGTTCGGTAAGTTCTAATCGTTCTGCGCCGTATCGTAATAACTTTTCTCGTGGCCTGCTAAATTTGTCTAACTGACGAATTGTTTGTCTCGGCATAAAAAAGAAACCCAGCACAGAGTGCTGGGTACAAAGTTATTTTGCTTTGGTTGGGGTAGGAGTTGGAGTTGGGACACTGGTTGGTAACACAGCTCTGCTGCTTTCCCACATACCACCCCGCATAGGCATGGTGTTGTAACCTTCGGGCATGCTTCGTAAGTACATGTGGTTACCGTAACCACCGGCATTCGCCCAGAATGTGGACTTGAATTCACCAATCTTGTAGCCAAGTGCAAACACTACCACAAGGATGAGCGCTCCGAGAAGCCAGCGCAACAGCGCGTACTTACTTCCGTGCCACTCTTGGTGACAGCAGCCATTTGTACCGCAGCTATTGCAGCACGAGCCGCTTTCCATTTTTTGTTCTTGTTTCATATATTTTATTACTACTCTTTATATATAGTATACACCAGCCTACGGACCCTAAACAGAAGCCCTGCACCCACCCGAAAACCCCACTAAACAAAGAATTGACATATAAAGAAATATATTGTATAATACACAAAATACAATTCTTTACTAGGTAATGCTTGCACCGCGCTTGCGTCTACCTTTGGCAAAAAAACAAATTATCGTGTGGAGGCGATAATGAAACAAAATAACAACCAAACCCGCAGACAAATCTCTGCGACACAGAGCACCCCTCAGATTTTTATTAATATGGCAGAGGTCATCCTTACAGAGACTGGAGCAATTTCATTGGGTGAAATAGCTGACATAATTAGCGGCACCCTTAACACCAGCGTAGAGCCATTATATTTACTCAGGACTCTGCGATGCAGATTTAAAGTAGAAGTTGGCCCAACAGTACGGTCTGCGATTGTGTATCCCTCAAAGTAAGGGATTTCACCCCCCGCCGTCAGTTCTAGCAACTGACGGCACTCTTTTTAATCACTACCTTGCAATAAAAGGTACTATGGTATATACTACCCTTACTATTGATTTATACCCACCATGGACAGCACGTACGATATACAAAATGCGAGAGCTCAAATGCGCAAAGGTATGATTGAGTTTTGCACCATTCTGGTAATTTCCCGAGGGCCAATTTATGCCAGCGATATTTTAGACGCACTGAAAAAAGCAAATTTACTCGTGGTAGAAGGGACTCTCTATCCACTTCTTTCTAGACTGAAAAGCGCAGGATTGCTCGCCTACTCTTGGGAAGAGTCAAAGGCTGGTCCGCCTCGAAAGTACTACACACTCACCGCCGGAGGGAAGTTGGCACTCAAGAATTTAAAACATTCATGGCAAGAATTTAGTCAGTCCATTGAAACACTCATTGCCGAGTAGTGTGATAGCTCCTACATTTTATTATTTATCACGCATATGAAAAAAACGATTAACGTAAATCTTGCAGGACAAATATTTTACGTCGAAGAAGACGCCTACCCTATTCTCGACACCTACTTACAAACTGTAAAAGCGCATTTTGCGACCTTTGCAGATAGCGAAGAAATCCAAAAAGACATAGAAAGTCGAATCGCCGAACAGCTCTACCCCAAAACCGAAGGAGCTTCGCCCATTGTGGACCGAGCTGCAGTAGAAGCGGTTATCGCCCAAATGGGAAACCCGTCTGATTTTACCGAAACAGAAGATGGGCTACCAAAAAGACCAAGTGCAGAAAATGAAACCACCAAGAAAACACTCTACCGCAGCAGTGAAGACGCAATGCTCGGGGGCGTCGCTGCGGGCATTGCCACATACTTTGCTGTAGACACGTTGTGGATTCGTCTTATATTTTTTATTAGCATTTTCCTAGGTGGATATGGCATCCTTATCTATCTTGTACTCTGGATTATTGTCCCAGAAGCTAAAACACCCTCCGAAAAAGTTGCGATGCGTGGAGGTAGCATGACACTAAAAAATCTAGAACAATCCATCCGAGAAAAAATTAAAGAACACAAAGAAAAAGGCACGGGCGCAGCTGCAGAGAAACACCTCGAGAGCGTGCTCTATAAAATTGGCACTGTGTTTGTACAAATTCTGCAAGTAGTATCCAGAATTGCTGGCGGTAGTATTGCCATTGCTAGCTCCATAGCGATTATTGCACTGCTCATTGGGACTGTCGCACTTATTTCTGGTAGCTACTCTGCAGTCATAGACTTCCCCCTTCGCGACGCGCTTGGGCACATGACTATCATCCTTTCTGCGGTGACGCTCTTTGCGCTAGTCTCTATTCCACTTTTGTTCTTAGTACTCATGGGGACGAGCGCACTGCTACAGCGCAATCACCTCGCCACTAGCAGCAGCGTTGTACTATTGCTGTTGTGGGTGGTTGCCATTGCGGTGGGGACAGGTATATTTATGTACAACGCACCACACATCCAAACGTACATAGACACCGCGCAAAATCGCAGCACTACCGTTGTAGAAAAACCACTTGAACAATTTACCAAAATAGTTGTAGAAAATGGTTTACACGTTACTCTGGCACAAGGGCAAACCAGAAGCGCTACTATTGTAGCCGCAGAAACTGAGCAACAAGTAACCTCAGTCGTGGCAAAGGAAGGCGTACTTACTGTTTCCAAAAATACCTTAGAGAAAAATTCGTGGTGTATTTTCTGTCTGTACCCAGACACACACATCACTATTACCACTCCAGACCTTACCGAAGTGATACTAGAACACGGCGCTACCCTGCAAGGCAAAGACTTAAGTTTCCCAATGCTGCAAATAACCGCTCGAAATGCCAGCGCTGTAAGCCTGACAACCAACACACCGACAATCACAGCTACAGCAGAAAACGCGTCTCGTATTACCCTGATTGGCAATGCCGAGACCGCTACGTACACCGCA
>CAZZBG010000085.1:0-3104 GCA_964652865.1 uncultured Candidatus Saccharibacteria bacterium
AGAGTTGGTGCATATGGAGGAATGCACCAACTCTTTTCTTTTGGAGTATAAAAAAGGCCATCAGAGTTTGCGCTCTGAAGGCCTGCAGGTTAAAAGGGCCAAATCCTTTTATTGATTGAAAATTGGTTGTCCGCCTCGCCAGCTTTGGACGGTTGTATCGCCATTTTTACTGCACATTAATACGGGGCTCTCTTGATGCCTTGGGATGTCTAGCGTGTTTGGTGTTGGGTTATCCTGTTGAACAAGCAAATGAATTTGATTTAGACATTTCGGGCAAACACCCTCAATTAGTTTACGTTGCTGGGTAGCAATAGTGGCTCTTGTGGCATGTCGACTTGCCATTATGATTCCTCCTGAAGTTATTCCAGCGTGCTTTAGGCGCTCACTGAAAACCTGTTGTTCGTTTGCTGGCGGGACAGTAGCCAGCACTTTGTGCCGTACAAATTATTTTTGAACGACTGTAGGAGTCTACCATATTTTAGTGTTTTTGTCCACAGAATTTTCATAATTTCCTTGTATTTACGAGCAAAAGCAATGGTGGTATACTTCTTTAGAACTTAATGACTTTTTTATGATGAAACGAACAAAGATAGTCGCAACTATTGGCCCCGCTTCCAACCCAATTCCTATGCTTACCAAAATGGTGCAAGCAGGTTTGAACGTGGCTCGCATAAACTTTTCTCACGGTACACACGAGAGTAATTTGGTGAGTATTAACAACGTTAAAGCTGTTAGCAAGAAACTCAACATCCCTGTTGCCGTACTTGCAGACTTGCAAGGTCCAAAGATTCGTGTGGGGAATATTGCAGCAGCAATACCCATTAAGCCAGGACAAAAGATTGTTATTGGGGAAGATTTCCCAATGGACTTTGATATCACCACTTCGGTTAAACCAGGGGAGCGGTTGTTAATTGAAGACGGTTTGATTGAGTTTAAAATTTTAAAGGTTGTTCCTACCAGTGGCAAAACCCAAGGTAAAATTTACTGCGAAGTAGTAAATGGCGATGCAGTTCGTCCTCGCAAAGGGATTAACATGCCAGATACGAAGACTACCTTCCCCATCATGACCGAGAAAGACATTGCCGACTTAAAGTTTGCTTTGAAGCAAGACGTTGACTATGTAGCATTGTCGTTTGTGCGTGGTCCAGAAGATGTAGTGAACCTGAAGCAACTTATGAAAAAGTTTTTACCAAAAGGCTTTACAATGCCAAAGGTAATGACAAAGATAGAAATCCCTTCTGCAGTAGAACGGTTCGACGAAATTTTAGCAGAAACAGATTCTGTAATGGTGGCACGTGGTGACCTTGGTGTAGAGCTTCCTCCTGCAACTGTTCCTGTCGTGCAGAAGAACATAGTGCGTAAGTGTCTTGAAGCGGCAAAGCCTGTGATTGTTGCTACCCAAATGTTGGACTCTATGATTAAGAACCCTCGTGCAACTCGTGCAGAGGTGAGCGACGTCGCGAACGCAGTCATAGACGGTGCAGATGCAGTTATGCTTTCTGGGGAAACCTCTACTGGTAGCTACCCACTTGAGTGTATTCAAACCATGACCAGCATTATTCAAGATGTAGAAGCATCTGAATACGTAGGCGACGAAACCATGTTCATGGGAGAAGATGACGAAGAAGCGACTGCTGCGCTTTGTGCGAGCGCAAGTGACTTAGCCCATGGCATTGGGGCAGAAGCAATTGTCGGGATTACCGAAACTGGCTTTACTGGCCGTTTCCTAGCACAACAGCGTCCATTTATGCCTGTGTACATGGTATCTGCAAATCCATCGGTGTGCCGACAGTTAGTACTGTTCTCCGGTGTGCAGCCAGTGCTCAGAAAGTGGGAAAAAGAAGCAACTACTGTTGTTGACCATGCAATCGCAGATCTGAAGAAGGCAGGGCTTGTGAAAAAAGGACACCAAGTCGTTGCTGTCTCTGGTTCTGGTGCAGGGGTGCGAGTGAATAAGATTGAAGTAAAGACTGTAGCATAAAAAAGACAGTAGCTAGTTACCAGTTCGTGACTAGAATCTGAAAAAGAAAACCTCTGGGCAACACCCAGAGGTTTTTGATTTTATTTGAACTTCCCGAATTAAGTGTTGGTTGTTTAGTTGTGCACTAAAATCTGTTTTTACTTGTACATTCCAATCAACACTTATATGAACTTATCTGGTATAACTGTTTGGTTCTGAGTTCTCAGGTGTTGTATAATTTCATCTAAATTTTCAGATATAAGCGCTACATCGTGCACTCTTATTTTTGAGAATTCTTTTTCACATATTTCATCCAAGAAGTTTATTAGTGTATCGTAAAACCCTTTGTAGTTGTAGATGGCAACAGGCTTACTGAATAGCTTATTCACATTCCCACCGAGGAAAGAGGCTAGTTCCTCGAATGAGCCATACCCACCTGGAAGAACGAGGAATGCATCGGAGAGTTGGGCGATTCGGAATTTCCGCATTTCCATTGTGTCTTCTAGGTACTGCTCGCTGAGTCCATTGTAGGATTCGTAGTCTTTTGTGACAGCGATCAGGTCTTTTGCCATGACGCCTACCAAGTTGTTCCCTCCTGCTTTTATGTAGGACTCTGCAAGTTCTAGCATCATTCCATAAGATGTACCGCCATATACAATACCAAATTGTTCTCGTGCGAGTGTTTCTGCAACTCCGCGAGTAAGGTCAATGTATTCTTGTCCGACATGCATTGATGAAGTAAGCGAAATCCCGACTTGTGTTTGTTTTTGCATATGCCTAATTTTTTTTGCTTTTGTTAATAATACCAACAATTCCGCCGCCGCATAGAGCGAGTGCTATATCGCTCATAGTGTCAGTTAGGTCGCCTTGCATTTGGCTTGCTATGGCATGATCGATTACGTACTCCATGCTTTCCCAGGTTACAGCTGCTAGGGCAACTACGGCAATTATAATAAATATTTGGATAAACCAATTGTGTATGGCTATGTACTTTCTGCGTTCCGCAAGAAATAAAAAGTGTATGCTCGCTGCAGCAATGCTCATACCGCCAAGAAAATGTAGAACATTGTCTAGTCTAGAAATTTGCCAGTACAGACCACTAACTGTTGCAAATGTGTGTAAGACCAGTACCGCTACTGGCCAC
>CAZZBG010000086.1:0-3098 GCA_964652865.1 uncultured Candidatus Saccharibacteria bacterium
CCCGCGCCTTTTCCACTTCTTCACCACTTGCAACCGTTACACCCACAACACCCAACTGCAATAGCGGACTCAGCGGATCTATACGTGCGCTCAACAATGCCCACTTTTTTCCAATTTCACGTTCCCCACCATCATACTTTTGTATCGCATACACAAATAACTGGTTTCCAACAACAAAGAGTACGCCATAAATCAGACACGCAACCCCAAAGAACCGAAGTAAGCGACTTGGTATTTGAGGAACTGGCGTGATCCCACTCCCCACCACGTCTTTCCGCTCACAAAATCCGCCATACAGTATACCCAAAGCAATAGCTAAAAGCATATAGAGTGCGACAGTGACTGGATTAACAAATGCGCCAGCAAGCCAGCCACACACAGATCCGAACGCTGCTACCAACCACGACTCAGCAACCAAAGGTCCCTGTTTCCGAAATACAACAATAACTAGCGTTTTGCTTAGTGCATACGCAAATAGTACACAAAACAGTAATAAACCAGGAATACCTACGGAGGTAGCAATGTGTAGCAGCGTATTATGCGCATCATCAAAATACATCCCGTCCACCATTCGAGCACTCGGCAAATTTTGTAAATAATACAACTGGAAAGACCCAAGACCATTACCAAACCAAGGCTTTTCTTCTAAGAGCATTCGCGAAACATCCCACGCCACAAAACGTTGCGAGGCACTTTCATCTTGACCCTTACTCAATGTGCTCACTGCTTCACCACGGTACACACTCACGTAACCAGATAACAACCACACAGATGCACCGAAAAAAAGCAGTACGCTAAGTACATACCAAAATCGTTTTCGCAGCACCAACCATCCAAGTACTGGCACGACGCCCACCACAGCCGCCAGAAACGCTCCTCTGCTTGCAAATAAAGCCATAGCCCACAAGTTCAAAAAGACCACGACCCCCGCCCCCACCACTCCGAAAGTACTTTTGCGGGAGATCAGCCAGACCAAAGCGTACGGCAATAGCACCGCTAAAAATAAACCAGAAAAGTTAGGATTACCCAGCAAACTCGCAACACGCTCTGGTACAATATTGAGCAAAGATTCTACCCCACTATAGTTTGCAAGCCCATACGACTGTAACACTGCGTAGACAGCTGCAACCCCGCCCACAACAAGCATGCTACCCACAAGCCACTCTAGCACCTTATCTCGAACAACTACCAGCGTAACCCAAATCACAGCAATGAAAAACGCAAATAGGAGCAAAGAACTGTTATACCGAGGGAAGAAGCCTACCAAGGCGACAATAGGCGATGGAGAAAGAACACACGCCACAGCAACCCAGACAAGAAACAAACAGCTTACCCAAGCAAGAAACCGAGATTCTGCAAAAAAATGCTGCTTCCGAAGCACCAGAGCACACGCCCCAAGCACTACTATCGCAAGCGGATACTTTACGGCTTCATAGTAACTCCCTGGCGCAGGAGAAAACAGCAGCGTTATACTAAACAAACCCAAACTCAGGACACCAAATGCAGGACTCTGCTTAAATACAATATGTAATGACCACAGTTTTTGCCTCACCACCGAAAGATATTTGTTCATATACGCATTGTACCAATCTTAGTAAAAACTAAAAAGCTCTTACCCGAAAGTAAGAGCTTTGCCAGTAACGAGTTACTGAATACCTGCTTGAGTAAGTGTACGAGTACCAGCAGAGTAACCACCAGTAGTACCACCCAAACAGAACGAGAGAGAATACCCACCAGCAGTACCAGTGTAGTTCTCTACGTACGCACCAGCTGTTGCAGTGCCACAGGTACCGTCACTTGGTGTTGGATATGTTGGCATAGTTCCAATGTAACTTGGCACCAACTGACCCAAGCTCGTTGTTGGATATGCGTTGTTATCGTTAAAGTACAATTCCAATGCAGAAGCCAACTGACGAACATCGGACATACGTTTGGCGTCCCTGGACTTGGCTCGAGCCGAGTTAAGTGACAGTAACACCACGGAAGCCAAAAGACCGATGATGGCAATAACCACCAACAGTTCAATAAGCGTAAATCCTTGTTGTTTCGTTTTGTTTCTAAACAATGTTTTCACCCCCAATCTTCGCTAGATAAGCGTGAATAATTGAGAATTAATCTCACAAAATTAGTATAACACCCAACCATGTCCAGTCAAGAAATTTATACACACCAGAAAGAGTAATAAGTAAATAGAAATTAGTAATAAGAAATATGAAATAAGAAACCCAGCACTCTGTGCTGGGTTTCTCTATTCGCTCTTTACTACTTACTATCTTTTACCCTACCGTGCTCGCAAGATTATAAATTGGCAACAAAATACCTGCAATGAGCACACCAACACCAACACCGAGCAAAATCATAATAAGTGGTTCCAACAATGTTGTTAAAATAGACACTCTGTCATCTACTTCTTTTTCATAGAAGGCAGCAAGCTTGCCCAGAATGTCATCTAGTTGGGCCGTCTCTTCCCCAACACGGACCATTTGGGTCACAATAGGAGGAAACTCAGGATTGCCTTGCAACGAATCACTAATACTTCTTCCGTTCGCTAACTGCGTGGAAGCCTTCAGAATAATATCGCGGTAAATTACGTTATTAATGATTTCTGCAATAATCTGCAGAGCTTGGATAATCGGGATTCCTCCTGCGACCAATGTCGACAAGTTTCGAGCGAACCGAGCAAGATATATTCTTTGAAAAATACCACTAATAATTGGCACTTGCAACTTTAACCTATCGAAAACGTGCCGACCATTTGGGGTGCCAATATAAAATTTTGCAGCAATCATCAAAACGCCCACGCCAAGAATCAAAACCCACCAGAACGCATTAATAAAGTGCGTGAATGAAATAAGTATTCGAGAAACCAACGGTAGCTCACCACCCTGCTCAACCAGTACTTCTGTTAACTTAGGAAGCACAAATTTAAACATCAGCAAACCCACACCAACTAATGTCACTACAATAAAAATTGGATACGTGAGCGCAGATCGCACTTTTGACTTCAGCGCGTAATCTTTTTCTAATTGGTCTGCTAAGTAATTCAGTGACTTGTTCAAAGTCCCAGAAACTTCTCCGGACTTAACCAAGCTCACATA
>CAZZBG010000087.1:0-3047 GCA_964652865.1 uncultured Candidatus Saccharibacteria bacterium
GTGAATCTGTGGTTTATAATACCGAAGCATGAAAGATAAGATATTTACCATTGTAGATATAGAAACAACTGGCGCAAGCGCATATGCGGGGCGTGTTATTGAAATTGGGGTATTGCGAGTGGAAGGTGGTAAAGTCGTGCAAACATTCCAATCACTCGTGAATCCAGAGCAGGATATTCCCGAGTTTATTACCGGTATGACGGGGATTACAAATGCAGCAGTCGCTGGAGCACCAAGATTCGAACAGATTGCAAGCGAGGTGTTTGATTTGTTTTCAGATGCTACATTTGTCGCACACAATGCTCCGTTTGATTATGGCTTTTTAAAATCTGAGTATCGAAGGTTGGGGATAGACTTTACGTTTCCTCGCCTCTGTACCGTACGCTTGTCTCGGTCTGTGTTTCCTGAACATAGGCACCATAATTTAGCTGCGCTTATAGAGCGGCATAAATTTAGTTTTCAAAATAGGCATAGGGCATTCGATGACGCTGCTGTGCTGTGGCAGTTTTTGCAAATGTTAGAGAAAGTGCTCACCGAAGAAGATTTGCACTGGCACTTAGGACGAGCAACTAGCCCAGTACATGTAGTCCCAGCTGACGCTCCGGTGGCGAGCTTCGTGTATGAGCGAGATAGCCAAGAGTTAGAACCTGAACTGTAGTTTTTTTGATGGCATTTTTATAGACGGGTACCATGTGACCGCCAGACGGCGGACTGCCACGGTACCCATTTGTCTTTATGGCTTGTTTGAACATGCATTGACAAGGGCTTAATTTTTCAGTAGAATCAAACAATATTTAAAGGTCGGCAAAATAGTATTTAGAAGTATTTGAAAGCAGTAAGACAATGAAAATGAATAATCTGCAGCAAAACCGTATAAATATTGAAACCAAGAAAGCATATCTTTCTGGTCTTTTTGCCGATGGTTTATGGGTTGAACAAAGTTTGCGTCTGTTTAGAAATAAAGTCTAAAATATACGCAAATTTTATCTTCTCACGAAACCCTTGGCTTGCCGAGGGTTTTTTAAATACAACACCAACACACAATCTACAGGGGGTTTACATGAAAGAGTTAGTTACAAAGTACACCTGTCGTATTTTTGCGCGACATGCTTTTCGGTATCCGGTACCGATTTTCATTGCTGTTGTGGGTATTGCCCTTACCACAGCGATTGACATTGTCCGCCCGATTTTGTATCGCCAGCTACTGAATCTGGTGGCGGATGATTCACTATCCGCGGCCCATGCAGGCGTGTTGCTGGTGGGTCAGATTATTGCCTTGGGGATATTGCATCAAGTAGGTTGGCGAACAATGGGATTCACAAATGCTCGGTTCGTGTCTCGGGTGATGTCTGATCTGCTCATGACTGGTTTTGAAAGCATCCTTCAGCATTCGCTGAAGTTCTTTCATGGCCATCACTCCGGTAGCATCGTCAATAAAATTCGTCGGTACCCGTATAGTTTCCAAACCGTAGACGACCAAGTTAAGTGGAACTTGAGTCGTACGATTATTAGGTGCGTGGGCATCATATTAATCTTACGGTGGTATCTGCCAACTTTCTCCAACGTTATTTTACTTTGGGCAATTTGCTTTCTGGTCTTCTCCGTATGTTTTGCTCGGTACAAACTTAGGTTTGATGTCTCAAGCTCCGAGCAGGAAACCAGGCTGACCGCGCATATTGCCGATGTTGTAGGGAATGCGGTCACGGTGAAAGCATTCGGCACCGAGGAGGTAGAAGTGGATACTTTTCGTATGAAAGTTGAAGAGTCATACGAAAGGAGGTTGAAAGCATGGGTGCTCGGCCAATGGGGCGAGGTGGTGCAAGGTGTTAGTATGGTAACTCTTGAGGGGGTTGTTATGTATCTTGCGTTTACTCGTCGGGGGCAGTACGGTCTCACACCAGGCGACTTTGCTCTACTGCAGGCGTATCTTCTACAAATGTTTGATCATTTGTGGGACTTTGGTCGGCAGGTGAGGCAGTTGTACGAAGCACTGGCTAACGGCAACGAGCTCACGGAGATGTTGCGGGAACCCGTTCACGTAGTGGACGCTTTAGAAGCGAAAGAGTTGGTTGTCCCCAGTGGGGCGGTTGATTTTACGGGGGTGTGTTTTCGTTACTTTGATGGGAAGCATGCCATACATAATTTCAATTTGCTCATAAGGTCTGGCGAGCGCGTAGCGCTGGTTGGAGAGTCTGGCTCAGGCAAGACTACGCTAACCAAGTTGCTTCTGCGATACATGGATGTAACCTCTGGCGAGATCTTGATTGATGGTCAAGACATTTCCAGGGTCACGCAAAAAAGTCTACGGCGGTCCATCGCCGTGGTTCCGCAGGAGCCATTCTTGTTTCATCGGTCATTGGCGGAAAATATCCGCTATGGTAATCAAACGGCATCGGATGAGGAGGTTGTTACGGCGGCGAAAGCTGCCCACTGTCATGAGTTTATATCTTCGCTCCCATTGGGGTATGCGACCCTGGTGGGCGAGCGGGGAGTTAAGCTTTCCGGCGGGGAGCGGCAACGGGTGGCAATCGCCCGGGCGATACTCGCTAATGCGCCTATAATTATTTTGGATGAGGCGACCTCGGCTTTGGACTCAGAGTCAGAGGCACTCGTACAGGATGCCATTCATAACCTAATGGATGGCAAGACACTGATAGTTATAGCTCACCGGCTGTCCACTGTCATGGCGATGGATAGAATTGTTGTTTTGCGCCAAGGTGAAGTAGTAGAGCAGGGTACTCACAGTAACTTGCTTGAGATACCTAATGGTGTATACCGTCACTTGTGGGAGCGGCAAGTGGGTGGTTTTACGCCCGTTTTAGGTGACTAACTTCTGTTTTTGGTGACTCATATTTTATTGGTATGGGTCACTATTTTTTTACACTTTTTTGCCGTTTCCTCTTGACAAGCCTGAAAATATTGTATATTCTGGTTAGGCGTTAATTACTTAGCTCTTTTCCTTTCACAACACCTCCAATTTTGCTCTTATGTAAGCCGGCGATAGGCGCTGAAGCCTAGACGAAGACTGATTATAAGAGGGGTCATCA
>CAZZBG010000088.1:0-2982 GCA_964652865.1 uncultured Candidatus Saccharibacteria bacterium
ACTATACCCTGCTGCACAAAAACATGTGCTGGAACCCCAGCCAAAAAAATACGAATGTCTATATTTTGTTATGAAAGAAGTGCTGCATGTCCGTTGCCTTATCCCGACTCCGAGTCGGGACTATACCCCATCCAACTATAAAAAATTCTAAAGTGTTTATAGGAAAAGTACCGGAAATTGCTAAAGTATTATACAATACATAGGTTAAATTGCAACTAAATTAAATTAGCTAGAAACCCATGCAAAACGAACCAGAGACAGCCCAAAACTACCAAAATCACAGAAAATTTGTAGTTGCCTTCCATGCGGTGGTGTCCACCCTGCTTGTACTTGGCCTTATTTTCTCAATTGTCGCCCTTGTAAAAGCTTTTGGAGACGCAGGTATTCCTTGGACAGAGCTAAGTCTTGTCGCCCTTGCGTTAGGTACCAGCATTCTCATGTGGTACGCTCGCTCCTTTCCTGTTGGCGTACAAGACCGTGTTATTCGCTTAGAAGAGTCTTTGCGCGCCCAAGCACTAACCGGCAAACCACTCGACCCTACCTTGACCATGTCGCAAGTAATTGCACTGCGCTTTGCATCTGACGAAGAATACGCCACTCTCGCTACCCGCGCAGTTACAGAAAAGCTAACTAACGACCAAATAAAGAAAGCTGTAAAAAACTGGCGTGCCGACAACGCCCGTATTTAAATTTACCGAACACTTTTTTGTCATACTAAACCTATGCCTCAAGAAATTATAGATTACCTTGCCACACAACGAGTAGGAGTACTTGCAGTAGAAATGCCAGACGGTGCACCACATGGAGCAACCGTGCATTTTGCTACTAACGCAGAAGCAAATGAGTACTACTTTCTTACATCCCCTGCCTACAAAAAAATGGAAGCTCTTGCAGAACGCATGACCGCACGCGCATCGCTGGTTATTGGAACTACCGATGGAGTAATGAAAACCTTTCAGCTTGACGGAAACCTTAGAAAAGTCACTCCGGAAGTGCAGGAGCAGTTTGAAACAGAATACTATGGTAAATTTATAGAAAAGAAAGGTAAGTTTTTAGATAATATAGGTCTAATATTTACCCCCACATGGTGGCGCTTTACCGACTGGACCAAACCAGAGGGGAAATTTATTCTGAGTTCGGATACTATTGAAAAATAGAAATCTTGGGCGTCTGCTCAAAACCTCAACCTAATTTCACAACGTTCATATGCACACTGAACACGGTTGGCACGAATACTACGAACAAACAAAAGATGGTCCACCAAATAGGCTGCTAATCGAAGCGTTAGCGCTATGCCAAATACGACAAGAAGCCCTAGACCTAGGAGCGGGGTCTTTAATAGACTCTAAATATTTACTTGCCCAAGGCTTTGAACATGTCACGGCGGTAGACAGCACACAAGCGCCGGAGCACATGAGCGAGGGGTTGCCTACCGATAAATTCGAATACGTCATTGTCCCTTTTGACGAGTTCTCGTTTCCAGAAAACAGATACGACTTAGTAAGCGCGCAATTTTCCCTCCCATTTAACCCGCCAGCAACGTTTGATGCAGTATTTGAGCGAATTAAACATTCACTCAAGCACGGCGGCATCTTTACAGGACAACTATTTGGGAAGGAAGACGGATGGAACACGCCCGAATCCCACCTGACCTTTCATGACAAAAGCAAAGTAGAACAACTACTTTCTGACATGGATATAAGTAAGCTGGATGAAATAATAAAGGACGACACTCTCGCAAGCGGACACACAAAGCACAAACATTTATTTAACATAATTGCGCGAAAAAAATAAATTGGCCACCCCAACCACAAGCACACTTGTAGTAAAACCCACTAGAAATGGCAAAGGCATTTTTGCTGCGCGAAAAGTTACCGAAGGGCAAACACTGTACGAAGTCACTGGCAAGCGTTTTCATTTCACCACCCTACTTACCCAAGGCGGGACGTTTCTGGATAACTGCTTCCGGCTTTCTGAAAACTACTATCAAAGCCCAGAAGGGCAGATTGGCGTGTACCAAAACCATTCGTGCACGCCTAACGCACGTGTGGTCAAACAACATGGCAAACTGTTTGTGGTAGCAGTGGAAGATATTCCTGCTAACGCAGAAGTACTTATTGACTACTCCACCATTACGGCAAGTGATGACACATGGACTATGCGGTGTAACTGTGGCGCAAAAGGCTGTAGAAAAATTGTCCGCAACTGGACCAAACTCCCCCGCGCGACAAAAGAGTACTACAGAACCACACGGATACTGCCTAGATATATCGAAGCGTTGTAAGCGTAACTCATAAGTCAAAAATCAATAGTCAAAACTGCAACTGTAAAGTCAAAACTTAATTGGATTGCAGTTAATGTTTATAAAGCAGAACGGCACCATCAAACATTAAATTTTCAGAGAGTGCCCACCCTTGCCCCAAAAATGACACCTATTCGCTGGGGTGGTATACTATTCGTAGATAATGCACACGAATATGAGTGATACAAATTTTCAACCAATCTTTGAATACCTAGACGAACGATTTTCTAAACTAGAAAATCGCCTTGGTGGTATGGAAGAAAAAATTGATACACTACAAACATCGACCGATGGCCTCACCAAAATCGTCAAAGATTATCAAGATGAGCATATTATTTTAAGACGCAGAGTAGAACTACTGGAAGCGTGGGCAAAAACTGTTTCCGCAAAAGTGGGAATTCCATTACCGCAAGGGTTACTTTCTGATTAAAAAGCTGTTACCCACATGCCTTGCAGATACTAAAGACAAAGCTAGCCTTTGTCTTTTTCTTTTTGAAAGACAAGAACAGATGGGCACCACCAAGAGAAACTCCAAATCCCTAGCACCTAATTTCAAATAAATTACAATATCCAAAATCCAAACAAATACTAGCATAACTCAAAAGTCAAAACTGAGAAGTCAAAACTTCAAATCAAAACTGTAAACTGAAATGCAATTCAGTTTTGCGTTTACAGTTGCA
>CAZZBG010000089.1:0-2880 GCA_964652865.1 uncultured Candidatus Saccharibacteria bacterium
TCTTAAGCAGTTTCCGGAAGTGAGCACTGAGTGGGAGAGTGCATAGTACGAGCATAACACGCAACATGGTATACTAAGAGTAAGGTTGAAAAGTGCACTCATACTGTTGTTTTATATGCGTATACGGAGTTATATTCAAAAAAGTCTTGGCACACATCTCGTTGCGTTTTTTGCCGCTGTCGCACTCGGTGTTGCAGGTTTTTTGTGGTATGCACCTGCCGAAGCTGCAATTACTATATCTAATGTGACTGCGACAAACATTACCCAGACATCTGCGGTCATATCTTGGGACACAGATATCCTAGGTGATTCGTGGGTAGGGTTTATTGCAGAAGGTGGCACAGAGCAACGCTATGTACAGAGTGCAGAGTTTACGCAAAGTCATGTACTTACTCTGACAGGGTTAACTGCAGGTACGAAGTATTTTTACGAAGTAAATTCTCAGAGCCCAATCAACGACATTGCCTATATTTCTAACTTGAGTTTTACTACAGCGGGGAGCAGTACTCCGAGTACAGCCGTTTACCCCTGCGGTACACTTGCAAAACAAGGGTCTGGGATTTTTATTCTGACTGGAAAAGATAAAGTTAAAATCCCATTTACTACCATGGCTGCGTTTACGGGGCTTGGGTATAACATAAAGAATGTAAAAAACTTAGATGTGTCTAACTACCGCTTGCCAGCAGGGTATTTCCTGAGTAGTGCAACACAAGAACACCCATGGTGCAGCTGGCTTAAGTGGAAAGACGGTACGATTTATTATCACCACCCGACAGGAATGATTCCGGTACCATCTTGGAATATTTTCTTGAACAATGGGGGAGCAGAAACACTTATCTTGCCAATGAATAAGGCAGATGAGGCGATTTGGGAAAAAGCTAAAAACTTACCCCCGCTAAAATTGAATGATAGTAGGATATTGTAGGAGAGGAGAAACAGAAGAGTTAGAAGAAATAGCAAAAAACCAGCGATAGCTGGTTTTTTTCTTTCTATTTTTCCACTTACAGTAGTCCTATCTTCTCTTTCACCTCTGCTAATGTTTGTTGTGCAATTTTTCTCGCTTTGTGCGCGCCGTCGCCAAGTATTTGGGCGAGCGTATCTGGGCGAGATAGGAGCTCTGCTTTCTTCTCGCGGAATTGTGCAAAGTGTTCAGCGATATCTGCAGCAAGAACATCTTTGAGCTCGCTATATTTAAGTGTCTCAGTTTTTACTGCGTCAGCAATTTGGGCAACATGCTCCGACGTACCAAAATGAGACAAAAGATAGATTAAGTTTTCTGCGCCAGCAGATGCACCATGTGAATCGCTTGCGGTGACTGCTTTTTTAATTTTTGCGTATATCTCCTCTGGGGTGTCTGCCAAAAAGAGTGGAGCGTCTCCTGTTTTGCTCATCTTTTTGCTTGGGTCTTTCAGGCTCATGATGCGTAATGGTTTTAACGCATGATTTTTTGGCTCTGGGAACACTTTTCCAAATTGCGTGTTGAATTTACGAGCCACAATACGGGCAAGTTCAAGGTGTTGCATCTGGTCTTCTCCCACAGGCACGAATTTGGGTTTGTACAGTAAGATATCTGCGCTCATAAGCACAGGGTAGGTCAGGAGTCCTGCGTTAATGCTTTCAGCTTGTTGTTTGCTTTTGTCTTTGAACTGGGTCATGCGTTCCAGTTCGCCTAAAGGACTAATACATTCAAATATCCAAGCAAGTTCTGTGTGTTCGTGTACTTGGTTTTGTAAAAACAAAACTGACTTTTCTGGGTCGAGACCTGCAGCAATGTATTCTGCAGCAACTTCCAAAGTGGTTTGACGTAAGTCGGCAGGGACAAATGGCGTCGTCAGAGCGTGTAAATCTGCTATGAAAAATAAGCACTCAGAGTCAGTGTTATTTTGAAGGTCAACAAACTGTTTTAAAGCACCGAGGTAATTACCAATGTGGAGTTTGCTTGTGGCGCGGATGCCCGAGAGAATTCGTTCTTTTTGCATATGTAATAGTATAGCGAGGCTGTAACCGAAACGCAAAAAAGCCGCAGAGAGCGGCTTACGTGGTTATTTGAGCTCGAAGGTGACATTGGTGCTCACAAAGAGAGGCTGCGGGGTTATGTATTTTGCATCTAAGGTGGAAAGACCGTAACAATTTGCTCCATATCCAGCCCCGTAGGTGCTAGAGCTCATGGAGTTGTCCGTAATTTGTACTACTTTCCCGAGTGTGTGACCGGTTTGTTGTGCGAATTCGGTAGCTTTTTGTTCTGCTGATGCAATTGCCATCGCCCGACCTTCGGCTTGCGCTGTCGTTAAGTTACTGTAACTTAAGCAGATATTGTTCATGTACACGCTCACATCTTTTGGGTTATCTGATTTCTCTGGTGTGAGAGCTTTATGTAGAAATTCGGAAAGCTGTGCGGTGCGGTCAACGGGGTTAGCAAAGGTGACGCTTATGCTACCATTCACATTTCCGCCACTTGCCCCAGTTTGTGTTTGGGTTATGTATTCTTTGCTGACTCCGCCGGCTTCTGCTGCGGTGTAAATGTTTGCAATGACCTTTTCTGCTTCCGCTGCAGATGTTTTGTATTCTTCTGTGGTAATGGAATAGCCGAGTGAAACAGTTGCGAGGTCTGGTGTTGCAATGGTCTTGCCTTCTCCAGTCACAGATATTGTTTGAGCACTTGTCTTAGGGTTGGCGCTTGTTTCTACTGCTGTCAGTGCAAACCAAATACCTCCAGCAAGAAAGAAGAACGTGGCGCAAACTATGCCAACATTTGTCCATTGTGTGGATAGAGAATCTTTTAACATGTGGTTTTTTACTATGAATAATGTATTCGTATCATATCATGCTGCGTGTATAAAATAAAAAACAGCTGAGTTGTGCTCAGCTGTTTTTAAAAAA
>CAZZBG010000090.1:0-2819 GCA_964652865.1 uncultured Candidatus Saccharibacteria bacterium
ATGTCTGCAGGAACTTCTGCTTTTTCTTCACCCTTCTTTACTCGTGCCATGAGCTTGTTCATTGGAACAACCACAAAGAAATAGATTGCAGCAGCGACCAATACAAATGCGATAACTGCATTAATGAACACACCGTACATAAACTGGCTCCCGTTGATGGTAAAGGCTAAACCAGAAAAATCTGGCACTTTGGCAATAGCACCAATCAGCGGAGTCAGAATGTCTTTGACTAAACTTGCTACGACAGTGCCAAATGCACTACCAATTACTACACCAACAGCAAGGTCTACTACGTTACCTCGCATTATAAAATCTCGAAAACCTTTCATCATATGTCTTATGTCTTACTGCTTACTTTATATTTATATAGTACGGAACTTGCAATTATTTGGCAAATTTCCGCGCAAACTTGGCTTGCTCTGCTTCGGTCAGCACCCCAAGCGCCCCTTTGCGTGGCTTGTGCACCACACACTGACAGTGCTTTTCTCCACCAATGATATCGTTAAAATACGTTTTCCCGTAATTGTACGTTAGCTCTTCCCCTGCCTTAATCCCTCGCTTGGAGCAAATCCACACATCGTGCCCGTACCATACCGCTTCTGCGTTTGGCTTACACGAATGGTTGGCGTACCGCGCCAAGTTCCACCGTGGCGTACCGTCTATAGTAAATTCACTGTCGATAATTTCAAATAAATACTTACCGCCTTTTTGGTCTGCTTCGTCGTTGGTAATCTTGTATCCACCGTATTGAATAATCTTTTTACCCTTCGGTATTGCATCAAGAGTATACAACCCGAGTCCGGCACTACTACGCTTTGCCACCAACCGATACCGTGACGGCTTTGGCTGTATGACTACTGGAGCTTGTTTTTTCTGTTTTGGCATATAACAACGTTACTTCAAGTCATAGTATATCAAACTACCGAAACCAGAGGAACTAACAAGGGACCGCACGCGCGTTCGTTTCAGGTGAATACGACACGAGTGATATACTACACTCATGAAAGACATACAAAACTTGATACCAAATTTTTCTGGAGCATTACTCCAAGATACAGAAACAAAAAAAGCATTTTCCCGCGATGCGAGTATTTTCGAAGCAACCCCTGAGCTCGTGGCACAACCTGCTTCGTCTGCCGATATTATTCGTCTGGTAGAGTTTGCCACCGCAGAAACCAAAGCAGGGAGACCAACTTCGCTCACTCCCCGAGCCGGCGGCACAGACATGACTGGCGGGAGTATTACTGAAAGCATCTTACTCGACTTTACCAAACATCTGAACCACATTGGCGAAGTCGCCCCCGAGCAAACCATCCGCGTCCAGCCAGGGGCTTACTACCGAGACTTCGAACCAGTAACTGTAGCAAAAAACCTACTCATGCCTGCCTACCCTGCTTCCAAAGCAATTTGCGGCATTGGGGGTATGGTCGGCAACAACGCGGGGGGAGAAAAATCTCTGTCGTACGGGCAAGTGGTGGACTGGGTCAAAGAACTTACGGTAGTCCTCGCCGACGGCAAAGAATACACGATTCGCCCACTCACCGAAAGCCAACTCGCAAACAAAGTGAAAGAACCGACATTCGAAGGACAACTCTACCGCCAACTCTGGCACCTGATTTCTACCCACAGCGAACTGATTACCGCAGCAGAACCATCTACTTCCAAAAATTCGGCAGGGTACTATTTGTGGAAAGTCTGGGACGGGAAAACGTTCGACCTTACCAAACTACTGGTGGGCTCACAAGGTACTTTAGGGATTATTACCGACATCACTTTTCGGCTCACCCCCATTCTACCGCACCACCGAACAGTCGTGGTGTTCTTGCCCACACTGGAAAAACTCGGCGACATTGTCACGTTCATTAAAAAATTCCGCCCAGAGAGTTTTGAACTGTTCGACGACCACACACTCAAACTAGCACTGCAGTATCTCCCAGAGCTCATGCAAAAAATGGGCGGCAAATCGTTGCAGCTTTTATGGCAGTTCTTACCAGAACTGTGGATGTCTTATACCGGAGGCATTCCCCGATTGGTATTACTCGCAGAATTTTCTGGCGAAACAGACGCAGAAGCAGTACAAAAAGCAACAGAAGTCACCGAAGTCTTGCAGCGTACCCACGGTGTCGCAAGCAGAGTCACACGCACCGAAACAGAAGCAAAGAAATACTGGACCATTCGCCGTGAAAGTTACAACCTCCTTCGTCAACACACGAAAAACCGGATTACTGCGTGCTTCATAGAAGATGTCATTGTGCACCCCGACCAACTGCCAGAGTTCTTGCCAAAGCTGAATGAAATCTTTTCGCGATACCCTTCATTCGTATACACTATTGCCGGACACGCAGGAGATGCGAACTTCCACATCATGCCACTCATGGACCTGCAAAAAGATTCAGAACGAGAAGCAGTTACCCGACTTTCCGAAGAAGTGTTCAGGCTCGTCATGCAGTACAAAGGGTCTATTACTGCAGAGCACAACGACGGCATTGTCCGTGGCCCGTACCTCGAACTTATGTACGGCCCACACATGATGGAGTTGTTCCGACAAGTTAAACACATATTTGATCCGCTCAATATTTTTAACCCCCACAAAAAAACTGACGCTAACATGCAGTACTACGAAAAGCACCTCAGACGAACCTAAACCAGCCACACCCACAGTGCGCTGTACACATTAGTATTACAAATCACATGAACCAAACAGATCTGCCAAAGACAAATGAAGAATGGAAAGCAAAACTCGACCCAAATACATACCACGTCACCAGAGAAAAAGGCACCGAAGCACCATTTACTGGAGCATATTGGGACGAACACAG
>CAZZBG010000091.1:0-2800 GCA_964652865.1 uncultured Candidatus Saccharibacteria bacterium
CAGCAAGAGAGATGCTATACGCTGCACCAACCATGCCATCTTGGAGTTGGTCAGGAGTGGTAATAGCAAGTGTTTGCGAGGTTGTACCAGTAATTGTGAATGTGGGGCCATAGAAAGGCGTAGCAGGTGTGCTGGTGACTGGTGTGCCATTGTTTTGTAGTGCGTCGAAACCAAGTCGTATGGTGCCAGCGCTCGCTGCGCCAATAGATGCACTGACTTCGAGGTTCACGGTGGTGTTTGCCGGAATGGTCAGAGCAGGAGAAAAGGTAATGGTGGCATAGCGAGTATTTCCTTCAACCATGTTGAATGTGGTCGCTGTCGTGCCGACAAATGCAGTGCGGTCTTTATACAGTCTAATATTGCTAAACTGATCGCGACTTGCAGAGTCAGAAATAACACGCAGAGAAGTAATGGTTGCAGGAGTATTGCCAGCGCGAAGTCCGAAGTTGGCAAAAGTGTAGTTGCTGGTGTTGGCAGGGATAACGGTTGCAACACCAGACAAGGACTCGCTCAGGGTAAGAGTACCGTTCGCGAGGCTGCCCGCAGCTGCGACTGGAATGCTTCTGCTGCTGCTGGTGCCGTATTGGTTGGTTACGGCGAACGTAGCAGTACCTGTACCATTACCCAGCAGTACATTGATTTGTGTTGCACTTTGATAGCTTATTGTGCCCGTAACAGTGCCCGTAGAAACAAGTTGGTTACCAGTTGGTGCAAATGTGCCATAGAGCACAACATATGTACCACTGGTTGCTTGTGAGTTGTTGTACTGAGGAGTGGCGTTTGGGTCAAAGCCTTGAATGCCGGTGAGTGTTGGGGCAGTGCTTGTGGTGCCACTGGCATTTACTTTCCAAGGGATAATACTGTACACACCTAGACCGCTTCCGTCTGTTACGTGGACACCAAGTTCAAATGTGCCTGCTTGCGTTGGGATGCCACTAAACACACCAGAGCTTGCAAGTGTCATACTTGTTCCGGAATGTGTGAGGTACCATTTTTCAAAAACAATCGTACCACTTCCTGTTGCAGAAAGCTGGGAGGAATACGCTTGACCGACCGTGCCATCTGGTAAGCTTGTGGTGACTACCATGGGGGCAGCAAGGGCAGCGCGAGGTACGCCGGCAAGAGCCAAGGCGCATACAAGTGAAAAGAGCCCAAAAACCTTTAGAAATCTGTGCATACAATCAAATATTACAAATGAGTTTACCTTATTGTACCAGATATTTGGTCACAATAATCCATGTGCCAGAATATGGTCTGACATCGGCAAAGCCAGCTTCGTCGGCTTGCTTCCAGTTGCTGGGCACTGGCGGTTTATTGCTCCCAAAGGCGTTGGTCCACAACAGCCACACGGTGTCACCGGTTTTTACTGCATCAGCAAAAGAGGGGAGCAAATCTGCGTCGGTGAGAATGGCGGTACCTGCAAAGTGAGGCAGATTTTTTACAGATGTATTGCCACCAGAGTACAGCATGGGTCTTGGCCACTCAGCTGTGCGGTCGAGGCTTCTGATTTGTGCGGGTGGTGCGTCGTCGCTTAAATCTTCGAGGCTGTAACGCGAAGACGACATGGTAGTGGTTTGAGTGATGATTGCTGCAGGTGGGGTAAGTTGCGATAAGTAGTATTTCAGGTTAAAGAATTCAAAGCTCGTTCCGACATAGAGCTTGTCGGTTGGTGTTGCGTGGCTCTGTAAGTAGGTCGCAGCTCCTGCCATACCAGTTTTTTTGGTAATATCTAACTTCTGCCAGTTATTGGCAAACACAAGTATGCACACAACGGCGTATGCAGCCGTTGCGGTCCAGACTAGCCACGAACGTTTCCACGAGTCTACCCAGAGTGCGAGTGCCGCCAGAAGAAAGGCTGATGCGTACAAAAAGTATCGCACAAGGTAGACTGAAGAGCTTTGTCCTTTTACAAACGCGAGCAGCGCAAACAACAGAGAACCTGCAAAGGGTGCTGCAAACAGAAACGCTACGAGCCACACGTGAGTATTTTTTTGCTTTTTGAGAAGGAGGGTAAAAATACTGACGAGTACAATGGTGGTAACTGCCAAAGTGATTTTGGTCGTTGTTTTTGCAATGTCCGACTCAAGGCCGAACGTGACTTGCCACAGCGTGGAAGGAATGCTCCACCAATTGAGTGGTGGAATCCAATATCCTGCACCAACTTGTTTAAACTGGTAAATAAACCAATTTGTCCAAGGTACAAACAAGAGGATTGTGGTTAGGTACCCAGTGGCGAGTGGTGCGCAGGCGCGTATATCTTTTTTGAAATGTACTGCGGTGTAGAGTAAGGCGTACACACATGCAGCTACCACAGAAAAAAGTAAGTAGTAGTGGGTGAGTGCAGCAATGCCTGCCAGAGCTCCGAACGCGACAAATAACTTGTACTTACTTTTTGTTTCCGTGCTGTTCAGAGCTTTTGCCAGTATCCACGCCATGCTTACCGCAAGAAATGCGCCAAATGTGTACATACGTGCTTCAGTGGCGTATTGGATTTGAAATGGGTTGACGATAATGGCGAGTGCGGCGATTGTTGCAGCTCTGGGGCTTTTAAAGATATCTCGCACAAATCCGTACGTCGCAGCTGCTGTTGCCAGTCCAAAGAATACCGAAAAGCCACGCAGGGCAAGGAGCGAGTCGCCAAGTAGCATGCTCCATAACCGGAGTGCAACGTAATACGCTGGTGGGTGTACGTCTAGACCGATACGGTAAAACATTTCACCCCACGGGTAGTGGATGAGCAGCGCGGAGAACGCTTCGTCATGCCACAAAGAAATGCTCGTGTTGTGGTAGAGGCGAAGGA
>CAZZBG010000092.1:0-2769 GCA_964652865.1 uncultured Candidatus Saccharibacteria bacterium
TGCTTGGCCGCTCCCATCAACCACTGTCGCTTTTTTTATTAAAAGGTCATACATAGATAATTATGTTCCAAGCACTAAATCACAAGCACGAAATAACAAACAAATTCTAATCCACCAGCTGGCGGACGAAATCTAAATTTTAAAACATTTGGGATTTGAGCATTGGTGCTTATTTGTTTTTTGTTATTTGAGATTTGGGATTTACCGTCTTTCAATCACTCCCGATTCTACTTCTCTAGCCCAGAAAATACATCATACTGCCCACCAGCGCACACACAGAAGCCAAAATCCACGCGCGCATAGTCACTTTTGTTTCGGGCCAACCAAGCGCTTCAAAGTGATGATGCACAGGCGCAGACAAAAACAGCTTTCGTTTAAATACCTTTTTCCAAAATAGCTGCAACACAGTCGTCACTGCTTCAATGACAAACACCAACCCAATAACAGGCAAAAGTAAAATGGAGTTGGTTAAAAACGCAACAATCGCCAAAAGCACCCCAAGCCCCATGGAGCCGGTATCACCCATAAAGAACCGCGCGGGATACACGTTAAACCACAGAAACGCAAGGAGACTTCCTGCCACAATCCCAATAAGCGCTGCTAAGTTTTCCTGACCACGTACATACGCAATAAGCCCAAACGCAAAAAATGCAATGAGCAACGTTCCCCCTGCCAAACCGTCGAGCCCATCAGTCTGGTTTACTGCAAAACTAGTTGCTACGACAACAAATATAAAAAATGGGATAAACAACCACCCCAGAGTAAGCGTTCCACCAAAGGGAATATGAATAGCATCGAACCCAAGTTTAAAGTAAAACCACCATGCCCCTACCATGGCTACGAGTGCATACAAAAATACTTTAAAGCGAAACCGCATACCACGACCGTTGTGGCCCATGCGATTAATGTCGAGCAAGTCATCTGCCATGCCTACAACTGCTGCCCCGACAAATGCGGCCAAAGGGAGCAACGTCTCTTTGCGACTCAAGATATTGAGATTGTGGAATGCTTCTAAACCCAATACTCTATCGAGCACCCAAAAGAGTACAACAAGGAGCGCGGTAATCCCCCACACCAGAAACCCACCCATAGTAGGCGTTCCTTTCTTTGCTGCGTGCATCTGGGTAAAGAGTGGTGTATCTTTGGAGTCACGGATGTTCTTGCCCAGTTTGTATTTATACAAAAAATGTGTGAGCAGTGGCGTAGACACCAACGCTACCAAAAACGACAAGGACGTCAAAGAGAAAATCTTTGTAAGCACCAAATTGGTCATGGCAAAATGTGTACAGAAATAGTTAGGAGGAGCTTGCAAAACCGAAAACACCCGCAAAATTCCTGTATTAATTATACCACAAACCCCTTTTTCATATGGCAGATAGGAAAGCTCAATCCGCCAGATGGCAGATTAGAATTTGCTTTTAGTAAAGTATTATTGTATAATACCAAAAGCAAATAAAAACCACCTTCTAGCACTAAAGCCTGCAAGGCGGTTTTTCTTTTCCGAAAACCAAAAACAAACTCCGCGGCTCCGCCGCCACAACCACCCATACACTGGGTAACCAAAGAGGGAACATGAAAAAGCAAGTTTATTTCGTTGCGCTTTTGGCATTGGTGTGCTGTATCAGCTCCCAGCCAACGCAAGCGCAATCTGAAGCCAAAATTAAATTTGAGTTTAACGATAAGGGCAGTATAAATACATGGATCTCAAACCAAAACTGCTCTATGACCTTTAATCAAAATCAATTTTCTGTATCGGGCTACCTCATGACACACGAGGGTGCAAGAACCGTCACTTTCGCTATTGAAAATGGCAAGCCAACATGGACCGTCACTAAACCGATTAAAAGCCTCGAGGGATCACCTCAATCATCATACGTCACCAACACATACGGAGTAGAAGCCGTATGGTTGCAACAAGCATGCGGAAAGGCAATCAATCAGTTACCAAGCCACCTCTACGAGCAGATAGCAACTGAGCTAGAACTACCAAAGCGAGAGCAAGAGCAAGAATTAGAGAGCTTGCTGCTTAGCAAGGTCGTGCTATATGACGCATGGACACTAGCAGCACTACACACAGCCTCAACGGCAACCGAATCACTACTGTCTATTATTGAAAAAGACAGCCCTGCGTATAAAGATTTCATGCGCATGGCTCCGAAATACAGCAACGAAGAGACGCGCCTCATCACTAGCTCGTGGCACCAGATTGACTCCGTAATAAAAATTATTCGGGGGCAAACCGTTGCCAAAGTCATCGTGAGAGAAAGCGCTTTTTGGGAATCGAGCGGCAGAGTCCGTCACGAAGCCCAAAACCAGATTCATACTTACACTTTGAAACTCATTGCTGGTGAGTGGTTCGTAGTCAGCGACGAATTCAAAAAAAGCTAAACTTGCTCCAAACCAACAGTGCCGTGCGAACCCTTGTTCACACGGCACTGTTTTCATAACAAGGGTCATCTTTGCACAGCGCAAAGATGACCCTTGTTTCTGCATGCGAAATGAAAGCTACACGAGAATCTAAAACGGCCTTCTCTTTCTCGTTACTCGTAACTAGTTACTCGCAACTTTTCTATTTCACTTCAAACACCAACGTCACGGTCTGAACTACATCTTGGCTCCCCGGTTCCATACTTGGAGCGACTGCAGCTTCTGCGCCACCACCGCCGTACCCGAGTGCCATTTTATCTGCGTACATTGGCATTGGGCTGTAAGAACCTTCGCCATCTTGCACGCTCACAACTTTACCCAACTTAATCCCTGCTGCACTCG
>CAZZBG010000093.1:0-2768 GCA_964652865.1 uncultured Candidatus Saccharibacteria bacterium
ACTTGAGAAAGCTACAAAAACTTTTTTGAGCACACTGGCACTCAATCGCTCTCCGTAAAGGAGAAATATTTGGCAAAAAGCCAAAAAAACATAAAAACACTAAAAAAACAATAACTTGGATATCCTCAGTATACCAGCCTTGGCTCAAATAGCCAAGTAAAGAAATAGGAAACATGGGAGCATATAAGCATGCAACCAGCATGTCGTAAAGTAGACGGCCGTCTACTTTACGACAAAGTGGAATTGAATTATCAAAATGCAGATGGTCAAAGTACAGATGGTGCCCATCAACACTGACAAGGATGCCCATCGACATACTTTTTAAGACAAATAAAAAAGGGCAACCACAGCAGACTGGTTACCCAAATCATCAGGAGTTCACCGAAGGAGAAACCAACAATGTTATAAAAATATAATTGCTTTGCTTGGGTTACCAAGCTTTTCCCCTAGTGAAACTGGACTTAATTTACCCTCCGGTAAATTTGTGTGAGGTGGGGTCCCTGTGGACCCCTTCCCTCATGTGTGCGTTAGTGTGTTCTTAGGTCGCGACCGCGGCGTTTTGGGCCATGGTCATATTCAATCCGGCATAAGCGTGGAAACCACCCGCCACATTAACGGTAGGCAAGATGACGTCGTAGTCACCTTCGCCACTGGTTGTTTGCGCTGCAATCACTGCCGCGCCTGCGTCTGCCATCGCCGTATAAGCATTCGTCGCATCACCCGTCATATTTTTGTCGAAAACGGCTTGAGCGACTTTCGTCACGCCCGCCAATTTGGCAGGATGAGATGAGATGTCTGGAGCGAATTTCGCCTCGGACATCTGTGAAATGGTTTGTGCCGGCGTCGCTGCATTGTAATTGTCAGCTTTTGCCACGGCTTGATTCGTTGCGTCCGCGGTCGCGTTTTGAGCGACCATTTTTTGACCGTTCTTGACTGCGTCGTTTTTCGCAAAATTAGCTGTCGCGAAGAACATCACAGCCGCTGCTACCACTACTGCTAGAGTCAAACGGGAACTTGTCTTCATAGACAATACTCCTTTTGTGTCTGCGGAAGTTGCGATTTATCCTCCCCAATAAAAGCAGAGGAACGAAGTGCTATTCAAAACAGAGCTTTGAAATAACACGGTAACAAGAACGTTTAAAGCCGACTGAGCAAGCCTTAAACAGGCTAATGCAATCCTGACCTAATACAACGATGTACAAACACTCAAGCGTGCTTGTGACTGCTGTTTTAGTTAAGAATTATATTAACTTGCACGCATTGTATACCCGCTGGGAAAAATGCGCAAGGCTTTTCTGAAACTTACAAAAACCCTTTAAAAAAGAACATTTAGTGGTACTTTCTTGATTTCCACAAAAGTTATCCACTGGGGGCATGCAAACATGTAAGCATTAGACCATGCAAACAAGGGTACACAGACCAAGCAGCCGTATTTTCCTGTTTATATGCTTACATGTTTACATATTTCAAAAATGCTATACTAGGGGGAGGAACGGGATTATTAACTATATATAGAACACTATGTGGGTATTTTTAATTATTTTGGCAGTAATAGTTATTGCTGCTATTGGTTTGTACAATTCACTCATTCGCTCTCGGAACCGTGTGGACGAAGCATGGAGCGACATCGAAGTCCAGCTCAAACGCCGCTATGACCTTATCCCAAACTTAGTAGAAACTGTGAAAGGTTTTGCCAAGCAAGAATCTAGCGTACTGGAAAATGTGACCAAAGCTCGCACCATGGCCATGAATGCTGGCACGTTAGAAGAAAAATTGAAAGACGAGAACATGCTTTCTGGAGCACTCAAGTCTTTGTTTGCAGTAAGCGAAAGCTACCCAGACCTCAAGAGCAACCAGAACTTCTTGCAAATGCAAGGCGACCTCCGCGAAACAGAAGACAAGATTCAAGCTTCCAGACGCTTCTACAACGGCACCGTCCGAGACTTCAACACAAAGCTTCAAGTCTTCCCTACGAACCTGTTTGCTTCTATCCTTGGCTTTACAGCTCGCTCCTTCTTCGATATAGACGAAAATGGCCCAGAAGGACAGAATGTCGCGGTAAAATTCTAAATAACACAGATACACAGATAAAACCGATCACTCAGATACCTAACATGGAAATTCCACCCGAAGAATTTACTTATAAGGTTATACGAGCAGTGTTTGACGTATACAACGAGCTCGGTTTTGGTTACCAAGAAAAATATTACTACCGAGCATTAAAGTTAAAATTTACCTCACTAGGGATTTCAGTAGAAGAGCAATTACTTACCAAACTTATGTTTGAAGGTAAAAGCATCGGTCGTTATTATTTGGATTTCTTACTGAACGGCTGTTTAGTAGTGGAACTAAAAGTAGCAACTCAGGTATACCAAAAGCATATCAATCAAGTATTGGGCTACCTAAAAGCAAACAATCTAAAACTGGGAATCCTTGCAGTATATACTTCCCATAAAGTTATAATTAAACGGGTCATCAATTGATTCGTGTTATCAGTGTAATCTGTGTATCTGTGGTTATATAAATGCATTTAAATCGTGTTATCAGTGCAATCTGTGTATCTGTGGTTATATAAATGCATTTAAATCGTGTTATCAGTGTAATCTGTGTATCTGTGGTTATATAAAATATGCTAACGTATACATCTATTGAAAAGAATAAACGTAACTCCGTACTGCTCATACTGGGTTTCTTACTGGTCATTACCGCGCTAGGGTTCGTCTTTAGTCGTGTCTACGACAATGCAGCAATCCTCTTTGTAGCAGTAG
>CAZZBG010000094.1:0-2753 GCA_964652865.1 uncultured Candidatus Saccharibacteria bacterium
TCTTGGAAGACCATACCAATCTTTCTGCGCAAGTAGGGCAAGTCAGACACTTTCACTTCTGCAATGTCAATGTCATCTATATACACCTTCCCTTCGTCTGCTCGCTCTTCGCCAGTAATCAGCTTGAGCAAAGTAGATTTACCCGCACCAGAGAGGCCAACAACCGAAACAAACTCGCCATGGTTAATATCTAAATTAACCGTGGCCAGCGCCTTGGTGTTGCCGTAATATTTCACTACATTTTCAAATCGAATCATACCTTATTATTTTAGCACATCTGGCGCTCGCCTACCTAAAAGCTCGTGTCAGCAGTAGAAATATGCGCACTACCCATGGCTCGTTGTTTGTTCTAAAAACTGTTCAATAAACTCTTCGAGTTTCCCATCCAGCACCGCTTCGGTATCGCTTGTTTCAACGTTGGTTCGATGGTCTTTTACCATTTGGTACGGATGCAACACATAGCTCCGAATTTGATTCCCCCACTCTGCAGACTTAAACTCTCCCCGCAGTTCTTTGCGCGCAGCATCTTGCTTTTCTTGCTCTACTGCAGCAACACGAGCGGCTAAAATCTTTAGCGCGAGCTCCTTGTTTTGGTGTTGGCTACGTTCGTTCTGTATACTCACCCGAATACCTGTAGGGACATGCGTTACGCGAATAGCAGAATATGTCGTGTTCACACTTTGTCCACCATGCCCAGACGCGGTGTTCGCCTCTATTTTTACATCTTCCATACGCAAAGTCACTTCTGAATCGGGTAGGTCTGGGAGCACTTCTACTAGCGCGAAACTCGTTTCTCTCGTATGTGCCGGGTTAAACGGACTTAAGCGCACTAATCGGTGTACGCCTGCTTCACTGCGCAAATAGCCGTAGGCATTCAGCCCTTTCACTTCAAACAATACAGACTTAATCCCCGCCTCCCCACCACGACTGAGCTCTAAAGTCTCCATGGTAAACCCATGTGCTGCAACAAATCGAGTATACATCCGCAGAAGTATGGCAGCCCAATCTTGTGCATCCGTGCCACCAGCACCAGCATGAATGCTCACCACTGCACCCAAAGAATCGTGTCGGCCAGAAAACAACGCCAAAAACCGCTTGGCGTCAAACTCTGTCGCAATACTGGTTGCGAGTTCTGCCAAGTACGCTAAAGTCTCTGGACTTTCGTCTGTATTTTGTTCGATCAAAGCGGCCAATTCCTGTGTACGTGCTTGTAGTCCAGTCCAAAATTCCACCAGCTCAGCAAGCTGGTTCTGACGCTGGCTAATTACTTGCGCCCGTGGTACGTCATCCCAAAAGCCGTCTTGTTGCATTTGCTGTTGCAACTGCTCTTGCTCTTCTTGTTTTTCTGGTAAGTGTAAGTTTGGTAGAAGCCTTTCGAGTTGCTCCAGCACAAACGCCACTTTTTCTTTTATTTCATTTTTTTGCATACCTATTACCTCTGAGGAATATCTGTTTTTAACACAATGCGACGCACCAAGTTCCACACTTCGTTACCAATATCTGAATCTGGTTTCAACAACCCTTCCCGTGCTGCAGAGACAATCTTCGTTTTTGGGAATAGGTTCGCCGCTTCGACATATGCCGTCCGCAGTTGCTCGAGCTCTGGCGCTGACCGCTCTCCCCAACCCGCAGGACACCAGACTTGCTCATGTATGTCTATGTGTTCAGGTAATATGTCTACAAATACCGTCAGGTCAATCCGCTTACCATGAAACACACCGTACTCTAAATCATCAAGCCAGCGGTAGAGAGCCACCCGCTCTGCGGACTCACCCAACAAAGAACCAGCCCATGCAGCGGTGTATAATGGCCCGCCAGTGAGCAAGATAAGCTCTTTATCTGGAGTCGCTTCGCTGTGCCCCACTGCCCACATTGCTCGATCAAGCGAGGCAATAATTCCTAAGCTCTGGGGTGCTGTGGCAAGCTCTGGGGCCTGAAAGAGTGCTGGTACATGTTCTGCTGCTTTCTGTGTTGGGAATGCCAAACGCCGAACTACCACACCAGCTGTGTGTAATTCTTGCTCCAGCATAGACAGTTGCACCTGTAGCAAATCTGGAGAAATCGCCTCGAGCGCTACTACAAACGGTCGCTGCGTATTTTCTTGTGTACGAAACCAAGCCATATATAAAATAAATAGAACTACTGTATCTGTGCCATATAGGCATCTACTTGCGCATACAATTCCGACAAGTCACCGCTGTTGGTTATAGTATATTCTGCCTCTTGTGCAAGCGCGGGAATATCTTTTTCCGTGGGAGACTGCTGGTCTTGCGCTACAAACTCAGCAAAGCTCAGTGTGCCATCGTCCTTCTTTTCCCGCCGTTGCATGTACCGCTCGTAACGCAATTCTGCAGAAGCAGTAACGTACACTATCCGCGCACCAGCCGCTTTTGCTTCTGCGACTTCTGCAGGTCTGCGAATCCCGTTAATCAAACCGACCTTATCACTGTGCTCTGCTAACCGGTGCAAGATGGCAGTGTTCAGCACAGTTTCTCCGAACGCTCCGCGCAAGGCCACAGCCAGACGGACTTCATTCTCTCTAGAAACATCCTGCGCCAATATACGTAAGATGTCGTTTAAAATGTGCCCTGTTGCGAATGACACTACTCCATATTTGCTTTCCAAGTAACGTGCAATCGTATCTTTTCCAGTCAGTTTTTGTCCAATGAGTCCAATCAACATAAAGTGGCAGATGTATTACTTGTTGTATGCTAACACGAAGCAGGGCAACAAAACAACAATCCAAACAGGGC
>CAZZBG010000095.1:0-2658 GCA_964652865.1 uncultured Candidatus Saccharibacteria bacterium
ATATATGCTTCGGAATACGCTTCCAGATTATTATGCTCACCGAGAGTTTGTGATATTGGAGAAGATGCTGTAGGGGGGGGCTTCATAAGTGTATGATCTCGTTGGAAAAAGTAATTCAAATTGTTGTTATATGGAAACTGTTGCGTATCAAGGAAGAATTTTTGAGATAGTGAATACTGAAGTGGAAGAAGCAGGAAAGGTAAAGGTGTTTGAATACGCCCGTCGTTCGCCTGGGGTGCGATTAATACTCTGTAAGGGTAATACCGTGCTCATAATGAAAGAATTTCGTCGTGAGCATGGGGCGTACGATTACCATTTGCCTGGGGGGAAAGTCTTTGACTCGCTTGCTGAGTATCGTGCATATTTGAACTCTGGGCAGGATATGACAGAGGCTGCAGCAACAGCGGTAAAAAAGGAAGCTCGGGAGGAAGTTGGATGCACGGTAAATACTGTATCTCACTTTCATACATCCGTGTGCGGTGCCACTGTGTTGTGGGATTTGTATTATTTCGCAAGTACTGATTTTTCGGAAGGTGAACAGCATTTGGAGGACGGCGAAGATATTAGCTATGAGTTTTTATCTTACGAAGATGCTAGAAGAATGTGCTTAGATGGTAGTATTCGTGAAGAGCGAAGCGCTTTGGTGCTCTTAAAGTATTTAGATGGAAAATAGCCGCCCAGGCGAAATCCTTAGAATGTTCTGGCGGGTATTTTCTAGATTGTTGCCAGTATTTTTTATCACTATATAATACGAGGATGGATAAATACATGGACAAAAATATGAAAGGAGTGGCAGTGCTTCTGAGGGATGCTAACTCGATCTTGTTGACTCTAAGAAAAGCAGGTGAAAATATCGGCACGTGGGAATTACCCGCGGGGCATATTGAGGACGGTGAAGACCCAGCAGAGACTGTATGTCGAGAGGTATTAGAAGAGACTGGCTTGGTAGTTTCTAATGCGCAATTAATCGCAACTTTTGATGTTATTCATTTATTTACAGCAACTGTTGATTCAGGATTTTTAGAAAACAGAGAACCTAATCACCACGATGCTGTTGGGTGGTTTACTGTATCTGCGCTACCTAGTCCACGTGGTCCATCTTTGAAATATGCTATTGAACACAATTTGATCTAGCCTCCCATGTAAATATTTGTAAGTATGATCCAAAATAATTCAAACGACCCACTACACGGAAAAACACTCCAAGCAATTTTGGAGTTTTTGGTGGCGGAGTATGGGTGGAGCAATCTCGGAGAGCGCATTAAAATAAATTGTTTTGTGGTTAATCCAAGCATTACTTCGAGTTTAAAATTTTTGCGACGGACCCCGTGGGCGCGAGAACAGGTAGAAGCGTTGTATGTCGGTACTGTCCGTGGTTGGTAGTATTGATTGCAAAGGTGACCTTTGTGCGAACGCTTTGCTATACTAAGAGTAATTAATCTGTGCAAGACATGAACAATATTCGAGGCAACAAAACAGTGCGGTTAGTGGTAATTGGCGTTTTACTGTTAGTAGCGATATATCTGTACTTTACTATTTAATATTTCCACACCATGAACGAATTACTCAAAAAGATAGGTAGTAAAGCAACTGACTACAGTGGCTCTGGAAAACGCAAAGCGGCAAAAGGGATTCTAGGGGTAGTGATTGTTTTGTTGCTTGGCGCATTTGGGCTAGAGTTGGGAAATTCAGATTTT
The DNA here is from genome assembly GCA_964652865.1 of uncultured Candidatus Saccharibacteria bacterium. GTDB lineage: Bacteria > Patescibacteriota > Doudnabacteria > UBA920 > UBA920 > JAEUSE01. The sequence continues at coordinate 1,698 of CAZZBG010000095.1, forward strand.
GACTTGGGTTCTATTTTGTCCGGTAATTCTGTATCGGAGTCAAAAATAGAGCGCGATGCAAAAGGTAACTTGCAAACCAATGCAGAAGGTAACTTGGTCACTCGCATTATGCGCGACAAAGAAGGGAAAGTAGTCGAGACTGGGGGGAAATTTACCGACGAGTACAACTGTGATGACTTTGCGACACAATCAGAGTCACAAACGTTCTTTGTGAATGCTGGTGGTCTGACCAAAGACACCAATGGTCTCGATGGCGACAAGGATGGTGAAGCGTGTGAAAGTTTGCCAAAGGCAAAAAAGTAAAATAAAAACCTCGCGTTGTGCGAGGTTTTTATTTTATGCAGCCAGTGCTGCTAAAACTTGTGCGTGGAGTGCTGCGACTGTTTCCGAATTGCCTACTGCTGCTTGGTAGTTAGTGCTAAACTCATCTGTTTGGTTGGAGATAGTGAGTAGTCTTCTAGTGTAGGTAGCGATTTCTTCTACTTTTGCATCTGTCAGTTCTGCTGGCTTTTCTAGTAGTTCGTCTATGCTGACTACCAGCGCAGACAAAGTGCGAAGCCATGCAAATGCTGGGTCGCCCAGCACCAGTTGGTAATAGTGGTTCGGGTTTTGGACTGCTGGGTGAGTAGCTTCGTACACAGTTTTCTGGTAGTCCAGTAGTGCTTTGTGAAGGTGCAGTAAGTGGTCGCGGGTGGTAGTGAGGGGCATGGGAGTAGGAATTAGATAATAGCTTTTTAGCTTCCTAGCTTTTTAGCTGATAGGGAGGTAAAGATGTGTAAACATTCAAACATTCAAACATTGAAACATACATAAATTCAAACAGCAAAACAGAGAAATATGCAGTGCGTATGCGTTGTTTATATGTTTACATGATATATGATTACACGCATTTATGCTATACTACCCGTGCCTTGAATGCGTGCTTGAGTCGCGTTTACGCATTAGTTACTATCGGCGCATT
>CAZZBG010000096.1:0-2557 GCA_964652865.1 uncultured Candidatus Saccharibacteria bacterium
GAGTGGCCACGACAAGAACTCGGGATGGAACTGTGTTGCCACAAAAAATGGATGGTTCTCTAGTTCCACAATTTCTACCAACCCACCATCTGGCGAGGTTCCCGAAACTACCAACCCCTTGCTTTCGAGGAGCTCACGATACTCGTTATTGAACTCGTACCGGTGGCGGTGCCGTTCCCGAATAATTGGTTTTGCCGCCTTCTTTGGCACCCACCCAGACGCTGTATACGCCTCGTGGGCCACCGTTCCGCTCTGTAGCAAGCAATCCCAGCCACCCAAACGCATACTGGCACCATAGTCCAGTTTTTTGAGCTTCTTTTCCTGCTCAGGCATAATGTGGATTACCGGATGCTTTGTCTTTGGGTTTATTTCGGTTGTGGTTGCGTCTGCTAGTTTTGCCACATGACGAGCAAACTCAATCGTCGCCATTTGCATGCCGTAACACAACCCAAGGTATGGCACTTTTTTAACGCGTGCATACTCAATCGCGCGAATCATGCCTTCTGTTCCCCTCCCTCCAAAACCACCAGGGACAACAATCCCTGCATACCCGTGAAGCACTTTTGCCGCACCTTTTTCTTCTATGTCCGTGCTGGATATCCAGTCAAGCGACACTGTTACTTGTGCAGCAGATGCAGCATGCTTCAAAGACTCAATAACAGAGATATAGGAATCATGCAGTACAAATGAGCCAGTACCAAAGTACTTACCGACTACAGCAATTTTTACTTCTTTACGCGCCGCGGCAATACCACCAACAAAAGATTTCCAAGCTCTCAGGTCTGGTTTTTTTCGATTGGCAATACCTAACTTTTGCAACACCAACGAGCTCAAACCTTCACGCTCAAAGTTGAGAGGGATATCATAAATAGAGCCCACATCTGGTGCAGAGATAATCCCTTTCGGGTCAAGCGAACAAGTGAACGCAAGCTTTTCTTTCCGCTTGTCGTCGAGTGGCACTTTGGCACGTGCCAGCACAAAATCTGGCTGTAAGCCAATAGCATTTAAATTTTTTATAGCGTGCTGCGTTGGTTTCGTTTTAAGCTCGTTACCCCCAGATCCCAGCCCTGGAACCAAACTTACTAAACCCAACACCACATCTTGCGGGTTGGTAAACTTCAAAATACGTACTGCTTCCAAGAATAACACGTTCTGGTAGTCCCCTACTGTGCCACCAATTTCTATTACTACCGTATCTGCTTTTGCTTCTGCTGCGGCGGCACGGATACGCTCAATGACTGCCAGAGGAATATCTGGTACGACGTTTACACACTGTCCTTTGTATCCTAAATTTCGCTCTTTAGTAATAACCGACAAGTATATACTCCCAGTGGTCATGTAGTTTGTCTTGGACAAGCGCACACCTAAAAAGCGTTCGTAACTACCCATGTCTTGGTCACATTCAGTACCATCGTCCAACACAAACACTTCTCCGTGCTCGGTTGGGTTCATGGTGCCTGCGTCTACATTTACATACGGATCAATCTTTACTGCAGTAACTTTCCTCCCATGCGACTGGAGCAAGGTGCACAACGAAGCAGCTGCGACACCTTTTCCTACACTGGACATTACCCCTCCTGCTATAAATATAAACTTCAGGCCAGATTGTTTCTTTTGCATAGTCTGTATTAGTTACGTTCACGCACCACAAGGGTTACCGTCGCTTGGTGTTGCTTATCAAAAGCAAGTACCACACGATGCTCTCCCACAAGCTTAATCGGCTCAGGAAACTGGACCATTTCTGGCAGCACAGTCACCCCAGCGACCTCACTCACAAGCTTCGCTACAGCTCCCGCAGAAACAGCACCGAACAGTTTGCCGTTTCCTGTAGTGGTTGCAAACAATTCGTACGAATGCTTTTGCACAGCTTTCATCGAAGCGGCATTACGCACAGCGCGCTTTTCTTGCTCTGCTTGTTTCGCTTTCTCTTTGGCTTGCTCTGTTTTTTGCACAGTCGTACTCGCCACAGCAGCCAACCCTTGCTTAACTAAAAAATTGAGGGCAAAGCCATCGCTGACCTCCCTCAACTCACCTTTTCTCCCCTGCCCTTTTACATCTTTCAGGAATAATACTTTCATAAATACTTCACTAATCACAAATATCTTCCGACTTCACTACAGCTTCGTCGAACAAGTAAACGCACACACCCTGGCTTGTCCGCCGTAGCCTTGGCGAAGGTGGAAGGTTCGTGGATACATTACACTTTTAAATATCGGCGAATCGCCCACATGCTGGAAATAACACTTAACACTAATGCGGCGACAAACAAAACCAACACCACGGCAGGAGCACTCCAGAACGGGCTTGCTGCCCCGTCGAGAACACCGACACCCAAAAAGATCCCCGCTTGGGTTTTTAATCGTGCCATAAGCACCAATACCAGTGTTGCAGTAATCAACGTAGCAGACAGAGAATAGAGCAGTGCTTCCACCAAAAACGGTCCGCGAATATACCAGTTCGTAGCACCCACGAGACGCATGATTTCTACTTCTTCGCGGCGGTTGTAGATGGTTAAGGTAATAGTGTTGAATATTACCAATATAGCAATTATAGAAAA
>CAZZBG010000097.1:0-2394 GCA_964652865.1 uncultured Candidatus Saccharibacteria bacterium
AAAAACCATGGCCATTAGGCTATTTACTCTTGGCATGGGTAGGCAGTATTATGGGCATGCTTGGTAGTCTCTATTTTAGCGAAATTGCTAACTATCCACCTTGCGTGCTCTGCTGGTACCAGCGTATTTGCATGTACCCCCTCGTCGCCATTCTCGCAGTAGGCATCGCCACCAAAGACCGTTCTGTGTTTCGCTACGCACTCCCATTCTCCCTTGTAGGGCTTGGCATCGCCCTATACCATAACCTGCTGTACTACGAAATCTTACCCGAAGCAGCAGCCCCTTGTGTGGCAGGCGTTTCCTGTACTACAAAGTTCATTGAATGGGGCGGGTTTGTAACCATACCTCTTCTGGCAGGCTTAGGCTTCCTCGGAATTACAGTGCTCCTGCTACTCTTCCGCCGCGCGGTGCAAAAACCAGAATAAAGAAAGCAGTCGAAGGTCTTCAGGTCTTAACGTCGAACGGACGGATAGAGGGTAGAGAATAGAGAGTAGAATATAAAAACCACTTTTGTGGATTTTGCATTGCTACTCCCTACCCCCTAACTCCTAACTCCTAATTCCTACTTCCTAAAAGCTAACAACTAGAAAGCTTGGAAGCTAAAAAGCTGTATCTTCTCTATTTCTTCTAACTCTTCTATTTCTACTAATTCTTCTCTCTAAACTTATGACTAAAGAAGCAAAGCTTGTCGGTATCATTCTCGCAATTGTTCTTGTTGTCCTCGGTGTGGGCATCGTACTCATGCTCCGCTCACCACAAAACTACACCAACCCAGCTGCTACAACTGACCCCAAAACGAAAGAAGAAGCGATTAATCGAGAAACCCCGAATGTTCGTGGGAAACTCGATAGCGCCGTAACTTTTGTTGAATTTGCAGATGTGCAATGTCCTGCCTGTGCAGCAATAAACCCAAGCGTAAACGAACTATTCAAAGAGTATGGTGACAGAGTCAAATTTGTATTCAGACACTACCCACTCCCTCAACACAAGAACGCAAAAGTTGCTGCTGATGCAGTAGAAGCCGCAGGCGCACAGGGAAAGTTCTGGGAAATGCTCGACCTCTTATACGCCAAGCAACCAGAATGGGAAACCCTTGGCGATCCAAAACCAGTCTTCCGCACTATGGCAAAAGCAGTCGGGCTAGATGAAGAAAAATTCGACAAAGCTCTTGTTGGCCAAGCCAGCAGAGGTCGGATTAACCAAGATGAAACAGACGGTAGCGCACTCGGTAACCCTGGCACGCCGACGTTCTACGTAAATGGTGAACAAATCTACAACGGCGGACTCGCTGCTGCAAAGCAAAAAATAGAAGAAGCATTGGCTAAATAACTATATTCATGGACTACAATAAAGCTGCGCTCGAGCTCCACAAGGCCAACCATGGCAAAATTGGCACGTCGGTCAAAGTCCCCCTAAAAACCAAAGAAGATTTGGCGACTGCCTATACCCCTGGCGTCGCTGCGGTATGCGAAGTACTTCGGCAAGACCCCGCAGAGGCCCGCGCATACACACTGAAACGCAATACCATTGCGGTTATTACCGACGGCTCAGCGGTACTTGGTTTGGGTAACATTGGCGCACTTGCAGGCCTACCAGTCATGGAAGGCAAATGTGCATTGTTCAAAGAGTTCGCAGATATAGACGCATTCCCCCTCTGTTTAGACACACAAGACACAGAGAGTATTATTGCGACCATAAAAAATATTGCGCCAGTATTCGGTGGAATTAATCTAGAAGACATTGCAGCGCCAAGATGTTTTGAAATAGAGCGACGGTTAAAAGCAGAACTAGCCATCCCTGTTATGCACGACGACCAGCACGGCACGGCAGTTGTTGTTTTAGCTGCACTTATAAACAGCTTGCAGCTTCGCGGGTTAGACAAACAGACAGCGCAAATAGTTATTAATGGTGCCGGCGCTGCAGGGTCTGCTATTGCAGAGCTCTTGTGTCTCTACGGTTTTACGCAACTACTTGTAGTAGATAGTCATGGCATTATCACCACTTCTCGCACAGACCTGACCGAAGAAAAGCTACAACTTGCACAAAAAACTAACCCCAAGCAACTAAGTGGTGGTCTGGAAACTGCTATCGGCGGCGCTCACGTGTTTATTGGTGTTAGTAAAGCAGGGCTCTTGACCCCAGACATGGTACACAAAATGGCAGAGCGACCGATTATTTTCGCACTTGCCAATCCCGCTCCAGAAATACTACCGCAGGAAGCACTCGAAGCAGGAGCATTTATTGTGGCAACAGGCAGGAGCGATTTCCCAAACCAAATCAACAATGTTCTCGCATTCCCTGGCATCTTTCGGGGAGCGCTCGACAATGCCGTCACGCAAATTACTGACGCCATGCTCACCCAAGCAGCAGAAGCACTCGCGAAATTAGTTGAAC
>CAZZBG010000098.1:0-2304 GCA_964652865.1 uncultured Candidatus Saccharibacteria bacterium
ATCTTTTGGTTCACGTCATTTAAGCGTGTAATTTCTTGTTGTTCTAATCCAAGAGATTTTACCAGTTCTACGTTGCGTATAGTTTCTGTAGTACTACCAGCAAGCGCTGCGGTTTCTTTGATTATGCGCTGCTGCGTGTCTTTTATTTTTCGAGAAATCCAGTAGGTGGCACTGCCGAGTGTTGGGATCATCAGGAAATAGACTAGCCCGATTATCCAGTGTGCGTAAAAGGCATACCCTAACACCAAGACTATGCCGATGAATGATAAAAAGAGAGAGTTAATGGAGAGTTGTATCAGTTTTTGGCTATCGTCGCGCGCTTTTTGCAGTTTGCTTAAAAATTCACCACTGCGCTGGTCTTCGAACACGGCGAAAGGAAGAGAGAACGAGTGGTCCACAGAGTGATTGTACATGCGTGCACCAAGCCGTTGGACAATGACGTTGACGTAGTAATCTTGGAAATTTTTGGCAACGCGAGAAATAAATGCGGTGAGTAGTGATGCACCGAGTAGTAATAAGACTCCATTGAAAAAATCCGCACGGGTCAATGTATCTACATGATTTGCGTATTTGTCTATTAAGACTCGAAAAATTTGCGGATTTAGTAAGCTAAAGAGTTGGTTTATAGTAGCAAGTAGTAAAGCGCCAGCAAGCATGCCACGGTAATTTTTTAAATAGGTCCAGAGTAATTTCATAGGAGAAGTAGAGGTTAGAGAATAGAGAATAGAGAATAGAGAGTAGGAGCTAGCTTATTGGGAGTAGGAAAGTCGAAATTCCAAATTACAAGCACGAAATATCAAATAAATTCTAATATCCAAAATCCCAAATAAATACAGATTTAACTTAAAAATACAGTAGCAGTTGAAAAAATTAAGAATTGAAAATTAAAAATTATATTCCTTCTTAACACGTGCATTTCGTAAGCTGTAGCTTAGAAGCTAGTTTTATCTATTTGGTGGGGGTGGGTTTACTTCGCGAGTTTCGTATCTGTTCGTGGTTTGCGTTGGTCCGGCTTGTATGGTGTCTTCGAGTAGAATGTCTGGCGCAAGTTTTGGACCAAAGATATATCCTGCCAACACTGCAAGAATGACTAGTACACCTGCTATAAGTGCTATTTTTTTTGGTGGGATGTCACGATTCAGATTCATACGAGTATATATTTTAAAGAATGTCAGATTTTTGCACTTCCACAAACTGACCAACGGGAATATCCGGAAGCTTTAGTTTGTTTATTCTGATGCGCTTTAAATTTTTTACTTTGAGTCCAACGGCTTCTACCATTCGTCTCACCTGCCGTTTTTTTCCTTCGTGGATAGTAATAGTAATGAGCGTGCCTTTCGACTTTACACCAGCTGGGTACGTGGTGCCAGTTGCGATTTCTACACCATCTCGCAATGCTTGTACTTGTTCACTAGTTGGGGGGAGATTTACGGTTACTTCGTATTCTTTTTCGTGCTCAAAACTTGGGTGGGCCAGTTGCTGGGTGAGTTCGCCGTCGTTAGTTAAGATAAGGAGGCCTTCTGTGTGGTAATCTAGTCTTCCCACATTCCAGACTTTGTTTTGAAGTTCTTTGGGAAGCAGTTTGAATATGGTTCTTCTATGTTCGGGGTCGCTTTTGCTGACCATGTATTCTTTTGGCTTGTAGAGTGCTAAGTAGATTTTTTTCTCTTGTGGTTTTACTCGTTTACCGTATACGGTTACGATGTCATTTTCGGGGTCTACTTTGTCTCCTAATTTGGCACGCTTGCCGTTCACGCTGACTTGTCCGCTGACAATAAATTCTTCTGCTTTGCGCCTTGAAGCAATGCCATTTTCGCTTAAATATTTTTGAACGCGTATTGGTTCCATGTGTTTTGATACTTATAAATAGTGTATCGTGTTTTATCTTCTGTTGCCAATCTGATTCACAAAGGTCACCTTCGTACTGAACGAAGGTGACCTTTGTGAGCAAGAGTGTATTCTGGTGCCCTCGCAAGGAATCGAACCTTGATAGCTGGCTTAGAAGTCCAGTGTTCTATCCATTGAACTACAAGGGCGCATATGCATCTTGTTTTGGCTAGCCGTGAGGTAGGTGCTACTAAAATAACAATAACCCGTATCTGGTGATCTCGGCAGGAGTTGAACCTGCGACCTTCAGCTCCGCAAGCTGACGCTCTATCCAGCTGAGCTACGAGACCATGCAGATACGGGCTATTCTGATTTTTGGAAGCTAACCCAGTCTACCATCTTTCAGTAGTTTTATCAAGTATTTGTATGCGCTACATACATATGAGACTCAGCGGGTGTAAAATGATTAATCTTGAC
>CAZZBG010000099.1:0-2286 GCA_964652865.1 uncultured Candidatus Saccharibacteria bacterium
TGCCGTGTTGGATACCCCGAGTGTAGGCTTTGCGGAACTCGGGGAGGAGGTCACTAAATACTTTTCATTTCCTTAAATATATGTTATATTCTAAGCCAGTTATTTGGTTATTCTCTTATAAAAACTTATGAAAAAGAAGTATTTATATATTTTAGTAGTGCTGGTAATGCTGGCAGTTGTGGGAAGTATTTTTTTGGTTCGAAGTCGTTCTCAAGATTCAGGTATAGTAGAGCAACCAAAGAATGTAATACTGTCACGTGATTTAGGTTTGACCGATCAGGAAAAGCAGGCCTCAAATGAAAGAATTAGTGTATTAGAAAATAAACTGAAGGCAGCTAACAAAGAAGAGGAAAAATATACACTTGAGCTACAGCTCGGGTTCGAGTATTTTGCTATTGGTGAGTACAGTAAATCACGTAGTCATCATTTAGAAGCTAGTAAGATAATGCCTCAAAATCCAACCCCTTACGCCGAACTGTATGTTGTTGAAAGTAGTATGGGAGATTACGAGAATGCAAAAAGACACATTCAAAAAGCGATTGAATTAAATCCTTCAAATGCGCAGTATTGGAAATGGATAATCACGCTTCGCACTGATATTTTTAAAGATTCTCCTGACGAAATAAAAAATTATTACATCGACGCACTTGCTAAGACAAACAGCCATGTCGATATCCTTACAGCGTATGCACAGTTCTTGGAAAAGCAGGGTGATGTTGTAAGTGCGGTTGCTCAGTGGAAAAAAGCTAAAGAAATTAACCCCGAACAATCAACAATCTACGATACAGAGATTACTCGTATCCAAAACATGTTGAAATAACATAATGATGAGCAAATTTGCTTTAATTTGTTTATTATTGTATAATTTATAATCAGATGTAATATTCAAATCCTTACTATAAACTAAATTTTGTTATAGTTTGTGTAGTAACCTGAGTTTATGCAAAAGCGCACTAAAATAATTATTGGAATAGTGGCGAGTGTTGGTGTGATTTCTGCGATAGTATTCAGCCGTGGGGGTGCCAAAGAAAACCTTCAGACTGAGGTTGTCGCAACTCGCAATGTGCAACGCACTGTACTGGCAACTGGGACAGTCACAAGTTCTGTTGATCTAGAGCTTGGCTTTAAAGCGTCAGGGGTTGTTCAGCGTATCCCAGTGAAGGTTGGTCAGAAAATCAAAGTTGGAGATGTATTGGCTCAGCTTGACGCGAGAGACCAAAGCGCATCTGTTACACAGGCTCGCGGGGCAGTTGCTCAGGCAAAAGCTAATTTAGATAAAGTATTGTCTGGTGCAAGTAACGAAGAGGTTGCTATTGCTCAGGTATCAGTTACCAGCGCAGAGCAGAATTTAAAAGATGTAAAAGCACAACAGGCAGTTTTGGTGGCAAATGCTCGTCAGGCCCTCCTTAATTCTGGCTTAGCTGCTATCCCAGCACCAAATAACGTGAGCAGTGCAACCATTGCCATTACTGGTACATATACCGGTTCTTCCGATGTCCAATATTCAATTCGCTTTTACGGGACAGGTGATGGTCAGTATTTTGCTGTTGATGGGCCAGGTGGTCTGAGTGGCCCAGTTACGGCTGGGGTACCACTGAAAATTACATCAAATGGTTTGTATATGACCATAACTGGCACTGTAACTTCCACGTATGATCGTTGGTCATTGAATTTGCCAAATGCCCAAGCGGCAACATATGGAACAAATTTGAATGCATACAACGCTGCTGTGCAGACGCAAAGTAGTGCAGTTTCTGCAGCACAAAGCCAGCTAGATTCTGCAAACGCGACTTTGAATCTCAAAAAGATTCAAGCACGACCAGCAGATGTGGCTGCAGCCGAGGCTGGTGTATTATCAGCTCAGGGTCAATTACAAGCGGCAGCAGCGCAGTTTGAAAATACTATCGTTCGGTCTCCAAGCAATGGTACGGTGACCAAGATAGATATTAAAGTTGGGGAACAGGCTACCGCTCTCAAGCCAGTTATTGTGGTGCAAGATGTGGGTAGTTTGTATGTAGAAGCAAATATTAGCGAAGCAAACATCGCACAGGTCAAACAAGGGCAGAAAGTAGTATATACCTTTGACGCACTTGGTAGTGACCGCGAGTTCACTGGTACAGTGACTGCAATTGACCCAGCTTCGACGGTTGTGTCTGGTGTGGTGAACTACAAGGTAACTGCTTCGGTGGATGATGTAACCGAAGTCAAACCTGGGATGACAGCAAATATGAGTGTGCAAATTGCAACACTCGAAAATGTGCTTGCGGTACCACAGCGCTCACTTGT
>CAZZBG010000100.1:0-2261 GCA_964652865.1 uncultured Candidatus Saccharibacteria bacterium
CACTTAACAAGACGACAGGCATGGCATTTGCCCCTGCCGCTGCTTTGGGTGGGTACGCGGCAGGTGCTGCTTCTTCTGTGGGGAAAGCTGCAACAACTGTGGCGAAGTCTCCAATTATTTTAGCGCAGGCGGGAGTTGATAAGCTGAAAGATAATGCCAAGATTAAGTACTACGACAATGTTGAAAAGTATTTAGGGCCTAAAAATGCAGATGATACGAAGGGGTGGAAAGGTGTAGCTTTTAACGCAGCTACAGGCGGCTCTGTGTGGGAAGCAGCAAAGAAGAAGCGAAAGAGCGATGTCCAAGATAGGCAAAATCTGATGGGTGCATATGCAAAAGATGCGCGTTCTTTGCGTAAAGGTGAAACACCAAAGGCTGTCCAAGCTCTAAAGGACTCAGATCTGGCAAAAGCACAGAAAGACAAAAAAGAAGATATACGTGATAACACCGCAAAAGAAAATACAGAAAACTTGGCAGCGGTCTTTGGTTCTGCAGCAAGCTCTTTTGCTAAGACGGTAGAGCTGTTGGCCCGTACAGATGTGGCTTTGGAAAAGGGCAGTTTTGATGATATGAAAAAACGTCTAGTGCAAGACCACTTGACTCGAATTGTTGCGTCTGGTGGAGAAAAAGGGGATCTGGCACAAAAAGAACTTGACGCAATCCAGAACGGAAAAAATGCATCTATCGAGCTCTTTTATGAAGCTGGTGCTGCGGCCGGTTTGAGTAAGCGCCATCTTGAGCAGTTGCGTGATAAGGTAAATGCGAAGATGATTAGTGATGGAAAACTGGACAATCTTATCGATCCTGTAGAAGTAGTTATGGTTGATGGCTCTGCAACGAGCGAAAAGAAAGAATTTGCTACTACGCCAACACACGGTGAAAAATCTGGTGACGAAGAGAAAGTGTATACTGATGCCGAGCAAAACTCTCGCTTCCGCAAGAAGCGCTGGGAGAAGAAATCTGCTAACGAACAAGCAGCGAATATGCACGCAGATATGTTTGCTGACCCAGTTTTGGCGGCGAGCTTTTTAGCAAAGTGGGACAAATTAAAAGGTAATAAGCCACATGATGTGATTGCTGCTCTATCTAAGGAAAAGATGAATAAATTTATTGATTTGTATTCGCGTAGTAGTGACCAGTTGGACGCTGCTTTGGTTAAGGAAGGCCTAAGCGCTCAAGGCGCTGAAGAACTTCGTAAGAAATTTAAAGCGAACGCAGGATTTGAAATTAACTAGCCAAAATGGTTACAGCTGCATATATTCAAAATAAGGTAGCGCAAATACAATTGCCCACCCAAATAGCTAGTCTTTTTGGGGGTGATGGTCTTTCGCTGTGCGGCCCAGCAACGCTTGACCAAATTAATACTTTGCTTGAGTTGGGTGAGTTTGAAGCGCCCAACGCAAGGACTGTTTGGCTCGAAGTTGTATTTGAAATTTTTCAGAATGCAAAAGCTGAAAACTTTTCAAGGGTAGATGAACTATTGGTTGCAGCTTCACACAATCCTGACTTTTACTTTGGGAAGTGGCTTTTGTGTGTTGTATCAGATCTGTTCAGTCTCAGGGCGGGTCAGGCGGTAGTTGCATTGCGGGCACTTTCGGGGGTTCGTTCTGTCGTATTTCAAAATATTCGATACGTTAGCCATGACTTGTTGGCGGCTCTGTTGCAGACAGATGTTTTGTATTATTTGGAAGCGGGAGAAGTATTTTTGAGCAGTATTCGTTATGCCTACTACGTTGCTGAACCAGAATATGACGGCGGGGAGTGGGGGAGGCAGTTTGTGCCATTTCTGAAAAAAAACCAAGAAATGCTTGGCACGCAAATAAAAGTTTTAGATAAGATGGTGGCTGCAACTGTTGAGCATTGGTTGGCAGAGTACGATGCAGTTAGCACAAGCGATGCTATTTCCAGAGGAGCGCTGGATCGCATAAAATTTGTGAATGATTCAGAAAACGCGCGCAAGCTTTCCAAAGAAGATCAGGCAGTGCTTTTAGCATTGTGTGAGCTGTATGATTGGCTCAGTGATCCTTACGTTACTGAAGTTGAGCTAGAAGAATTTGTAGATATTACACCGACGACGAGCCGAGCTGGGTTGGTGGTACAAAACCAAAGTAATGAACCTGCGGAGGTTGTTGCAGAAGAACAAAGTGAGGCTGCTATGGCAGGTACTCCAAACGTGCAAGGGGTGTTAGTGCAAGTACCACTTGGCGCTTCAGATAAAACAGGGCTTGAGGTTGGTAGTACTGAAAACCGACAGGAAATGG
>CAZZBG010000101.1:0-2220 GCA_964652865.1 uncultured Candidatus Saccharibacteria bacterium
GCTATTGACAGGGTATTTACGCCTATTCTGAGAGGTAAAAAACAAATATCCTCTTAAATAAAGCTTATTTTTACTTTTATGTATTGACTAATCGGCCCATATTTGGCATACTAGGTCCATAAGAAGTGCCTTGTGGCGCTTTTTTGTTTGGCAAGTTCTATATGTTGTGACAGTTGCCGGACCTTATAATTCTCGAATCGCCCACATCTGTTTTCAGACAAACGCGATCGATTTCAGAAAGGAGTTTGAACCCAAATGAAAGCTCCCCTTACCCTCAACAATATTCGTTTATCAGCTGTAGGATTACTCATTACATTAGTAAGTTTAATCTACCCACATAGTGGTGCCGCACAAACTATAAACGAGGGAACTCAGAGCCTTGTATTTGAGATCAACCCAAGCGCAGTAAGTTTAATAACTCAGAAAAAGAGTCTTAATGTGCAGGATTTAGCCAATGCAGAGCTAGCAGCAGCAGTGCAAGAATACTTGGAGTCCAAAAAGTCTCCACTCGCTCCATATGCAGATCAGATTATTCTTGAACCAAATTGGGAGCAGGCACTCGGTATCACTTTTGTGGAAAGTAACTTCTGTGCTCGTGCTGCGAACCTTAACTGTGGTAGCGTTGGTGTAAAACCTGGGCACTCACAATGGAGAAAGTTTGAAAACCACTTTCAAGGATTTCAAGCCGTAACCAAACTTCTTGATAAGCCATTGTACAAAAATAAGTACAATACCTGTAAGAAAAAGATGGGTGTATACGTTGTACCAGGTTCAGCAAACTGGCTGCGTGGCTGTGAAAAAGTAGAACGTGAAATGGCAGCTATACAAGAAACCGTTAACCAGAAATACGCAATTAAACTTGCTCACCAAGAGCTGGCTTTAGCAAAATAAATTTTACCCCCTCCCTTGAGGGGGTTTTGTTTTGTACACAAAGATTAAGAGCACATAAAAAACACCGACTGGTGTCGGTGTTTTTTATGTGGTGCCCGAGGAGGGACTCGGTCACCCACGGTGGACTTTCAGCCCCCATTCGACAGGCTCATGGGAGCATCAAGTCTCACCTAACGCGACCCCGCCGCTTGTATTGCTCCAAGTAGTCGCAATACACCCCGACCTAACGTCGGGGTCGCTCTCTTCTCGTCCCACCGAATACCCTCCCAAACAAAACACCCCGTATGAAATATACGGGGTGTTTTGTTTGGTGCCCGAGGAGGGACTCGAACCCTCAAGCCTTGCGGCGTCTGATCTTAAGTCAGATGCGTATGCCAATTCCGCCACTCGGGCATAACTATGGTTTTCTCCTAGTCTGATTTCTCCCCCTATGGGTGGATTGCAAACTATGACAATTGGGGCATAATATACGTAAATTTTCTAAACGATTGTCTGCGTGGTTGCCGTTTATATGGTCAAGCTCTAATGGCAGCCTTCCATCTTCAGATTTCTTTGCCCAGCCACACAACTCGCAACGAGGAGTCTTTAACCCAGAAGCAAATAAACGCCGCTTCAACTTGTAACTCTGGAATGGAACACGACCGTTAAGGATATCTTGCAAGGGTGTTCTTATTACTCCCAACCCTACAAGCCCTTTATTCCAAGCCTTTCCTGTAAAATGCGTTGTATCTAAACCACTTTTTTCGATAGCTGCTCGTACCTGCTGGTAATTTCCACCCGCAGGGATTAACCCAAGCAATCTAATTACCTGCCTCACACTTTGAGACTTCTCCACTGCTTCACACAATTGTAATTCTGTCCATTTTCTTACTCTCATAGATCGATTACCCTCCGAAGCATTAACGGAAGTAAATTGACTGAGTAAACTATTTGGAGGTGCGAGCGGGATTCGAACCCGCGCATGGCGGTTTTGCAGACCGCAGTGTTACCACTTCACCATCGCACCATTCTTATTAATGCCTCTAAAAAATGACATCTCCTCTGGGTATTTTACTTAAAAAGAACAAAGTGCGCAATTTTTAACAAAAACCAGTTTAGCACTCATAGCTGGTACCAAAAAGGGCGCCTCTTGTGAAGCGCCCTTTAAACCCATAACTAACTATTCAGCAATAGGAGCTGACTCTTCAGTCTTTTCCTCAACAACTTCTTCAGTTTTTACTTCTGCCTTTGCTGGCTTTTCTTCCATAGCCTTCAAAGAAAGACCTAAGCGGTGATCTGCTGGCTCAATAGAGATAATCTTGAAAGCCTTCATTTCACCAACTTTAAGTA
>CAZZBG010000102.1:0-2203 GCA_964652865.1 uncultured Candidatus Saccharibacteria bacterium
CTAACCAAAAAGTAGCCCGAACAAATGTAAAGAAACTAGACTTAAGATGATATGCGAATTATACCACACATTCAGGAACACAGCAATAAGGGAAATACGTCCAATTATTGGGGAAAAACGAAAAAATAGAGCTTGAAAAGATACATAAAGACTTACCTCTGTAACCCAAAAGTCAAAAATCAAAACGCAAAACTACAACTCATTAGATGGTGCCCATCTAGGTAGAAAATAAAAGGGTTACCTTTGTGCTGCACAAGGGTAACCCTTTTCAAAACTATCGGAACTTTCTCTGTATAACTTGGCGTTTTATAGTTTAAAGTTTTGACCTCTCAGTTTTGACTTTTGAGTTTTGAATTATCTATTTTTAGATTTCGTGTTTCGAATTTTGTGCTTAGGTTAAAATCCTCGGTCCCTTTTTGGTTACCGCCACGGTGTGTTCAAAGTGAGCAGAAAGCCCGCCGTCTTCAGTACGAATAGTCCAGTCGTCGTCTTCAAAATAGACATGGTACCCACCGGTACACAGCATTGGCTCTATGGCTATGACCATACCTTCTACTAGTTTGGCGCCACTGCCCTTTTTGCCATAGTTTGGCACTTGAGGATCTTCGTGCACATCGTAGCCTACCCCATGCCCAACTAAATCGCGCACTACAGAAAACCCATTTTTCTCGGCATACTGCTGTACTGCAAAACCAATATCGCCAATCCGGTTACCAGCCACTGCTTGCGCAATACCCAGTTCCATACTCCGTTTGGTTACTTCAACCAGCTTCTGTACTGCAGGAGTAATCGTACCAACCGGCACGGTAATTGCAGTGTCGGTAAACAAACCTTTGTACTCCATGCCAATATCCAACCCAATAATATCGCCTGCTTGCAAAATTACTTTCGCACTAGGAATCCCGTGCACAACGACATCGTTGGGCGAAGTACACAATGCTGCTGGAAACGGATTGTTCTTTTCTCCATACCCAATAAAGCTTGGTCTGCCACCGATTGCCCGAATCGCTGCATCTGCAAAATCGCTCAACTCCAAAGTAGAAACCCCAGGAGCGACTCGCGCCACTGTCTTATGCAAAACATCCCGCAGGAGCGCGCCTCCTTCGGCAATGATCTCTATCTCTGCTGCAGTTTTTATCTGACCATGTTTCATAAAATATATTCCGATTACGAGTCGAGCTTTTTAGTCAGCTTTTGTATTGCTTTCATAACTCTGGCATGTACCTCATTCACAGTCCCCATGCCACTAATTTGCATGTACGGGTACAACTCTTTGTACACACTGCGCGACTGACGCAAACTAGCTTGGGCATTTTTCCTGCGAACTGCAATTGCAGCAAGTGAATCATCTGCCCGCTTCTTGTTTCCGAAATAGCCTTTGCGCTGTGAGTTTCTACGGACCGTTTCTTTCCACGGAATAGTAATGTACACCGCAATTGCACGAGTCCTACCGAGAGTTCGCAAAAAGCGATTTACATAGCGCACTTCGTCTGGCATTTTCGGATGCCCAGCAAACAAAATACCTTTACGCTTCGGTGCCCGCAACACCGCGTTTTTCACTAAGCGTCGGTACACGGTGGTATTATTCAGCTTGCCTTGATCTACAGTTCGCTTGAGCAGCGCATCGAGCTTTAGGTCTTTGCGTCGCTGCAACTCTTGCTCTATCCCCATATCTATTTCGTACAACGGAAATAGCTTTTGCAGGAGCACCGACTGTGTCCCCTTGCCCGCACCTAAGTCACCGAGCACAAAAATATTGAGCGGCTGCTCCGCTTTTACTGAAACTTTCTTCGCTTCTGTGGTGCGTACTCTTGGCATTAGATTTCGAGCAGTGTGTTAATGGCGGTAGTTACTTCTGGAATTGCTGGCCTGCCATCTATCCGGTAAAAGCGCGTCATCTCTTGCAAGAAGTCCAGCACAGGCAGTGTTTCTTGTTCGAACTGGTCGAGTCTGCGGTTGATCACTTCTTCTGTGTCGTCTGGTCGGTGTTCGACAGTTGCTCGCTTGAGCAAACGTTCGACTGAATCTTCTCTCGGGACATCTAAAAACAGTGTTGCCAAATCTTTGCGTCCCAAGCCATGGAGCAAACCGATAACATATGGTGCTTGGCTCATACGCCGTGGTAGTCCATCGAAAATAATACCTTTGCCTTCGGGGATTTCGTCGATATGACTCGCAATAACTTTGAACATGTGGTGGTCGC
>CAZZBG010000103.1:0-2163 GCA_964652865.1 uncultured Candidatus Saccharibacteria bacterium
CTAAATACTTTAGATATCGCGCATACCGAGCGTATGTGGTAAATATTTGCAACAGCACAGAAATAAGCGCAAAGCCAATCAAAAAAACATAGAAGTTTACTTCTGGTGCAAGTAGCTGCGCCGCTTGTGCCATGGCCCCTAAGTCTGCCCCAATGTTAAACGTATTCGCCACGAACAAAAAAGTGGCAGCAGCGTACAGCACTTTTTTTGAATAGAAAATCCGTATATTGGCCGCTAAACCTCTGCCTGTTACAATCCCAATTCGAGCGCACATTTCTTGCACCACGCCCATGAGTGGAAACGTAAACAGAGCAAGCCACGAAAGCTGGAAGCCATATCGCGCGCCTGCTTGCGAATACGTCGCAATCCCCGAAGGGTCATCATCTGAGGCACCAGTAGTTAAACCAGGGCCAAGCGTATGCCAATAATCTTCTGCAGCCTTGAGCGGCTCTTTACTTAACAGCTCTGCTTCTATCTTCTTCAAATCTTCAACACCGCGCTCGACGAGAGACGCGGGCACTTCGGCTGCTTTTTGTAATGTATTCTTTTTCATACAGACTAAATTTTCTCTACTTCTAGTATACAGCATTACTCACCCACCGAACCGAGAGCTGGTATACTACTATACATATGCATATTCGCTCACTTATACCCCGCTTCGCTCTCACAATCACACTACTCATAATCCTCACCTGTACTGTGCCGCTCCCTACGCGAAAGAAAATCCCGACCCCAGCATATTCCGTAGCAAATTTGCACCTTCCCGCTTCATTTGTATGGGGTGCAAGCACCTCTGCTCATCAAGTAGAAGGCTCCACTTCCAATGACTGGACACGGTGGGAACAAGCGCATGCTGAGCAGCTCGCTGCTGGGGCTGAGGACAAATTTAGCAACACCCCCCGTTGGAACTTGTTTTCAGCAACGGCGAGCGAAAGCAGTAACTACATATCTGGAAAAGCAGCAGACCAGTTACACCGTTACCCTGAAGATATTGCAATTATGAAAAAGCTTGGGCTAACCGCCTATCGTTTTTCAGTCGAATGGTCACGGATTGAGCCTGCAGATGGAGTGTTTGACACCACCGCACTAAACCACTACCTGACTTTTGTTTCAGAACTCAAAGCAGCGGGCATTGAGCCATTTGTCACACTATGGCACCGAACTCAGCCAACTTGGGTTGCAGATCAAGGCGAGTGGGCAAACGAAAAAACAGTGGGTGATTTTACGCGATTTGCCACAAAAGTAGCAGAGACATTTGGTTCGCAAGTGACCTACTACATGACGTTTAATGAACCAGAACTACACATTGGTGGCGGATACGTCCAAGGAACCATTCCACCAGAACAACACAGCATCCGCTTAGGCAATCGGGCCTTTGCCCACATGATGGAAGCACACAAACAAGCCTACACTGCTATTCACTCTAAAAATACAGCCGCGCAAGTCGGGAGCACGCATGCCATGCAACTAGGACGTGCAGCACCAGCAACCGCACTGAACACTCTCGTACAACAGTATCTTGACGGTTTTGCCAATTGGAAATTTCTTGATGCAACCAAGGACTATACGGACTTTATTGGCATCCAGTATTACGGCCCAACGCAATACGCTGTCTCACTCAACCGAAAAAGTGGTGTGTCGATACGAAACTTTCCAGACCCCCATGCCCCAATACAGAGCGACATGGGCTGGGAAGTCTACCCACATGGCATATACGAACTAATCACTCAGACAACACGACGATATCATAAACCTATCTACATTACTGAAAATGGAATCGCAGACGCGCAAGATACTCTGCGAGCACAATATATTTCTGACCATATCTTTTGGGTGCAACAAGCTCTAAAAACTGGTGCAGATGTCCGCGGCTATTTTACCTGGTCACTCCTAGACAACTTTGAATGGGATAAAGGTTTCTGGCCAAGGTTTGGACTTGTCGCTGTGGATTACGCCAATAACCAAGCCCGCACCATTAGACCAAGCGCTTTTGTCTACAAACAAATCATCTCCCAATCACTGCAAAAAGCTCAAAACTAGTCGTTTTAGGGCCAAACAAACACCAAACGCTTCGTGATACAATATCTATATGGATATACAATCACAACAAAAACCATGGCCATTAGGCTATTTACTCTTGGCATGGGTAGGCAGTATTATGGG
>CAZZBG010000104.1:0-2145 GCA_964652865.1 uncultured Candidatus Saccharibacteria bacterium
AGGTTTACAGTTTTGAATTGAAGTTTTGACTTTTGATTTTTGACTTTTGGGTTAGCCTGTCTTTTAGATAGAACTCCCTTAACCCCTCTTTGGAAAAGAGGGGGAGAGGAAATTTTCAATTTTCAATTTTTAATTTTGGGGAGGGAGATGGGGGGTACTTTACAAAATTGTAAAAATGTATTATAATGCAATAAATTAATCATATGCTGGACGGAGTGAGAAATCTTGAAGCTTTTTGACTTGCTCTAGACACAGATGCTTCGCTGACGTTCAGGATATTTATAAAACATGCATGCAATATGCCGTGCCGGTGTTTTCGTGTGTGTTTTGTGAAAGGATTTACATGGTAAAAAAGCATATACCAGAGTCTGTTTTGGAGCGCGCTGCTATTGTATTCACCCAGTGGATGGGATCAATTCAGTCTATTATAGTGCATACGTGTTTGTTTGCAGCTAGCTTTTCTTTGTGGTTTTTTGGAGTTCCTTTTGACTCTATTTTGCTCTTGCTCACTACTATTGTGTCGCTCGAAGCCATTTATCTTTCTTTGTTCATCCAAATGACTGTGAACCGCAACACGCAAAGCTTGGAAGAAGTGGAAGAAGATATTGAAGAAATCCAAAAAGATATTGACGAAGTGCAAGAAGATGTTGGTGAAATCGCAGAAGACGTAGAAGGTATTGAAAAAGATGTCGACGAAATCCAAGCGGATATTGATGAGGTACAAAAAGACATCGACGAAGTGCAGAAAGATGTCGACGAAATTCAGGAAGATGTGGAAGAAATTACCGAAGAAGAAACAGTAGAAGAATTGGCAGATAGAACAGCCAAAGAAACTTTAGATAAGGTAGTGGCTACACTCGCAAAGCTGACAGAAGAGATAGAGCAGCTAAAGAATAAGAAATAGGCAATAGAGAGTAGAGAATAGAGAGTAGATAAAACAAAAAACCGCTTTTGCGGTTTTTTTGTTTTGCTACCACCTAACTCCTACCACCTAATCCCTACTTGTCTATTCTCGGGCGGCGATTTGCTGGCGCCAGAGAGCGGCGTAGAGACCTTTTTTGTCTAAGAGTTGCTGGTGGTTACCAGATTCTGCAACCTGTCCTTTTTCTAAGACGAAAATGGTGTCACTGTGTACAATCGTAGACAGGCGGTGTGCAACAAGCACGGTAATAAGATCTGGACGCTCTTTTTTAATCTCTTTGATAGTCTGTGTTATCTCTTCTTCGGTCAGTGAGTCGAGGGCACTGGTAGCTTCGTCAAAAATAATTAAGTCAGGATTACGCAACAAGGCTCTGGCAATAGACAGGCGTTGTTTTTCTCCACCAGAGAGTTTTAAACCACCTTCGCCAATTACTGTGTTAAGCCCTGTACTGACTGGCTTCATTCCTTCTTCTGTAGGCGCGCTTGGCCGTTCTATGATTGACAGAGCTGCAGCAGACTTAAGTGCTGCAATACACTCTGCGTCTGTTGCTTCTGGTCGCACAAAGAGTAGGTTTTCGCGAATGGTGCCCGCAAAGAGTTGTGTGTCTTGTGATACGAAACCAATGCGGTTCCTGTAAAATGCTGCATCAAGTGTACCAATGGAGTGTTCGTTAATGTGAATCGTACCACTGGTTGGTGGATACAACCCCACAATTAGTTTGATGATAGTGGTTTTACCAGAACCAGATGGACCTACAAATGCAACAGTGTTACCTTTTGCTATCTCAAATGAAACGCCGGCAAGGGCTGGCTGTGTGGCAGATGCGTACTGGAAAGCAACATCTTTGAATGCAATATTTTTCACAGATTGAATTTGTACTGCATTGTCTGGCTTTACTTCTTTTGGGGTTTTGAGAATACCGGCCAGACGTTCCATGCTCGCCTTGGTTTCTTGGTAGCTCGTGGCAACATTTCCGAGTTCTCCGAGTGGTGAAAAGATAAAGAAGGAGTAAAAATAGAGTGAGAAAAACTCTCCGAGTGAAATTGCTTTGGAAAATAATAGCCACATCATCATAAACAAAAGCGCTGTGGTAAACGCGTTAATCATTGTACCTTGCAAGAAAGAAAATTTGCGAACAAGGCGAACCTTTTCTAGTTCAAGACTCAGTATCTTTTGGTTCACGTCATTTAAGCGTGTAATTTCTTGTTGTTCTAATCCAAGAG
>CAZZBG010000105.1:0-2102 GCA_964652865.1 uncultured Candidatus Saccharibacteria bacterium
AAGTATTAGCAACAGACATTGGCGCTATGTCCGAAGGGCAAAAAGGGTTGCTGGCGTTTTGCCGACTGGTGTTAATGAAACCTGGGCTCCTGATTTTGGATGAGCCTACCAACCACATTAATTTCCGCCACCTACCGGTAATTGCTAAAGCGTTGGATGAATACGAAGGCGCGCTAATAATGGTGTCCCACATTCCTGATTTCGTGTCACAGATTAGAATTGATGAAGTAGTGGATTTGAGTACCATATAGGATGAAAAGTAACTAGTTGCTAGTAACGAGTACCTAGAAAGACTAGAGAGAGTAATAAAAACAAAGGTCATCTTCGTATCGTGCGAAGGTGACTTTTGTGTTTCAAACTTCAACACTTCAAATCAAAACTTGTTAACTTTAATCTAATTTAGTTTTGAGTGCATAGTTTCAGCGCCGTTAGATGGGCACCATCTGACATGCAAACTTTTTGTTAACGTATGTCGATACTTTACCAGTTCATAACTGTAGGCATGGTGTCAGATGGTGCCCATCTAACCCCTATTTCTCTCTGCAGCTAGAAAGCTCTTCTCGTCTTGTCACCCTTCGGCCGTGAGCTCAGGGTCGAACGACAACCCAGCTTCTAATTCCTAGCTCCTTTTTTCGTGTATACTACAAGTAATTGTAGGACTAAAAACAAGGCACACTCAAAGAAAGGAGGAGTTGTGGACGAAGTAATTGTGCATCCGGTAGATGTAAAAAAAGCAGCTAAAGAGTTAGCTGAACAAGCTGAGACGATAGAGCAGGTTATCGCTGCTATGCAAGAAACTAAGCGAGTGACAACCGCAGTGCTGACCATTAGGTTCACAATCTAAAGCTTGACGCCACTTGGGGGAAGAAATTCCCCATTTTTTTATGTTATACTAAGGTAGACGAGAGTACACCCTAAATACAAATAAACATAGAGCGTGTAAACATGTAAGCAGGGACAGGGAATTATTGTTTATATGTTTTGATGTTTAAATGGTAAAATGATTCCTATGCAGCCTCTTGCAGCACGGCTTCGGCCAAACAATTTAGATGAGTACGTAGGCCAAGAACACTTGGTCGCTTTGGGCAAGCCGTTACGTATGGCAATAGAGCAGAAGCATTTGTTTAGCTTTATTCTGTGGGGGCCACCAGGGGTGGGCAAGACGACTTTGGCGCGCATATATGCACAGGCGCTGGGTGCAGAATTCCACGAGCTCTCTGCAGTTTCTGCCGGCAAAGAAGATATAAGAAAAATTGTAGAGCAATCCAAATCTACGAATGAGACGAATCTACAGATACCTACAAATAAATCCCAAATACTATTTTTGGACGAAATTCACCGCTTTAACAAAGCGCAACAAGATTTTTTACTGCCATATGTAGAAAGTGGAAAGCTCACTGTAATTGGTGCAACTACAGAAAATCCGAGTTTTGAAGTTATCCCTGCGCTGCTGTCCCGTTGTAGAGTATTTACCTTAAAGGAACTTACGGAAAGCCAAATGCGCGAAGTTATTACTCGTGCGCTTGCCTCACTGCAAACTGATCCTTCGGGTTCCTCCCCTAATCCGCCAGCTGGCGGAAGGGAGGGTAGGTGGGGTATGGACGAAGAGGCAATAACGTGGCTAGTGTCTATGGCAAATGGCGACGCCCGCCAAGCTCTAACCATGCTGGACAACACCGCACAGCTGTACTCAGAAATTACCGTAGAGACACTCAAAGAAACATTGCAGTCTAAAACCCTGCGCTACGACAAAGCAGGGGATGAGCACTACAATACCATTAGCGCGTTCATTAAAAGCATGCGCGCTTCGCAAGTAGACGCAGCACTCTACTATTTGGCGCGCATGGTCGAAGCTGGGGAAGACCCCTTGTTTATTGCCAGACGCATGGTAATTTTTGCTTCGGAAGACATCGGGCTTGCGCAACCAACAGCACTAGTTGTTGCCAATGCAGTGTTTGCAGCGTGCCAGAGTATTGGGTATCCTGAGTGCGCAATAAATCTTGCGCATGGGGTGGCGTATCTTGCTCAGTGCAAAAAAGACCGGAGTGCGTACGACGGCCTGCGAGCAGCACAAGCTGACGTAAAGAGTATGGGTAACTTGC
>CAZZBG010000106.1:0-2075 GCA_964652865.1 uncultured Candidatus Saccharibacteria bacterium
TTATTATGGGATTCATATCTCAAATCAAACTTGTCTTTAAAGGGTTGCTGTCGCGCAAGGGGCGGTCGTTTTTGACTATCCTTGGCATTGTGATTGGGGTGGCTGGGGTTATTACCATTCTTTCGCTTGGTGCAGGGGCGCAGAGCTTGGTATTGTCCCAGTTAACCAGTCTTGGCACAAACCTTGTAGGGGTGCTTCCTGGGAAGTCGAACGAAAACGGACCACCGGCAGCAGTGTTTGGAGTGCAAGTAACAACGCTAACGGTGGACGATGCTCGCGCTATAGAGCAAGAACAACATGTGGCAGCGGTGGCTGCGTTTGTCCGTGGCAGTGCGACAGTGACGTATCGTGACCAGAGCGTGGATACTTACTTCACCGCAACAGAGGCAAGTTTACCAAATGTGCAAACTACTCCTATCCAATCTGGGCGCTTCTTTGACGAACGCGAAGGTAAAGGTGGGGCAAACGTTATTGTGCTGGGTTACGATGTGGCAGAGCAACTGTTTCCAAACACTGAAGCACTAGGTAAGGTGGTTAAGATTAAAAATGTACCATTCGAAGTGGTAGGCACTGCAAAAAAGCAGGGGACTGTGTCGTTCCAAAACCAAGATGACCAAGTGTACATTCCGCTGACCATTGGGCAAAAGCAACTATTGGGTATTAACTACCTACAGTTTATTCGAGCGCGCATAGATGCTCCAGAAAATGTGAAGCCTGCTATTGCGGGCATTACCGCGTTGCTCAAAGACAGGCACCGTGTGTACACCGAAGACGAAATAGACTTTTCAGTGCGCGACTTGGCCGACGCAATTAAGCTTATTTCCGGCATTACCGACGGACTTCGGTTGTTCTTGGCTATTATGGCCGGAATAAGTCTGGTGGTTGGTGGTATTGGGATTATGAACATTATGCTGGTGACTGTGGCAGAACGGACGCGCGAAATTGGATTGCGTAAAGCCGTAGGCGCGAGTAGTAAAAATATTCGCAACCAGTTTTTGCTTGAGTCTGGCACGGTGACGCTTTTGGGTGGACTGCTTGGGATTGTAGTAGGTGCGGCTTTAGCGTATATCATCGCTCTTGGTGCCCGCTATGCAGGGTACACGTGGGACTATGTGGTGTCGTGGCAGTCAATTGCTTTGGCGGTAGGGGTATCTGTTGCAACTGGAGTTATTTTTGGGTACTACCCAGCAAAGAAGGCTGCAAAGTTAAGCCCGATAGAAGCGCTCAGATACGAATAAGTAATGAGTAAGTAGATTAACGTATGAATAATACAATTGCCAATACAAATCCTGCTTTTAATCCTAAATTTGTTTCAAAGATTCCAACTGCAGAACAAGAATTTGAGCGGGTGTGGTACGTTGTTGAGTCAAGGGAGTTTTTTCAAAGATATGGGTACAAGGTGGTAAAGCCAAATCACAAGTTCTTTGAGGGGCTGTCCTCGCGTCCGTTATCAGAGCTTACACAGTACAAGGATGATGCACGGCGTATTTTTGTGGAGGAAGTATACGACAGTCAATTTTATCTTCCTGCAGTGAAGATGGTTGAAGCTTGCAACAAAGTACTTACTCACGCAACTCCTGTTCTGAAACGATTTCACGCGCTTTGGGGTTTTAAATTATTTTCAGAGTATACGGTATTGCTTACGCGTTACGGCACCAGCGGCTCATATTTCTCAGACACCGGCATCATACAAATTCGGTATAACGAAGATGGTAGGCTGGGGAAACTTGACCCAGCGAGCACCTTGCTGCACGAAGTAGTGCATTGCGGTATCGAGGAAGATATTGTTGTAAAATTTAAGCTTACCCACCCAGAAAAAGAACGGTTGGTGGATTTAATTATGAAGTTGAGTCTTGAGAAAGTACTCGATTCTTCTTATGAACTTCAAACCCTCGGTGATGACCGCATAGATAAATGGGTCACGAGAGAAACAATCGAAGCGCTTCCGCCAGCAATAGCAAGCTTCGTAGCGGCAAATCCTCGTCAATAAAAGTACAGCTAGTATGAATAGAATTTTTAAACAAGCACTGCGGGGGTTAACTAGTAACCCAGTTAGAACAATGCTCACGACGTTG
>CAZZBG010000107.1:0-2071 GCA_964652865.1 uncultured Candidatus Saccharibacteria bacterium
CTCGCAACTAGTTACTAGTCTTCTTCCTACTGCACCACCACACCATCATTCGTTCCAGTAGTAACATCAGCAGAAGAAATATCTGGCATGCTCAGTTGCACAGCTTTTCCTGTGCCCGTATCCGCACCTTTCAACGATAACTCTCGCAATAGCTTAAGAGGCTTACCCACTGCTGCAGCTGGTGGTGTTACCCTGACTACCAACTCAACATTTTTTACAGGTAAAAATGAACCGCTGTGCGCCGATAAGGTATCAAAGCGCCAACTAATCCGCCCCGTAGCTTGATCATAGGTAAGATCTCGAGCCACATCAGAGGCAAGCGCAGTTTTATCGAGCGTCACGCCAGATGCAACCACAGCCGTAAAGACATTTTGGCGCACATCACTGGTAGTGTTTCGGAGACTAATTTTCACGGTGTAACTAGTCTGCTGCCCTACTCGTGGCGGCAGTGGGCCGCTTACATGCACGAGTGCAGATTCTGCTCGCACTTCTGTCGACAAGTCTGCGGTTATGCTATTTCCGGGAAGGAACGAGTCATACTCATTAGAAGTAATTTTTACATTCGTCACTAATTTTGGATTCGTAGTCCTATCATTCACCAGCGGATTTCGCAATCGAAAAGAAACCGAAACTTCGCCAGAATCTCCCGGGGACACACTTTCTAATGCAGAGTACCCCGCAGCTGTAAACGTTACGGTATTCCCGCTTATACTCCCACCCTCTGCCTGAATACTGCTTAAGTCTGCAGCTGCACTATCAATACTAAATACAATACGTACAGCCTTAGCGACAACGGTTGCATTATTTTTATACGCAAGCGCATACTGCACAGTATCCCCCGCCTTGAGTACTGGAGTCTCTGTTGCAGACACACCTTCTACTGCTTGGGTAACTAATAATGGCTGATTTGTAATAGCTGTTGTGTATTGCCCCTCTGTCTGCACATAGTATTGCCCATTGGCATCTGGTACGAGCAATTGTGCAAGAAATGTGTAGCTTTGCCCTGGTTGCCCGCCAGAAAAAGTACCCGACACACGAATCGTGCCTTGCGCACCAACAGGGAAGGGAGTAATGTCCCACGTATCTGTACCTTGACTTGGATCTGGCTCACTTTGTGCAAACTGAAATCCTTGCGGCGTAACCAACTTCACTCGTACCGCCTTAAGGTCGCTTGTTCCTTGGTTTGAATACGACACCGTATAACTCACCACACTCGCATTAGCTATCTCACGCGGTCCTTCTACAGATATCCCAGCACCCGCAGCGGTGACTTGAACCACACCTTTCGCTTCTGCAGAAAAATCTGCGCTAAGGCCTGCAATTCTATACTTTAAGGTGCCAATAAAAGATAACTGACTCCCCACGTTTCCTTCTAGACGAACTTTGATTAGCACAGCAACATTTATCCCAGCTGGAACATCTGGCAAAGAAAATACTGTGCCAGATAAGTTCTCTGGCTGTGGATTTGCGCTCACAAAAGTCACCCCAGAAGGGTAGACTAACTCAAGAGTTCCTTTCGTAATGGTTTTTGTATCATTATTTGTTACCAATACCTTTGCGATAATCTCCGCGCCACTGGGTGCGTTTGCTGGCACTTCCAACGCTACGCTTACTTTCGGCTGTTCTGGAGCTGCTGGGCGCCTCAACGCAAAATACCCTAAAATAGCAATGATGAAAATTGCAAGCGCAGAGACAATAACATACCACTTATTCCGATCAAAAAACGACCCTTCAAACACAGCTGTAGGCGCCACAGGAGGCGGCGGACTTGCTGGAGCGAGATGATCTCGCGTTGCAGGGTCTAGTGAAGCATTTGGGACTGACTGTTTTTCAAATTGGTCCATATATGTAGCGTTATCAACACTTACAGTATACCATTTAAAAATTCAAAAGAACGAACAGGCCTATCTAAATAATACTCAATCGCCCCTTCCAAAAGCCCCACAAGTGTCACCAACGAAGCGCGCTGTTCAGGTTGCAACAACCCCCCTTCAGGAGACGTATATGCGGAAGTGTAGACAGTCACCACCTCAGGAGCAAGTGGTACTTGATCAATCGCAGCGCTCATTGG
>CAZZBG010000108.1:0-2056 GCA_964652865.1 uncultured Candidatus Saccharibacteria bacterium
GAGCGCTTCGTTTACACCGAAGATGTCACAGGTTCGAGTCCTGTACCGTCCACCATCCTTCGCCAAGGCTACGACTGGCTTACGCCACAGAATAGCGTAAAAGTTTGTATAGTCCATAAAGTTTATAAAGTAAATCCCATACTTTACGAACTTTATAACTTTAGAAACTTAATAAACTAAATCAGCCTCGGTAGCTCATTGGTAGAGCGAAGCCCTGAAGAGGCTTGCGTACTCAGTTCGATTCTGAGCCGAGGCACCAGACTTTGCTAAAGCTTCGTCTGGCTTACGCCACAAGAATTTGTATTTTAAAACTTTTACACTTGGGCCGAAGCTTTGTGAGGTTAAGCGTAAAAGTTAGAGGAGCAACTATGGAAAGTAGAAAGCTTTTGCCTTCAGGCAAAACTTGGAGCTTGGAATAGATTGCGACGAGCGGGTATGGTTCAATGGTAGAACTCCTCCTTGCCAAGGAGGGGATAGGGGTTCGATTCCCCTTACCCGCTCCAAACAAAAAATATCTACATTTGTAGGTATTTTTTGTTTTGTTGGGAAGGGTAGAATCGAACGGAAACGGTCCCGATGTCGCATCGGGATGTATTGCGAATACTTGGAGCAATACAAGTGGCGGGCCCGCGTTAGGCGTTATACGAATCGACTGAAAGTCGATGAGTATAGCCGTGGGCGGGTCGATTCCCCTTACCCGCTCCAAGAAAAAACACTCACTTTAGTGGGTGTTTTTTCTGGGAGAACTTACCTATTTGGTTTAACAGGACTAGGACGTGTAGCGGGCGACAGCACAGGCGGGCGTTCAGCAGAAGAATTAGAGGAATTTTTGGACAAAAGTAAATACACAAGCGCCACACAGCCTAGCATAATCCCAGCAACTAAAAATATTTCAATTGCAGAAACGGTACGCTTTGCAGTAACCTCTGGATTGAGGGCACCAACAGTCTCCGTTATTGGCAAGGGCTGAGACTCAATAGTCCTTAAATCAACAGCATTTTCATCAAGTTGGTTACTACTCATAGGCATTGCTATACCTTAATAATCAAAAAATTAATTTCCTCCTCCACAGACCGTATAGTTCACATTAAACAACCAGCTAGCATTTGCACCGGTGTATTTACTTCGACAGTAACCTGGAGCTGTACCTAATTCTATACCAGTCGGGAAAAAACCATTCGCATTAGAATACTTTGTGACATTTGATGCTTCTTCAAAAGCCTTCGCCGCTAGGCCGTAGTACTGACTGCCACCAGCAGCAGTATTGTTGTAATAATAAAAGTAACTACTGTTATTGAGTGGATCTTTAGGCATCTGACTCATGTATGGCTTCAGAGTATCTGCGAGCCAACACCAACGATTACAATGCCCACAACCTGACTGGAATGCCACAGAGGGACCCCCGTTCACAACCGGACCAGGACAGTTGTTACCCCAATCTACACTATAGGCATCATCTGTCTGTGGATACAACCCGCCATTATCAGCAGCATAAAGCTCTAAAGCTTTGTTAAATTGGTTTAAGTCAGCACTCCGTTTTGCGTCACGAGCTTTCGTTCTTGCCCCATTCAACGAGACCAACACAACACTTGCCAAAAGACCAATGATTGAAACAACAACCAATAATTCTATTAATGTAAAACCTTTTTGTTTCATTACAAACTAGTACTGACAATCACTTGTATTTGTGTACTGTTCTAAAAATTAGCTACGTAAGAAATATAACACCCAAAACACTTACTAGTAAACCACATAAATCTCCCACACTATCTACAGAAAGCCAAACTGCTTACGACCTTAATATTCTTTACATATTTCTAACAAGTAAAACATCGCAGCGCCTAAACAAAACAACTTGTTGCGCAAAACTGTAATTCACTAAGCAATAGGAGCAGTGCCGAGAAAAACCACTTTCGATATTCGAAAAGCCTCTTATTCGAGGGAATATTCAAAAGTCCATACTATCTGACCTAAATGCGTATGAAAAGTCAAATCATCGTGGCTATTGACAGGGTATTTACGCCTATTCTGAGAGGTAAAAAACAAATATCCTCTT
>CAZZBG010000109.1:0-2038 GCA_964652865.1 uncultured Candidatus Saccharibacteria bacterium
TGCTGCGTGTATAAAATAAAAAACAGCTGAGTTGTGCTCAGCTGTTTTTAAAAAAAGTTATACTTCTATGATTACCGGCAGTACCATTGGTCGACGGTTTGTCTTTTGGAACAAGTATTCGCCAACTTGGTCACGGACGACTTGTCTGAGGTACGAATAGTCTGGTTCAGAAGACTTTTCGGATCCTTTGTTTTCACAAATTTTTCGTACTTCGTGTTTTACCTCTCGGATAATATCTTCGTTGCCTTTCATGTAAATGAAACCACGAGAAATAATATCTGGTTGGTTAATCAGCTTGCTTGTTTTGCGGTCGAGAGAGACGATAATAACAAACATGCCGTCTTTGCTCATGACTTGGCGATCACGCAAGACTACTTCGCCGACATCGCCCACACCAAGGCCGTCGACATAGACGTAGCCAGCTTGGACTTTGCCATCTGCAAGCTTGGCTTGGCCAAGATTGTTAAACTCAAGCACGCTACCATTGTCCAGTGCAAAAGTATTTTCTGCTGGTATGCCAACACTTTGTGCCAATTTATTATGGGCCACAATCATATGGTGTTCGCCATGGATTGGGACAAAATACTTTGGTTTTACCAAGCCGAACATCATTTTGAGTTCTTCTTGTTGGGCATGCCCTGACGCGTGAATGTCTAGAACTTTATTGTATATAACATTTGCCCCTTGTCGGGTGAGGTTGTCGAGGAGTTCTACTACTGATCGCTCGTTTCCAGGAATAGGGGAGGCAGAAACGACCACAGTATCACCTTGTTTTACTCGGATAACTTTGTGTTCGCCACGTGCCATACGAGCAAGAGCAGAAGATTCTTCTCCCTGTGCACCGGTGGTAAGTACGATTAAGCTACTGTCAGGAAACTTAGATGCTTGTTCTGATTTAATAAATATTTTTGGTTGTATGCGCAGATAGCCCAAAGAGAGGGCGATTTCTATGGCGTTGACCATGGATCTACCAGTCACGACAATTTTCCGATTGTACTTTGCTGCAGAATCGCAGACTGACTGGATACGTGAGATAAGCTGTGAGAACGTAGCAAAAATTATACGTCCTTTTGCGTCTTGAAAGAGCCTGTCAATGGTGTTGGCAAGTTCGCGTTCAGAAACGCAGTATCCTGGCTTCATGGCATTTGTGGAATCGCTCATGAGCAGTAATACGCCTTCACCACCAAAACGGGCAATCTTTTCAAATTCTGTAGGGAGCCCATCTGTTGGGGTGTGGTCAAATTTCCAGTCGGTTGCGTATACGACATTTCCGACAGGTGTTTGAATCCGCATGCCGACACAATCTGGGATGTTGTGGTTTAGGCGGAAGAACTCTACTTTAAAGTTGCCTAATTGGATTGTGTCGTCTTTGTCGACTGCGTGGAGGCGCGTGCGTTCAGCAAGATTAAACTCTTCCAAACGCTTGCGGATGAGTCCTGCAGAGAGGGGCATGGTGTAGAGTGCTGGGTCACCCAATTTTGCAAGGACGTAGGGGAGGGCACCAATATGGTCCAAGTGGGCGTGGGTAATAAAAATTCCACGGAGCTTGTGTTTATTTTCTTCAAGATAGGTAACGTCTGGGATAATGTAGTCTACCCCTGGAGTGGTTTCGTCAGGGAATGTGAGCCCACAGTCAATCACTATAATATCGTCACCGTATTCAAAAGCAGTGCAGTTTACACCAATTTCTTCTACGCCACCGAGCGGAATGACACGAAGTACATTTCTACTTTGAGTGTGAGCGCTGGTTTTAACAGGGGCGAGGTGTTTATTTTTCGCCTCTAGGTTGGCGAGTTCCACTTGGCGATCGATAAAGTCTTGACCAGGTTGCCTACGGGGCATTGGTCGGCGGGAACCACCCATACTGTGGCCACCCATTTTTCTTGGAGGGCGACTGTTGTGTGGTGCGCTTGTTGAACGATGCGGGTGTTGTGAAGTGTTTTTAATCATGTGTGTCTATTGTGGTGACCAGCTCGTGCAGGTCCAGAATAACAAGCGGTAAAATAAAATCGGTCGCTGTATTATTGGTCGCAAAAAG
>CAZZBG010000110.1:0-1978 GCA_964652865.1 uncultured Candidatus Saccharibacteria bacterium
TCTAGCAGTAAAATTATTGGAAACCTGTGGAGCTGGTAGGTGAGGTTGTAGGTATCGCTGTCTGCGGTACTGGTTATGTCGGTAATATTGCTTACTACAAGCCCAGCAGTACGTGCTGCAGTCATGTGTGCTGCAAGCGGGGTAAAGTGGGAGCCTAAATGCTCACGCCACTCAAAATTTGGTCTGGCTTCGCGCGCGAGTACGTTGTACGCGCGGGCGAGCTTGAGCTTGGGTTTTTGTCCGAGTAGTCTGCCTACAATGCCACGCTTCCATTCACCCACGGGGTAGCCGTAGTAAGGGTTAACGATAGTAGCAAAGAGTGTGCCGTTCGGCTTGAGTGTGTGAGCAATGTTGGCCAGTGTTGCAGCTTCGTCGCTTACGTCGTGTAGGACCATGGAAGCACAAGCAACATCGAACATGTTGTTTTCGTAGGGGAGAGACTGGTTTAAGTCGCACACAGAAAACTGTACTTGTGGATATGTGCTCTTTGCTGTAGTGATGAGTGGTTCACCTGCGTCGCACGCATGGATTTTGGCATTTGGAAACTGCTCGGACAAAAGCCCTGCCAGCCAGCCATCTCCACACCCAGCATCGAGAATAGTGGAAACAGGGTTTGTGTGTGCAGACTGGTTTGCAAGGAGTGCTCGGGTAAATTCTCTTCCCAGTACTTGGCGGAAAAGTTTGCCGTCTTCCGAGGCGAGAAAGTCTTGGTACGCACGGCTAGCTGCATCTGAATTATATGCATGGTTCATGTCTTATAGTATATCGCAAAAATGAAAAGAGGCAGAAACGACACGGTGTGCGCGTTCCTGCCTCGGGGGCTTGAAACTGCTATTGTTTAGCTGGGATGCATTTCATCTCCGCAGCCGTTAGCTGGATCTTGAATTTTTTCTTGCCATCCTTATAGGGCCAGTAGTAGTAAATTTGTCTACTGTCCCCCTTAACAACATCACCCTCTTCGCGTTGCACCGTGAATGGCTGGTTGTAGCCATCGTGCTGAGCGGTAAAGGTGTCGTTGTGAAAGACGACGAAATCATTGGTGCAGTCACCCTCAGTTTTTGCTGTTGGAAATGGCTGCAAATCCAACCATTTGTTTTTTGGGTGTACGCTCACCACCGGAGAGTTTTCAACCTCTTCCGGTAAAGAGCTGCATACACTACTACGATTAATAGAGCTATGCAGACTAAGACAAAAATAAACTTACCAATTAGTATCAGCATTTTCTCTCCTCTATTGTCTCGGAATGACGTTGCTCGGGTCATTGCCCGGGTCGTCTACCGAGTGGGTTGCAAACTTTTGTCGCAAGCACGGCGCTTGCGATTTCTGAATTTTGATTGTCACCGTACCATCTGCGTGGTAGGTGATGCTTGGCTGGCCAGTTACGGCCAAGTTAACGTTGACGAAAGCTTCTGGGAAGCTCTCGCCGCGGTTGTTGCGGTAAATTGTGAACTTCCCTTTGTCGTGGAGGACAAATTCGCCGCACGGTCCTTTTAGCGTATTACTTAGAAAGTACGTTTGTTCGAATTGTACCGAAGGGGTATCAATCCGTGTCGGCTTTTGCTTTTGTTTGTTGACGGTTAGGCTTGCCCAAATGAGCGAACCTACAACCACGAGTAATAGGAATACGACTGGACCAATCTTGCTCATTTTTTGCTTTTGTCTGCTCATGCTATGCCTCCGCATGTGTTGCAAATTCTGCATACAATCTTTTCGCGCGTTTCAGTTTTTGTGCCAGAAGTGGCACCGCAGCAGCGACATGCTGGTTTCGTTTGCGTCAGGAGGAGGTATATTCCGAAACCAATGACAAAGAGAACAAGCAGGCCTACTCCTATTTGAGCCAGCAGTTCCATAATTGGTGAAGCTCCCATTTTTGTCCAACCTTTCTATTGTTTTTGTTTTGATGTGGGTCTGGCACTGTAAAGGTTTACAGGGCCATGGCTGTGTATGGGTGAGTATGCACAATCATGGACGCGTAAAG
>CAZZBG010000111.1:0-1976 GCA_964652865.1 uncultured Candidatus Saccharibacteria bacterium
AACGCCTGTGGAAAATGCGGAAGCATGCTTGCAGTTACTCTTAAGGGAATTAGTTATCTTTAGTATAGCATTTTGCACTCCAACGGTACATATTGCAAAATGTAAATGATACATCGCAATTTTATGTTACAATATTCGTATGCAAACTATACATGCAAAAATAATACTACTCTACAAAAATGGCCACAGCGCTCAATCAATAGCCAACGAAACACAAGTAAAGCTACATACAATTTATAGAGTTTTAAAAAAGCATTCGGTCACAAGAAGAACCGCAAATGAAACTAATACTTTAAGATTTATCCAAACGCCAAAGTCGTACCAGATTATAAAAAAGTTATCTACTAGTCAGCAGAAGCTAAAAACAGCGGCCCTTATGCTTTACTGGGGAGAAGGCGCCAAAACTGGAAACACTGTTGATTTCACAAACAGCTCAACTTTAGCGCATAAAGTATTTTTACAATATCTGCGGGATATTTGCCAAGTCAAAGAAAATAAGCTAAGATTCTACCTGTACTGTTTTGAAGATGTTAAACCTTCTATCTTAATAAAGTACTGGGCAGAACACCTAAATATCGCACCGACACAATTCACCGAACCTTACATACAGAAACGAAAGACACCGATAAAACATGCGCGAATCCCCCATGGAGTCCTGCATATAAGGTACAGTGACAAGAGGCTCCTCCAAGAGATTTTGTTCGACTGCGAAGCATTACTTAGCGCGCTCTGCGCCAATCAAAACATGTGGGTCGATACCGAAGCGGTCAAACGGGGCTGACTGTGAAAAATTGCAGCCTTAGGTAGAAATACTTAAGTGAACTTTTCGGGATAACGGTGAAGCCTAAATTTACTAAGGTAAATATGGTAATACCGTGGGAACCCCGCCACCAGCGGGGGCGCCGTAGAGACTAGATACCGAAACACCTGTAGCTTTTTATAAGCCATGGTGAAGATATAGTCCGATCCTTAGAGGAAACTTTAAGAAAATTGAAATCAGCTGGCTTATGCCTTCGCAGGTTCGAATCCTGCTCGGCCCACCACACAAAAAGAGTCTGCGTTATGCAGGCTCTTTTTGTATGGTCAGATATGAAAAAAGAAATCACTAGAATCCAAATACGTAGCGCAGCAAAGATAGCAGCACCGAACCGAGTTGTTTCAAAATAGGCACAGATGCAGGCAGTAGTACCACAAGCACTATCAGCCAGATGAACTCTCTTTTCAGTATCTGGAAAATAGCATACAAAATCAAAACACCCACAGCAAAGGAAATAAACGAATGCACCCCCTGCGGGAACAGAGAAAGAAATCTATCGTAAAAACTAAATAAGTCAGTCAGAAACACTTCCATAATTACAGTATACCACCAACAAAAAATCCACCAAAACTGGTGGATTTTTTGTGGAGCCGTTGTGCGGGATCGAACCGCAGACCTTCTCCTTACCATGGAGATGCTCTACCAACTGAGCTACAACGGCATTTAAACTACAATGCGGATATATCCTTCACTAATAATTCTCTGTAGGTAATCCTTTCGCTTGAGACGCTTTAAACGAGACTCTATATGTCGAGCAATTTTCAAAGTGTCGTATTCTTGAGAAAAAACTAGTACAGGGTCGCACATTCGTACAGTAGTAGGGGTGTGACCCGCAGCGTGCTGTTTCATACGCCTCACCAAATCACTTGTACTACCAACATAGAACCTACCTGATTTGTCTTGTAGAATATAGACCCAGGCTGACATAAGAGTTTTGCAACCCCGACGTACTGTCGGGGCTCCGACCCAGAGCGTCGGAGCTGAGCTACAACGGCATGACTCTGGTAGAAACCAGATTCATATTGTATCAACTTTAGTTCAACCAAGCAACCCCACACCTAGACCTTTAAAGCTTGGTATGTCTGAGCAAATTTAGGGTTATCCGCACTCATGCGCATAGCTTTTTCCAAATTTGCCAGCGCCCTGTTTCGGTTACCCG
>CAZZBG010000112.1:0-1937 GCA_964652865.1 uncultured Candidatus Saccharibacteria bacterium
TCTCTTGCAATTCCTGCTTATACTAACAAAATAAGGCAAAAAAATCAATCCACTGGCACAATGCGGTATAATACAACTATGAAAACATTCCACATCTATTTCCTCCTTCTTCTTTCGGTCACCCTGCTTGCTGCAGGCTGCACCAAGCACGAACTTCCCCGCGAAGTCCCCAGCTCTCCCCGCGCCAGCTACGAGCCACTCCCTAAGTAAGCGCAGTAACTATCCACCCACATCCATGCCACAGGAGAGCTTTCCAATGCAAGAACCACGCTCTGAAATAACAACAGCAGACCCAGAACAATTCCTACACGAGTTGGCAGAACTGCCACATCTCCCACAGCTATCTGCAGAAACACTCCGCACGCTCCACGAACAAATGTCCGAGGAGCAAATTTTGCGTTATTACTCAATTTTAGGTGACCACACCAGTAGCTCTGGTAGCATTGCCCTTTCCCCCGAACAAATCATTCGTCCAAAAAACTTGTACCACGCCTCCACAGCTGGAGACATAGCAGAATTTGAACCGCGCGAACGGTCCAAACGCTCAGAAGCAGAGCCGGCACTCGTGTTTGGCTCCCCGTCCCAAGTGGTATCTTCCATATTCTTAGTCCCCACAAACGATAGCTTTGTAAAATCTGGATCATACGACCACGGCAGAAGCTGGGTGTATATTGTTGGTGACGAAGAACGGTTTCGGGAACTAGACCACGGCGGGTACATATACCAACTCCCCGAAAGTACTTTTCAAGTAGACCCCAACTTAGGCTTAGGGTTATTTGAATGGACAAGCGCAGAACCAGTAAAGCCACAAGAAGCTAAGCACTACACTTCCGGACTCCAAACCATGCTCGACTTTGGTGTGAAGGTATACATGGTAGACCAAGCAACATTTACTCGCTTACACACAGAAAACAACGACATAGAAATACTCAAAACCCTCACCCCACTATCTCGTTAGCTCTAAACAACCGCTAACAACAACCGCCCCGAACCCATAAAGTTCGCTGGCGGTTTTCCTATTTTACCTATATTCAAGCTCCTTTAATACTTGATTTTCTACTGGTATTAAAAGTAAATAGCTTACGCGATTTTTTTCAAGAGATGCGTGGCAATATCCAGCTTTTTTGCATCGACATCTGGGAACATGTCTTCTA
Organism: uncultured Candidatus Saccharibacteria bacterium; assembly: GCA_964652865.1. GTDB lineage: Bacteria > Patescibacteriota > Doudnabacteria > UBA920 > UBA920 > JAEUSE01. The sequence goes on from CAZZBG010000112.1 coordinate 1,155, forward strand.
CTTTAAACTCCGTCCATGCCAGAACATCTTGCAAAAGTTGCTTCCCTGCTTTGGTTAGTACCACAAAACTCACTCGTGCATCCAGTTCTGCCGATTCGCGTGCCACGACACCAATTTTTTCGAGTGGCAACAGCAAACGTGTTACCCCAGACGCAGTTAAACCCACTGCTTCTGCTAAATCAGTCCGCCGCGCTTTACCCTCTGGCGAAACCGCAATAGCATGCAGCACCGCCAAGTCCACAAGACTCAACCCTTGCCCACTTAACTTTCGAGAAGCAGCTGCTTCTGCTTTAGCAAGCAAAAACATAAAAGCAATTTTTTCATTCAGTTTTTTCATATTTATAACAAATTATTTTTATCAAACTGCTCTATATCGCACACACGCACAAATGTAGCACTGCTATAGAACACTTTTGCGCTTCCAACACGCACCCAGCTTCTACCACCCAATATATATACTTGACTACTCAAGTATATAGCAACCACTTTCCCCCGTCAAGCAAAAGCCAACACTTTTCACGGCCGTGAAAAGTGTTGTCCTCTAGTTTGGCTTACCTAAAACCAAAATCTAGCATTGTGTGTAAAAAATGCTCTATTCTGTGAGCCAGCATTTAAGACCTATCGAAAACCAAACAGAGGGTAAAAATAGACTCAACTGGTATACTATGAATATATGAACTACATTCCTCATATTATCACCCTGTTTTTTTCTGCAGCTGTTATTTGGTTTTTTGCAGGCATGCTCGTAGAGTCTGCCGGCACAGTGGCTCGCAGATTTCACCA
>CAZZBG010000113.1:0-1918 GCA_964652865.1 uncultured Candidatus Saccharibacteria bacterium
AAGAACATAGGAGATATTATTTTGTATTTATGCAATTTTGGCGGAAGCGGGGGGACCCCGCCTAGGCGGGGACCAGTGAAGGTTTATCCCGCAGAATGCGGGACGCCTCGACCGCTATATAATAAATTTTTTAAAAACAGATCCGCCTTTTTAGAAAGACTTTAGCGAATTGTAGACAGTGTACATAAGTGACTATGTAACTTATTTATAACTGGCGGAGAGAGGGGGATTCGAACCCCCGAAACCGGTGAAGGTTTACTCGCTTTCCAAGCGAGCGCACTCGACCACTATGCGACCTCTCCTTCAGTTATAAATAAGCTAGTCTTTGACGCTTGTCCCGCATTCTGCGGGACGCACTCGACCACTATGCGACTCGAGGCCTTGTGAGATCCCGCCTAGGCGGTGGGCTCTCTATCACGAGTAAACAATATACTTTAAATTTGGCTTAAACTAGTCAAAAAAGCTTTATTATTCTACCACCATTTTTTTGACTTGTCGAGTTGCTTCTGTAGGTGGTATTCCGGTAGAGTAAAGGTATGGAAGAACTTCCCGAAATAATTGCGCCTCGACTTTTTGGGCCAAAAATCCTGCAAGCATTGGAGTTTGCAGCTATTGCCCACCATGGTCAGGTCAGACGGGGCTTGCGTGAAGTGCCTTATATTTCTCACCCAGCAGCGGTGGGCCTGCTTTTGGCGCGAGCTGGTTTTTCAGAAGATGTAGTTATTGCCGGAGTGCTACACGATGTGCTTGAAGACACAGAGGTAACCCCTACAGAGCTCGAAGAGCGGTTTGGAAAGCTCGTTACAGACTATGTACAAGGTGTGAGCGAAGATAAAACTTTGGAATATGTGCCTCGCAAATTGCAATACATTGTTCAAATTGAGACGGCATTACCAGAAGTAAAAGCCATTAGCGCTGCAGACAAAATTGCCAATATGACAAATGTGATTGTGATGCACGAAGAAGGAGAAGATGTGCTGCATACTATATTTGGTTCATATGCCAAAGAAGCCCTACGACGCGCAGAGCTGGAATATGCAGCAGTAGCAAAAAACTTTTCTCATGAACTGGTACTTGAACACAAAGTAGTGTTGGAAAGATACCGAACGGTGTTGTTAAATTTTATTACCCATGGCGGATAACGTTGTACAAGATATAAAAGACAAGTTGGACATTGTCGAAGTGGTTGGGTCTTACGTTCCTCTCAAGCGTGCGGGTGTGAATTGGCGAACGAATTGTCCTTTCCATAACGAGAAAAGCCCCAGCTTCAATGTGAACCCTGCTCGCCAAATCTGGCATTGTTTTGGTTGTGGCGAAGGCGGCGACGTCTTTTCGTTTGTGCAGAAGTACGAGCACTTAGATTTCCCAGAGGTGTTAAAGGTGCTTGCAGATAAAGCGGGGGTGCAGTTGCCAGAGCGGAACCCAGCAGATGCAAAGCGTAAACTACAAGCAGAACAGCTGTATCGAGTGAATGCTTTTTGCGCTGCGTATTACCACAAAAATTTACTCGCTCTGCAAAATAGCACGGCAAAACAGTATTTGCTTGGTCGTGGCCTGACAGAGCAGACTCTCGCACAGTGGCAAATTGGTCTTGCGCCTTTGGACTCCGCGCTGCTTGAACGCGCGTTGATTGCGAAGGGGGCAAAGCAAGTTGATTTGCTCGATGCGGGAGTATTTGCTCGGTCAGCACGTGGGTTGTACGACCGGTTTTGGGGTCGTGTTACATTCCCGATATGGAATTTTTCTGGAAAAGTTGTTGGTTTTTCTGCGCGTATTTTGCCAGATAAAACTAAGCCAGAGATTACGGCAGCAAAGTACATCAATAGCCCAGAGAGTCCAGTCTATACCAAAGGACAGGTGCTCTTTGGTTTGTGGCAAGCAAAGAGCGCAATCCGTGAGCGAGACTATGTGGTAGTGG
>CAZZBG010000114.1:0-1907 GCA_964652865.1 uncultured Candidatus Saccharibacteria bacterium
ATTGGGCACGTGAATTTGGTTGCACACCCTGACGCTTGGTGGGAGACACAAATAGTGATTGGGGAACAAACGGAATGGGGTAAGGGGTATGGTTCAGAAGCAGTACGACAACTGTTGAAAGAAGGTCTTGCACATGGAATTACAAAAGTATATTTAGAGGTTCGGCCAGAGAATGGTGTCGCTATCCGTGCATATGAAAAATGCGGATTTGCACAAGTTCGAGTAGAAGAGCGACCAGAGAACATGGTGCAACCAAAAGTAATTCGTATGGAGTTAGTGCAGGCTAATAGATATACATAATTTTATACCTTATGAACAGGCGTGAATTTTTAAGTAGTGCGCTCGCTGCTGCTATGGGCATTGCGGCAGGGGAGCGCAAGGTGCTTGGGCAGAAGCCTACACCAGAGCGGCAAAGCACCCCCACTCCCGAGCTTGAGTTAGGTCCGAAGATGACTAAGGAGGAGGGTGAGGTCGTGCTCCAGCACATGTCTCGCAAGTCGCGACCACGAGTGCGATCTGCAGTGTATGTAGAGCAGAAAGGGTCTGGGCGCTGGACAGCTGCGGGAACTGAGGAGCCCAATGAAATGCCAGGTTTTGATAAGTTCGCTTCACTCGTGGGGCCCGACTTGCCAAATAAAGAAGCTAAGATTTCCATGTACCGAGTTGGCCCTCTCTTGCTTGGTGCAGATGCTGCAGCAGAGCAGAAATTACTGCAACAGCAGCTCAAAGCAAAAGAGCTACTGCGTGAAAGTAACTGGATTACCTATTTACCAGATTCGTATTACCTTGAGTGGCAAGCATGTGAGCTTTTTGCTAATGCGTACTACAACTCCAAAGCCAAAAGCGTGGTTGAGCATGTAATTATGTCTCCGTTTGGAGCGATTACTTTTAGTGTGAACCCTGCTTCTCCGCTATGGTCTGAGTACGCTGCTCTGTTTGAAGTGTCCGAGCAGGTTTTGGCAGAAGTAAAAAAGTTTGGCGAGCCCATACTGTCCATGCTCGGAAACCTAACAGTCCCAGCTGTGCGTAATCCACTGAATGAAATCAAAACGACATTGATGTCAGCGCAGAGTGCTGTAGACGACGCTCTTTTTGAGGGAGACATTTCCAAAGCTGAAGCAGAAGCACAAAAAACATTTTTGCATACGCATATTTCTCGGCTTACTACTGCACAAGTAAACGTGAGGAAGAATATCCTTGATCCGCTCGACCAGTTCCACTATGACAAATCTGATCTCGTCGAACGGATTCATGACAAAGAGTTCGATACTTTTCAAAAACTGCACTATGCGGTGCAGCAGCTCTACACGCAAATAGACGTAAACCTTTCTTTTGCACCAGCCAAGGACATGTTGCCAGAAAAGAAGTAGTAGTGCTGTGCGGTGCGGATGGAGTCGCCGAAATGGCGACTTTTTGGTATGCTATGAGTAATTTATATCTCGTTTTAGACCTATGGCAGTAAAAGTACTCTCACAAGTTGGGGAAGCAGTTATTCGGGCGAAAGCAAAGGCGGTTACCAAGAAAGATGCAGCGCTCTTGCCTCGTTTGGTAAAAGACATGGTAGACACACTTCGCGCGACTGACCTTATTGGCATTGCCGCACCGCAGATTGGGGTGGGGCTGCAAGTGTTTGTTACCGAGATAGCTGAAAGCAAAGGACGAAAAAAAGCAGGGGCAGATGACACGCGGGTGTTTGTAAATCCAAAAATTGTTTGGACTTCTGGACACAAAACAATTTTGGAAGAAGGCTGTGGGAGCGTGTGTGAGTCAACTTTGTTTGGCCCCGTTGAACGCCCCGCAGAAGTAGAGGTAACAGCACTCGACGAACACTTTGAACCATTTACCCTGAAAGCAACCGGACTCCTTGCAAAATGCATTCAGCACGAGTACGACCACTTGCAAGGTGT
>CAZZBG010000115.1:0-1882 GCA_964652865.1 uncultured Candidatus Saccharibacteria bacterium
TGCTGCTGTTATGCCTGGCATGCAGGGCGGGCCACACAATGCGACGACCGCGGCTATAGCGACAGCGTTGTTTGAAGCAATGCAACCTGAGTTTAAAGACTACGGCAAGCAAGTGGTGCAAAACGCGCAAGCGCTTGCGAGCGCGCTCCAGTCTGCTGGTATTCGGCTCGTGGGTGGTGGTACGGAGAACCATTTGATGGTGTTAGACTTTTCTGCTGACTCAGTGGGTAAGGGTACACTTGTAGCCGCTGCTCTTGCTGCGGCTGGCATCGTGACGAACCGCAACACGGTACCACAAGATCCTAGTCCTTTTTATCCTTCTGGGGTGCGCATTGGTACTCCTGCAGTTACGACGCGTGGTATGGGTACACATGAAATGCAAAAAATTGCAGAGTGGATTGCCGAGGTTGTGGAAATTATAAAAGACGAAAGATTGCCAGAGGCAAAAGAAGAGCGGGCAAGCTACTTGGCTGACTTTAGAACCCGTATGACTACCGATGCTCGTCTTACCGTCATTCGCAATCTTGTTGCTGACCTCTGCGCACAATTTCCAATCTCCTAACGCGAGCTATTTGCAATGTGGTATTGATCTAATTACTAAGCACTACTTACTAATTACTATTATTTATGTTTGAAGCTTTTATTCTTGGCATCGTTCAAGGGCTGGGGGAATTTTTACCAATATCGAGTTCTGCACATTTAATAGTGACGCCATGGTTGTTTGGTTGGGAAGACCAAGGACTGGCTTTCGATGTTGCACTGCACTGGGGGACGCTTCTTGCGGTGGTGGTTTATTTTCGGCGAGATATTGTACTGCTTGCTAAAGGGTTTTTTCATTCGTTAGCTGCTTCGACTAGAAACTTCACTGCTGATATATATCAAAAGTTATCGTGGCTTATTGTATTGGCGAGTATTCCAGCGGCAATTATTGGCAAACTTTTGGAAAGTGAAGCAGAGTCGGCATTTCGTAATCCGCTTCTTATTGGCTGTACCATGTTGGGATTTGGTATTATTTTAGCTTTGGCAGATGCATTAGGGAAAAAAGTGCAGACGCTGAATCAGATACGACCAGTCCATGCAGTGCTTATAGGGTTAAGTCAAGCACTTGCGCTTATCCCTGGGGTGTCGCGGAGTGGTAGTACAATGACCACTGGACTGGCATTGGGGTTTAAGCGAGCAGATGTCGCACGTTTTAGTTTCCTTATGTCCATACCAATTACGTTTGGGGCAGGACTACTCAAAGTGGGCGATTTAGGCGCAGGGGCGGATTGGTGGGCGCTGGGGGTCGGGTTTGTGACCGCTGCTGTAGTGGGCTTTTTGGCAATTCGATTTTTGTTGACGCTTCTTGCCAAACGGGATTTTAGTATTTTCGTGTGGTACCGAATTGCGTTTGCGCTTGTTATTTTTACTGTCTACTTCGTTCGCTAAACTTGCATGCAAAAAAAACACTATATACAAATAAACCACTGGCTTCGGGATCACAAAACAGTGCACACACTGCTTGATTTTTTTGCCACACGAATAGTGTTTTTGTACGTTTGCATACCTTTTGTGTTGGTGTGGTTTGTGACAGGGAGGGAATATATTACGCTTGCTGGTGTGGGGTTGTTCGTAGCATGGGGGATTGTTGTACAGCTCATTGGGTTGGTGCTTCCAGTGCGGCGTCCGTACCAAGCCTATGGTTTTGTCCCCAGCGCAGGAAAAGGATTATTTTCCCACATAGACGAACAGTACGACTCGTTTCCCTCTGGGCATACAACAGCACTGGGCGTGTTGACTGTGGCGGCGCTGTGGTTTTCTCCGACTTTGGCTTTCGTCAGTATGATCATAACGTTGTGCACTGCTAGTGCACGTGTGTTCTTAGGGTATCACTATGTCCAAG
>CAZZBG010000116.1:0-1809 GCA_964652865.1 uncultured Candidatus Saccharibacteria bacterium
AACCTTTCATTGGTGGATACGGTGTAGTCAGTACATGTATGAGCCGTATGCATACAATTTCTGCAGTTTCTCCAGTACCAGCAGAAATCCGCTTTACTGAACTTCGCCTTGAAAAAACTCCTGCGAACCCAGGAAATTACACGGGGCCTCGGGTGGTTGCTCTGACGAAGCAAGCAGATGGTGTGTACCGTGGTAGTATTACCGTATCGACAAAAGACTTCCCTGCAGGTACTGCTGCAATCTTTCGACTGTTTAGTACTTCTGGGGCACAAATCCACCCAGGGTATGGTGCGGTCAGTCATGATTATGACGCACACTGCGGAAGCTAGTGTTGAGAATAGCAAATACGAAACCCGTACGAATTTCGTACGGGTTTTTTGTTGGCCTATTCTTGGCTAACTGGTTGCCAGCGGATGGTGTACAGGCTCGACTTTTCTGTTCTTTGGTACAGTTTTGCTTTTGGATTTTCCGCTTTGTAAGCTTGGTATGTTGCAAAGTCTGCGAATGGGCGCAGCCCTGTTTGTTCGATTAAAAAGATGGTGGGATTATTTTTGAATTGCACCATGTTCCCAAGTTTGATGTTTGTTGGCAGTTTTGCAGGATTAGCTCTGCTGGGGAAGTTAAGGACGATGTCCATTTGGGGTTTCTGCTTGCCTTCTTCTGGCTCTATGGAAAGTGGGTAATCTCCCCACCATGGGCCGCTTGACCAGTATATGGCTCCAACGAGCTCGTCGTTGTTGTCGACTGTGTCGAGCATGTTTCGCATGATTGCGAGTGCTTGTGGGTCAGCGCTGGGGGCTCCGTATTCAGTAAGTATACCGCGTACTTTATGTGTCTTGAGCCATTCAAGAAAGGGGAGGATTCGCTCAGTGCCCAAGGTGGCTGCGCTGGTTACTTTACTTGTATATGTGCCAGTAAAATCTTTGTCGAAGTAAATGTGCGCTGCATAGAGTAGTTTTCCTGCAGGGTCAGCAATGAGCAAATCGCGGTTGTTGTCCTGCCAAAAATAGGCACTCTGCCAGCTATACCCAGGGATAAGCAGGGTAGTTTTGGTGTCTACTTTTCGAATTTCGGTTACGGTGGTTTGCACAATCTTTTTCCATGCAGTACTGCCACCGGGTAAGTCGTGCGGCTCGTTCATGAGCTCAGCTCCCCACAACGCTTGTTTTTGCTTTAACGCAGTGAGTAGCTTTACCCAGACGTCGGCAAGGGCTGCGCTATCTGTTTCTTGTAACGGTGTGTGGTAGTACCGTCCGTAGTTGTGAAGGTCAAGAATTACTTTGGTGTTTGCTGTGGCAGCAGAGTCTAAAAATGCCGCAAGCGCAGTAACTCCACTCTGGTTTAGTTCGCCAAATTTTTTTGCTTGGAGGCGTTCCCAGAGAAAGGGGAGTCGGACAACGGTTAAGCCTTTGCCGGAAAATGAGGTAAGAATTTCTGTATCGGTTGGGTATATATAGTCTTTGCCTTCTATCCCAGGAAGTTTGTCGGGGCCGAATTCTGCTCCGCTCCGATTGACGCCATATATTTTTTCTGGGCGGGGTGCGCTTGCCCCATCTGCTCGGTTGCTACCGGATACAAATGGAAAAACTACTGTAAATAAGCAGAAAAGTAATAAAATTTTGTGTGGTTTTGCCATTGACTTTTTACTCAAAATATGATTTAATTACTTCAATAAGCCAGATATTACCTTATTCGTCAAGGATGTATAGTATAACCTATTTTAGCCGCTTATGCACCATTCCGTAATTGTCATCCCTACATATAACGAAAAAGAGAACATTGGTACGATTGTGCCAATGATTTTTTCTG
>CAZZBG010000117.1:0-1796 GCA_964652865.1 uncultured Candidatus Saccharibacteria bacterium
CATGTGATGTATGCGATATACTACTAGCAGTAGAAGTTAACGTGTAAAAGTTACCTTCATAATCGAAGGGAGGTGAATACGTTTGAAATTTTTACATAAACTTGCGTTTACCTTGTTGGTAGTTGGTGGGTTGAACTGGTTACTCCTTGGTGTCTTTTGGTGGGACATTGGCCATTTGTTTGCAGGAGATATGATGAGCATTCCAGCTCGCGTTATTTACACAGTAGTAGGTATTGCTACTATCTATGTAGTTGCTACTCACAAATCTGACTGTAAGGCATGCGCAATGTAGTCGATGCAATTTCGACAGCGCCCCTAGACAAAAACAGACATGCGATAACAAAACACTTGCAGCAAAAGCCGCAAGTGTTTTGTTCTCTGTATCACTCGGTTACAATGGTCACCTTCGTAACCGTTACGAAGGTGACCATTGTAACCAGTTGCAAAAAGGGCAGAAAGTTCGTATACTATGTGGAGTTAAAGAGCCCGTTTTGGGGCTTTTATGTATTCTGTATTTAGAGTCTACCTATGGCAAACGAAGTAGTTTTACGTTTTTCCGAAGTTACTTTTGAATATTCACACCAACGGCACCTTTTAGATGAGGCGTCTTTTTCTGTGCGTTCTGGCAGCCGTATGGCGCTCATGGGACAAAATGGGGCAGGAAAGTCCACTTTGTTCAAAATGATTACCGGTGAACTACAACCAAACGAAGGACAAGTCATTTTAACCCCGCGCGATACAACGGTGGCAATCGCAAGACAGGTCATGCCAGCAGAGCACATGGATTTGTCTGTGCGCGAGTACTTTGCAACGGCATTTACCGAAAAGAAATACAACTTAGACAAACTTATTGCCAACGTGTTTGCTGTGGTGAACTTAGACGTTCCTCTCGAAAAAACTATCCGAGAGTTTTCCGGTGGGCAACAAGCGCGATTGCTTTTGGCGTACGCTATTATCCAAGAACCAGATATTCTGCTACTCGATGAGCCAACCAACAACCTCGATCAAGCAGGCATAGAACACCTAACAGGGTTTTTGATGATGTACGAAAAGACCTGTATTGTTATTTCTCACGACGCAGACTTCTTGAATGCCTTTACCGACGGTGTGTTGTACTTGGATTCATTTACTAAAAAAGTAGAACAGTATACAGGGAACTACTACGACGTGGTAGAAGAAATTGGCAAACGGATTGAACGGGAAAACATGCAGAACGCTCGTGCGGAAGGGGAAGTGAAACGCCTCAAAGCACAAGCAGAACAATTTGCTCACAAAGGGGGGAAGCTGCGTGCAGTGGCCAAACGCATGCGAGAGTCAGCGGAAGAAGCAGAAGAGACCATGGTAGACGTGCGCAAGGAAGACAAAACTATTCGGGAGTTTACTATTCCTACACAAGAGTACCCAAATTTCTTTAACGGACAAGTTGTGCAAGTTACTTCTGTTTTTGCAGTGAAGCATGGCAAAGTGCAAGAGAAAGAAAAAGAGATTACTGTCCGTCGTGGGAGTCATATCCTTATTTCTGGTCCAAACGGTATTGGTAAAAGCACTTTTCTGGATGCACTCGCACATGGTAAAGCAACTGGCGCAAAGATTGCCGATGGTATTGTGACTGGCTACTACAAGCAGGATTTTTCCATGCTCAATTTTGCGGAAACTGGTTTGGACTCACTCCTTGGTGTCATGCAAGAAAAAGATGAGCAGTTTGCTCGTTCGGTCGCAGCAGGATTTTTGCTCGATGGAAAAGTATTAGCAACAGACATTGGCGCTATGTCCGAAGGGCAAAAAGGGTTGCTGGC
>CAZZBG010000118.1:0-1696 GCA_964652865.1 uncultured Candidatus Saccharibacteria bacterium
ACTTCCACAACCCACCAGAACAAACTCCAGAGTTGTTTGAAAAGTTTTTGCCGTATGCACACGCACTCGGTGTAGCAAACAAATGGGCAAAACAGTTCACTGCAGTCTTTGCTGCTATGCAAGAAGGTGGTAAACCAAGTTACAACCCTGCGTGGCTCGTGGGAGCAAGCATGGCAGACTTTGGTACCAGTGACTTTACTTCCAGCTTTAGCAGCGCCATTGCAGCAGCGTCCACACCCCCAGGATCGTCTGGTGGTGGTGGCGGCAGCTCTGGCGGGGGAGGAGGAGGCGGAGGTGGAGGAGGGTGGTAAAACTAAGTTACTAGTTGCGAGAAAGAGAAGATCAAGAGTCGTCACGTCTTAAGGTCTTAACGTCGAAGGGGAATGCAGTACCAGAAAGAAAAATTAAAAATTGGAAATTTATTCAAACCATATGAACAATAAGAACCAGATAGTATTTGCTTTGTTGGGGTTAGTAGTTGGAGCGGCGATAACCGCAGGTGTGTTTTTGAGTATGCAAAGCACCGAGCACACGAGCACAAATGACGTCATGGAACCAATCACAACAAGCGCACCAAGCACCATGGACCACTCCACCATGACTACAGCTATGCACGGAATGACCAGCGCACTAGAAGGTAAAACAGGGGACGAGTTCGACAAGCAATTCCTAAGCGAAATGATAGAGCACCACGAAGGTGCAGTCGTCATGGCACGACAAGTACTCGCAACTTCCAAGCGTTCAGAACTCATTAAACTCGCCAACGACATAATCTCTGCACAAACCACAGAAATTACCACCATGAAATCTTGGCAGAATGATTGGTTTGGAAGGTAATACAGTCGTCACGTCTTCATGTCTTAATGTCTTCACGCCAGAATGAAGAAGTAGCGAGAAGAAAAATTAGAAATTGAAAATTAAAAATTTTCCTCTCTTCTTCCCCTCTTTTCCACAGATGGGCTAGCGGAGTTATATTCAATTTATATATAAAGTAATCAAGCGCGCATGGCATACCAAACACCAATACAGTTTTCTGAACAGCTTATAAAAGGGAAAATAGCAGAGTTAGTCTTTTCCCAAATGTTGCGAAATAGCAACAAGTTTACCGTTATTCCATTTGGGTACGAAAATAGTTTTCCTGAAATAGCTCAGTACGCTTCTCTTGCAGACGACACAAGAGTATTAGACACTATTCGAAGCGCTCCAGACTTTGCACTGGTGTCGCACGACAAAAGAGATGTATACCTTGTCGAGGTTAAATACCGCTCACACTTAGACCCAGTATTCGTAGTAGAAATGGCTGCTAAAATTCAAGAACGCTGGAAATCTGTTCAGTTATTCATAGCAACACCGACTGGTTTCTTTTTTGGGGACTGCGCAACTATAATCGAATCGAACGGACATGTACCATCTCTCGATGAAACTTGGATATCAAAAGAAACCCAAGCAGAGTACCTGGTAATACTTAACGAATTCATTAGCCAACCAAGGTTGTCATAACTCTAACATTAGATAGTACCATCTAGACATTAAGCTGCTTCCAACATCATCATGAAAAGGGTTCAGAATTGAGCCCTTTGTATTTATACCCTGGTTTTATAAGTGACATGTTTTAGCTACAAATTTTGCGGAGGAAATTCCTTATCCAACTTTTTCACAATTGTGAAAAAGTTGGATAACAAGTAAGAGCCAAAAT
>CAZZBG010000119.1:0-1666 GCA_964652865.1 uncultured Candidatus Saccharibacteria bacterium
GCAAGTTACCCATACTCTTTACGTCAGCTTGTGCTGCTCGCAGGCCGTCGTACGCGCTCCGGTCTTTTTTGCACTGAGCAAGATACGCCACCCCATGCGCAAGGTTAATAGCGCATTCAGGATACCCAATACTTTGGCACGCTGCAAACACCGCATTAGCAACAACCAGTGCTGTTGGTTGTGCAAGTCCAATGTCTTCAGAAGCAAAAATTACCATGCGTCTCGCAATAAACAAGGGGTCTTCCCCTGCTTCCACCATGCGCGCCAAATAGTAGAGCGCTGCGTCTACTTGCGAAGCGCGCATGCTTTTAATGAACGCGCTAATGGTATTGTAGTGCTCATCCCCTGCTTTGTCGTAGCGCAGGGTTTTAGACTGCAATGTTTCTTTGAGTGTCTCTACGGTAATTTCTGAGTACAGCTGTGCGGTGTTGTCCAGCATGGTTAGAGCTTGGCGGGCGTCGCCATTTGCCATAGACACTAGCCACGTTATTGCCTCTTCGTCCATACCCCACCTACCCTCCCTTCCGCCAGCTGGCGGATTAGGGGAGGAACCCGAAGGATCAGTTTGCAGTGAGGCAAGCGCACGAGTAATAACTTCGCGCATTTGGCTTTCCGTAAGTTCCTTTAAGGTAAATACTCTACAACGGGACAGCAGCGCAGGGATAACTTCAAAACTCGGATTTTCTGTAGTTGCACCAATTACAGTGAGCTTTCCACTTTCTACATATGGCAGTAAAAAATCTTGTTGCGCTTTGTTAAAGCGGTGAATTTCGTCCAAAAATAGTATTTGGGATTTATTTGTAGGTATCTGTAGATTCGTCTCATTCGTAGATTTGGATTGCTCTACAATTTTTCTTATATCTTCTTTGCCGGCAGAAACTGCAGAGAGCTCGTGGAATTCTGCACCCAGCGCCTGTGCATATATGCGCGCCAAAGTCGTCTTGCCCACCCCTGGTGGCCCCCACAGAATAAAGCTAAACAAATGCTTCTGCTCTATTGCCATACGTAACGGCTTGCCCAAAGCGACCAAGTGTTCTTGGCCTACGTACTCATCTAAATTGTTTGGCCGAAGCCGTGCTGCAAGAGGCTGCATAGGAATCATTTTACCATTTAAACATCAAAACATATAAACATAAATTCCTTGTCCTTGCTTACATGTTTGCATGCTCTATGTTTATATGTATTTAGGGTGTACTCTCGTCTACCTTAGTATAGCATAAGCAGAAGGAATTAGGAGTTAGGAATGAGGGAGTAGCAAAACAAGAGCCGTCACGTCTTAAGGTCTTAAAGTTAAAGCCATTAAGAGTTAGATGGGCACCATCTGACATGCAAACTTTTTGTCTACTTATGTCGATACAATACCAGCTCATAACTGCACGCAGGGTGTCAGATGGTGCCCATCTAACGGTGACGAAGCTGTACACTCAAAACTAAATTGTATTGAAGTTAACAAGTTTTGAGTTGAAGTTTTGCGTTTTGACTTTTGAGTTTTTAGTTAAGCTAGTATTTATTTGTGCTTTCGATATTGGAATTTATTTGTTATTTGGTGCTTGTGATTTGGAATTTCTTCTTGCTACTCCCTACAACCTAATTCCTAACTCCTAGCAACTTCTACATCATCTGCACGACAATCAACTCCAACATAACCCGCGGTGGCATGGTAGAA
>CAZZBG010000120.1:0-1635 GCA_964652865.1 uncultured Candidatus Saccharibacteria bacterium
TTTTTCCAACATTTTTAACTACACCAGAAAGTCCAAGCTCTATTGCTTCGTCGAGCGCACAGTACCGGAATCCAACGCCTTGTACTTTACCGGTGATGGTGATGTCTACGTGTTTAATCATAAATTTAGATACTAATATACTAATTGTACTAATGATACGAATATATACTAATGCTGATAGTGTGCTACAACTGGTTTAATGTGAATGAGTACTTATTTGTATCATTCGTACCCATTTGTATATTGGCATCTTTTATTTTATTAGGGATGCTATGTCCGCCAGTACTTCTTCTGCGTGTTGGGCAGGTTTTACGTTTTCGTATATCTTGGCAATTTTGCCAGCAGGGTCAATAAGGAAGGAAGTGCGGAGTGTGCCCATGTACTTGCGTCCATACATACTTTTTTCTGCCCAGACACCGTAACTCTCCACTACTTTTTTGTCTTCGTCTGCCAGTAGCGTGAAGGGGAGTTCGTACTTTGCGGCAAACTTCTCATGTTTATTTACAGGGTCTATCGAAATTCCAAGAACTGCAGCCTTTAGTTTTTTAAATTTTGGGAAATTGTCTCGCAGCGCGCAGGCTTCTGTGGTACACCCTGGGGTGTCATCTTTAGGGTAGAAGTAAACGAGTACCCATTGACCTGCGTAGTCTTTGAGCTGGTGTATGGTCCCATTTTGGTCTGGGAGCTTAATTGCTGGTGCTTTTTGTCCTGTTTTGAGCATAGTATATTGATGTATTTACAACGTATAGATATTCTACCACGATTTATTGCACTTGAACTTCATTAGATTGCTTATAATTATGAGGGGAAAAGCATCTTGCGTTAATTTTCTAGTAAGAGTAGTATGTTAGCAAGAACCGCGTAGCAATGCGCGTTTTATTTTGTCGATGTTACAGGAGGATGGTTGTAATGATACACTGGACATGGGTTGTCTATTCACTTATTGGGTTGGTGCCAATTTTGATGTGGTTGCTGATCACAGGTCATGCAAATGGGCTTAGGTCCGGAGAAGCTGGTTGCACTGGCTGCCCAGATCGCCGAGTCAAAAAAGCAGCACTGAGTTTTGGTGGTTCTGCTGGACTGACGTTCGGTTGGCACTACTTGATAGTTGCATATATGCTTCTACCAGGGCACTTGCGAAATTTCTTTCTGGCCTATGGGTATTTGCAATTCTGGCTCTCAACTTTTAATGCGCTAAGCCTTTTAGCACAAATCAGGTTTGTGCCAGTTGGTGTCGTACACGTGAAAGCCCACCTGCAAGGGTGTGGCTTCACAACTGCGTGGTCACCATTTTGGCCACTGTTTTGGTTAGGGAAAGTTTTTCCGAATAAAACCATACTGTGGCTACGTGACATCATCACCAAAGTGGACTGGCTCGTAAGTTTACCCGCAATTAGGGTACTCTCGATTCTCACTTATTTGCTGGCTTCACGTTTGTTGAAGCCGGTCGTGTCGCCTGTGGACCAGATCTAACGATAGTAGAGCGGTAGCTGAATTGTATTCAGCTACCGCTCTTATTTTATGCAACTTGCGTTAATTCTTGAATTTCGCCAGATTTGTTTATTTGTACGGAGTAGACACGGAGGCCTTTTGCGAGATCTGTTACTGTTAGCATACGTTGCGATTCTTCTGACT
>CAZZBG010000121.1:0-1602 GCA_964652865.1 uncultured Candidatus Saccharibacteria bacterium
TGTGGGGCGTGCCAACAAATGTGCTCATGTTGTGGGTGTTTTGCGTGTTGCTTGGAGGAGTTGGTTGGGTAATCGGCACAAAGCGAGTGCGACACTTCTTGCGGTGGCTTGGTGCAGAGCTTCGCACCACACAAAGTGGACTAGCGCTTCTGTTTTTACTTTCCGGAATGCTTTCTGTGTTTGTCGGGGGTGTTTCAGAAGACAAGCTCGGACAGTTGTTAGTTTTGTTCCTGCAGCCAATTGGTATGTATTTTTTGGTGCGGTACTATTCGCATGCTACCAACTTACAATTAGAAATTGGTAAGTTACTTGCTCAGGCCTCTTTGCTTTTTGTAGCAGTGTGTGGTGTGTACGCAATTATCCAATACACCACTTTAATTGGTGTGCCTGAGGCTTGGTGGGGGAATGCTGTTGAGCCAAAACGAGCGCTCGCATTTTTCTTGCATCCTAATTTTTATGCACTGTTTGTGACACCACTCTTAGCATTTTTGATGCCAGTGCTGAGTACCGAGTACTTAGTACTTAGAAAAGTCGCTGCGGAACAGGAACGCAAATTTCCCAAACTAATCACTAAGCACTTAGCACTAAGCACTGTCCTTTGGTTGCTCGGAGTAGTTGGCTTGTTCCTTTCTTTATCTCGTGGTGGCTGGCTAGGGCTTGCTGCTGCGGTAGTAGTGTTTGTTCTTGTTGCAGGTAATAGAAAAGTACTAGTGGGCGCTGGAGCTGCATTCCTTATTATGATCGCTGTCGTTTTTGCTGTGCCAAATTTTCGGTACAGAGTACTACTGCCGTTCCAAGGAGAGAAATCGAGCGTTGCGCGTTTTTCTTTGTGGAATACGGGATGGGAAATGGTAAAAGATTCTCCAGTGCTGGGGAAAGGTTTGCTTGGGTTTAGCACTAATTGGGATGCGTATAACACCGATCCGAATTTGCAGCGCTATCCTGCACCACATAATATCTTTCTGAATTTTTGGGTAGATACAGGGCTGCTTGGTTTAGTTTCGTTTGTGGGCATGCTCGGGCTTTTGATCTGGCGAGGTGTGCAAAAAGGTGTAGATACGGTTGGGTTTCAGCGTGGACTTGCTTTGGCGCTCGTAGCGTTGCTTGTCCATGGGTTGGTAGACATCCCGTATTTGAAAAATGATTTAGCCATTGTATTTTGGCTCTTAGTAAGTATTATTTAGACATGGATTATACAAAGTATTTTGAACCACTAGAAAAAGCGCGGGAGACAGGGGCAGGTGCAGAAGCGTTACGTTTGAGTCAGATTGCTTTGCTTGAAGCAGGTACACAAAATGACCCCGTGTTGGCAATTAATGCATATGGTCACCAGCTCTTAGTATTTAAAGACGAGCATACAAGAACAGGGAATGTGTTTTATTTGCATTGCATGCACAGCTTGGCCATAGCAGGGATTGCGCTTGCCAAGGATTTGGGTGTTACCGGACAGCCGATCGCGGTTATGCACTTGCGGTTAGGTGATTACTTCTTCCAGTGTGGTAAGTTTGCCGAAGCGGTGGGAGAACTGGAACAAGCAGTTGCGATAACGAAAGCAGTAGAACAGGAAAAACCGGGTGAGTATGCAGAGTATTTGAGTCATTT
>CAZZBG010000122.1:0-1564 GCA_964652865.1 uncultured Candidatus Saccharibacteria bacterium
TTTCCAAAGTAGAAATACCGATTACTGTATATTGTCACTCTACACCAGAGAGTGACAATCTGTCAAGCAATAAAAAAGGCGTCATTGCTGACGCGAGAGGGGGTGCACGCACATGTGTGCTTATTTCTTTTTAGTTTTTGGGGTACTGCTTTCCGCAACGGTTTCTTGGATGTTGAAGCGGGAAGCAGGAGCTGTGGTTGATGCGTGAAAGGTTGTAGTAGGATGACCAGCTATTACAGCAAGTCTAGCGCGACCCCGTTTTGTTGTTGGGGCTTGCTCTGTTGCGCTTTCATTTTTGTTATTTTCGTCGTTTCCGGTTTTCCGTTTTTTTGGCACGGTTAATCCTCCTTGGTTCGTTGGTTTGTAGGTGTTACTACGACTGATTTTAGCGTAAGTGGCACGGGGCATGCAAGTCACGCAGCTGTTTTTCTGAATGAGCACACAGTGGTATACTATGGAGTATGAATCCACTTATATACGCACTATTTGCAGTACTTGGTTTAGGGATTGTTGTTCTTTTGTTTATGCTCGTGGGGCTCAAAAAGAAGCTTGAAACCCCGCAGGAGAGTGAAAGTTTGCGGGTTATGGCGGACTGGATGCGCCAAATGAAGAATGATACTGAAGCTTCGCGCCATGCCATGGACCGAAACATTGCCGAAACAAACAAGCAAATCAATGAGCGCTTAGACAACGCAGCAAAGGTGATTGGCGATTTGCGCCAACGCTTGGGTACAGTCGACCAAATTGGTCCAGATATCCGGCGGCTTGCAGAAACACTTGCAAGTCCAAAGCTCCGGGGAAACTTTGGAGAAGAAATGCTCGAGCGTATGCTGGAGCAGGTATTGCCAAAGTCTAGTTTCCAAGTGCAATACAAATTTAAAAATGGCGAAACAGTAGATGCTATTGTTCGGTTTGGGGATAACATTTTGCCAATCGACAGTAAATTTTCTATGGAAAATTTTCGATTGCATAAAGAAGCGCAAGACGAAAAACTGAGCGCCGACTACAAAAAACTTTTTTACAAAGACGTAAAAAAGCGCATAGACGAAATTCACAAAAAATATGTACTCCCGCAAGAGGGGACGTTTGATTTTGCACTTATGTATGTGCCGAGCGCGGGGGTGTACCAAGAGATTATTGTAGACAGCGACATTATTGAATACGCTCGTGGTAAGGCAGTCATACCAGTCGGCCCAAATGATTTGTTTATATACCTACGAAATATTGTTGTGTCGCTTCGGGGACAACAGGTAAATGAAGTGGCAAAAGAAATTTTGGCCATGATTACCGGTATCCGCCAAGAAAGCGACAAGTTTGGCAAAAATTTGGATGTGCTTGCAACCCATGTAAAAAATGTGAACAACACCATGGGTGTGGTGAGCAATGACTTCACGAAGCTGAAGACAAGCATAGGCAATGCAGCAAGCTTACAACTCGACGCAAAAGCAGAACCCGTCCCACAACTTTTAGAGTAGTTTGAATTTTATATTTTTATAATTGATTAAGTAGTATGTCAATAAGAAATCCAGATCAGCGTGTTGGTGTGTTTGTGGATGTACAGAAC
>CAZZBG010000123.1:0-1558 GCA_964652865.1 uncultured Candidatus Saccharibacteria bacterium
AAATTAGCGCAGCCCCGCTTCAGAAGTGGGATTCTCGAGTCTGGTTGTTTGCTTCCGAGCAAGTCGCAACTCGTGACGCGCTCAGGCTTGAGCGGTTAGCAAAAGTTCGTACTGCTATTGGTTCGTATAAGGCTAAGTATGCTGCGTTACCAGATAGTCTGGAAACCTTGATTCCTGAGTTTATACCATCGCTACCACCACCAATAGTGCCTCCAGATGGTGTCTGTACTATGACTGATAATGTATTTCGGTACACAAAAATTGGACCGCAATACAATGTTGACTTTTGTCTTGGTGGTGCAGCTGCCGAATTTTCCGCAGGAAAAAATAGCTTTGTCGGTGAGTAACTATTGATACCACTAGCACTACCACGTTACAGAGTCGCCAATGGTAATCCCCAGCTCTGTTGTACTTCCCGCACTCACTTCTAGCACTGCGTCTATTGGTGCTGGTGATGCCCACGTAGGGAGAGGTGTAGAATCTGAGTTTTTTGGTGTAGGTAAATTCTTTTCGATGCCAATGACGCGTGAATCTTTTATCCATATGAGGTCAATGGGTATTTGCATGTCTTTCATCCAGAACGTTGCAGGTTGTGCAGGAACAAAAGGGAACAGCATGCCTTCATGAGGGAGTAATTGCTGGTAGTTCGAGAGCCCGATACGTTGCTTTTCTTTGGTGTCTGCAAGGACTGCAGTAAAAGTTGCAGTGCCTACTCTTACTTGGACAGTTCTGTGTTGTGTTTGAAATGGAAGACTTGGTTCTGTGTGTGTTTGATTCTGCTTGTACCACAGTAGTGTACTTGCAGCTGCTGCGACAATACAGCAGAGTAGTAAGATTTTTTTGGTATGCCACATAAGTGTAGTGTATACTATTATTGCATTTCTTTCCGCTTTTTGACTTTAAACTGAAACAAAAACAATGCTTGTAAAAGAACTTATGACTACGCAGGTCATAACGGTGCGCCCAAATGCTACCATTGAACAAGTAGCAGATGTACTTCATACGTATCGCTTTACGGGGGTACCGGTAGTGGATGAACGAGGTCGACTGATGGGTGTTATTATGGAACGTGATTTCATTACCGCGGACTCTAAGTTGTACCTGCCAACATACATTAAGATGTTGAAAGACTTAGACTTCGTGCAGAACGATAAGAAGCACTTGTCCACCGAAGCGCAGGCAGTTATTAGTGCTACTGCTGCTGATGTGATGAATAGCAACATTGTGACTGCGTCTCCGAACGATACCATCGAGCATCTTGCAGAGCTATTTGCCACAAAACGTGTAAACCCCATTCCGGTAGTAGATGAGCACTTTACACTTGCGGGAGTGATTTCTCGAAGTGATTTGATTAAGTTATTTGCACCGCAAAATATTGAAGCAAAGCGGGAAGCGCCTGTGCGAATTGTAGATGTCACTGCAGAAAAAGCAATAAAGCAGATTGATAGACACTTTGCTTTGGTGAGTAAGGTGCGAGCGAGCGTTTGGTTTTTAATTTCGATAGCATTTTTGGTGATCGGCTTTGTACTAGGGGTTCTGTGGGTGATTGATTATTAGG
>CAZZBG010000124.1:0-1501 GCA_964652865.1 uncultured Candidatus Saccharibacteria bacterium
GTTTACCAATTGGACCGTTGTCTCTGTTTACACTACTTTGCGCACTTGCAGCTATAGCAGCAATCCGAATAAAGACAATACGTCGAGTCCGATTGCATACTCCTGTTGGGCGGGTGGCGGTTGGTTTTGAAGACGAAGTATAGGTTACGTGAGTGTCCATGCACATTACTCCGCAGCAGTATGCTGTACTCAATCGGTATTTACTAGGAATCATATTAGGGCTAGGGCTATATATAGCCTTAGCCCCAGTTTTTCCTGCTGTGTGGTATTCTGTTGGTCATAGTGCTTTTGGTAAATCTGTACAAGAATTTTTAGGTCTTAGCAAGGAGACAACAGTGACCTTGGTTACACCACGGTCGCCTATGCATACTGACGTTGTTACCGTGACCACGGCAATCCCAAAGCAAAACACACTTTCTATACCAAAAATCGGTGTCTTCGTGCCAATTGTAGAAGGGACGACTGCTCGAGCGATGGACGATGGAGCGTGGCGAAGGCCGCATTCGGCTCTTCCGGGGAGTATTGGCAATGTTGTTCTTGTTGGGCATAGGTTTTTATATACGTCTGGGCCAAAAACTTTTTACCATTTAGACAAAGTTGCTGCAGGTGATAAGTTGGTTGTATATTGGCAGGAGAAAGAGTATGTATACGAGGTAGAGAGTGTGCTGGTAACACTGCCCAATGCGGTTGAGATAGAACAGGCAACAGAACAACCAATGCTCACTGTCTATACGTGTACGCCGTTATTCACCGTTGATAAGCGCTTGGTTGTCAGGGCTAAGTTAGTACAGTAAGCTATACGTATGAAACATCGGACAAAGACTATTATTTTACTGGCGATTTTATTGTTTGAGATACTTTGTTTTTTCTATTTCCGGCAACAGTACTCAGAGTTTATTGATAGTTTTGCCAGAAGTGGGGGTGTGCAGTATGAGGTATGATAGCGTTGTACGTGCATTTTTATTGAAGCAGCAACAGTTAGGCGAAGCAGACGTACTGGGGACTTGGTTTACAAAAGAAGAAGGGAAGATTCGAGCAGTCATTGCAGCTGCGAGAAGGCCACAAAGTAGGCTTTCCTCCGCCCTCTTGCCTGCTTCTTGTTTTGATATTCGACTTGTGTCCCGCTCTGACTCTGGTTTATTTAAACTTATCGGTGTGAGTAAGAGTACTGTGTATGTAGCTGGTATGACTGAGCAGCAAGTGGTGCTGTATAGTTGGTTTGTGGAGGTAGTGGGGAAAGCGACTCCAGACCATGAGCCTAGTCTAGAGATTTTTTCTGTCGCTGAGTATTTTTTTGAGCGGTTAGCTCGGGTGGCGAACGAAATTGAGCTCGCATGGCTGTGCGCCTGTGTGCAGATTAAGTTATTACAAGCATTTGGGGTGGGAGTGCGTCAACTGGTGCCTACTGAAGCATATTTTTTTGATGTACGGCATGGTGGGTTCGCGCCAATGAGCGCTGCGATTGATCAAGTACCACTTGCTCCTGAGGTGGTGACTGTCT